>JBEVNX010000002.1:0-10928 GCA_040507895.1 Binatia bacterium | reverse complement strand
GAACGTGGGCGCGCGGGCCTTCGTTCCTGCGTTGCCTGGTATCGTTTGCGTTCCGTACCTGACGAACTCGAGGATGATGACGCCGACGCCACACACGCGAATTTCGGTTCGAGGTTAGGCTAGCCGGAAGCGGCCGCCTGCATACAGAGACGCCAAGCACGATAGGGCGCTTCTGACCGGATCGGGGAGAAGCCAACGTCCGCGAGTAAGGATGCCCGCGGTATGGCCGCCGAACACCTAAGGAGGCAGGCGGCCTGGTGCTACCGACTCGGCTCACCCCTCTACGGGAGGCTTCTCGAGGAAGCGACGAGAGACTGTGAAGCCGGTGGGGCGACTTGGCAGATCCTTGAAGGCTACGAGGGAGGTTCGCGGAGCTCTGCGCTAGCACTCCGCTTCCTCGGAGCCGTCCACCGCGTCGTGCTCGAGGGGTTAGTGCCCTATCTCCAACGCCACTACGCATCAGCCGGCGGCGCAGTGTGCGGCGAGGAAGAGGCGTGGGAGGACTTTCGCAGGGCGCTCGTCAGCAACCGGGAAAGGATCCGCGATCTCGTGTGCCGCCCAGTTCAGACGAACGAGGTTGGTCGATGCGCGGCCCTTCTGGGGGGATTCCTGATGGTTGCCGAAATGATGGAACTGCCGCTTCGGTTGTTCGAGATCGGCGCCTCGGCAGGACTGAACTTGCGCTGGGATTGCTACCGATACGAGGGCTTGGGAATGGGGTGGGGTGATGCAAGCTCACCGGTTCGATTCGAGGACATCTTCGAGGGAGCGCCCCCGACGCTCGATGGTCAGGTCTCGATTGTCGAGCGGGCCGGTTGCGACACGAACCCGATCGATCCGTGCTCCGAGGAGGGGAGACTGACGCTGATGTCCTACGTCTGGCCCGATCAACGCGAACGCGTCGTGCGACTTGCGGGTGCGCTCGAGGTCGCCGGCAGAGTGCCTGCCCCTGTCGAGCGCGCGGATGCCGCCTCGTGGATCGCGAAAAAGTTGACGAGCCCGTGTCTCGGGGTGACCACCGTCGTGTTCCATTCGATCGTGATGCAATACCTCGGGCACAAAGGCGCGCGCGAGGTGACCGACCTGATCGAAGCAGCCGGGAGGCGAGCCACCGCTTCGGCGCCCTTCGCATGGCTACGACTCGAGCCGAGGAAGGGAGCCGATGGCGAGTGGCAGTACGGCGTGGATCTCACGACCTGGCCTGGCGGTGAAGCACGGTTGCTGGCCTTCACTTCACCACACGGCCCGCCCGTTCGATGGCTCGCTGATTGAAGCACTCAACGGCGAGAGTGGACTGGCGTCGCCCCGCGAGCCGTCGCCACCGTCATGAAGGGTACTTACGTCGGACTCGTCCCGGGCGTAGAGTCCGCCCATGCAGACGTTTGGGCACGCGACGGCACACTTCCGCTCGAGCCGTCATCGGGTGATTCGGTTGCTGGAGCCCGGGGAACACTGGCTCTGGCGGCACGTCGACGAGCTCGCTGTCGAGTGAAGCTGACGGGCTCACCGATCGCGCCCGGCCTCGGTATGGGCACGGCGGCGCTCATCGGCGACATCCTCGAGTACCACCGCCCGTCGCAGCCGGCCGCGGCGCGTGACGCCGACGCCGAATGGGCGCGCATCGAGGCTGCGTTCTCGGCCACGCGCCGCGACCTCGGCGAAGCAGTGGTTCGCCTGGAACGAGAGGTCGGCTCCGGAATCGCTGACGTGTTCCGCGCCCACCAGATGATGCTTGAGGGCATCCTCTCATCGGGAGAGCTTGCGGCGGAGCTCCGCGGATCGGACCTCGATGCCGCCGCAGCCGTGCGGCGGGTATTCCGATCGTGGGTGCAGAAATTCGAGGTTCTGCCCGATCCGACGCTCCGACAGCGGGCGGACGACGTCGCGGATCTCGGCCGGCAGGTCCTGGGTCATCTCGAGGGCGACGGTCCGTATCGGCTGGCGCGCGTGCCGGAAGGTGCCGTGGTCGCGACGTCGCGCCTATTGCCCTCCGACGTGATCGCGCTCTCCGAGCGGCGCGTGGCGTCGATTCTCGTGGAGTCGATTGGGCAGGCTTCGCACGCGGCCCTTCTCGCCCGCGAAAAGAGCATCCCGACGGTCGCGGTCTCGGGCATCGTCGAGCACCTGCGCGAAGGCGACGACGTGCTCGTCGACGCGTACGGCGGCGACGTCGTGATCGGGGCCGACGGGGCGGTGCGAGCGGAATTCGAGCAGCGCGTGGTTCAGTACCGAGCTCGGCTGGCGCGCTGCCACATCACGTGCCACCAGGCCGCGCGTACTCTCGATGGAATCCACGTTCGCGTCGAGGCGAATCTCGGCACCCGCGGCGACGTCGAGCTCGTCCTCGGCAACGGCGCTGATGGCGTGGGCCTCTTCCGAATCGAGCAGCTCTATCTCGGGCGCGAGCTGCCGCCGTCGGAGGACGAGCTCTTCGAGGAGATGCAGGCGATCGCTTCGCCCTTGCGTGACAAGCCGCTGACGGTCCGCCTTCTCGACGTCGGGGGCGACAAGGCACTAGCCTTCCTGCGGCCGCCGAGAGAGGCCAACCCGTCTCTCGGGCTTCGCGGCATCCGGCTCTTGCTGAGGCATCCGGCGTTGCTGAGGACTCAGCTCGCTGCATTCATTCGCTTGTCCCGCGCACAGGACCTCCGCGTGCTCGTACCGATGGTCACGCTCGAAGACGACATCCGGATGACGCGCGAGCTCTTCGACGAGCTCTGCGCTGCCCTGCGCGTCGAGAGCCGTCCGCCGTTCGGAGCGATGATCGAGACGCCCGCCGCCGCGCTGGCGATCCCGACGATCGCGCGGCACGTCGATTTCCTCTCTGTCGGCACGAACGATCTCACGCAGTACACGTTCGCGGCCGGCCGCGACGATCCGAACGTGAACGGATACTTCCAGGATGCGCACGCGGCGCTTCTCCGGCTGCTCGAGATCATCGTCGAAGACGCTCGCGATCTCCCGCTCACGCTTTGCGGCGAGCTCGCCGGTCGCGAAGAGCTGCTGCCGCGCCTTCTGGCGATCGGATTTCGCTCGTTGAGCATCGCGCCGCCGTTGATCCCGGCGATCAAGGAGCGCATCCGGACCGTTCGCATCGAGGGTCTGCGATCGTGAGCGACGAGAGCTTCGCGCGTTCATCGAGGCCCTTGGCATAGGATGCCAGAGACGCTAACCGTCGCGTTTGCGGTTGAACGCGAGAAGCATCTAGCCGCGGAGGAAACAAATGCCGACACCCTGTGAGCATCTGGAGGCACTGACGGCAGCGGATTTCCCGCCGCCTCGAACGCCCGGATGCGAGGAATGCACCGCTCAGGGGACGGTCTGGGTGGCGCTGCGGGAATGTCGGACGTGTGGCCACGTCGGGTGCTGCGACGATTCGCCGCACCGCCACGCCACCGGACACTTCCAGGCGACGGGGCATCCGGTCATGCGTACCGTGCCGGGGGCTTTCACCTGGTGCTATGTTCACGAGGCCTCGGGGACGCTCCCGCCGCCCGCGACGACCTCGAGGGAGTGACGGTGCCGGCGCCGAACCGCTCGGTGATCGAGTCCCGCCGGGAGCAAATGTTCCCGATTCTCGAGCCGGCGGAGGTTGATCGGCTCCGCCGTTTCGGAGAGCCACGGTCATACGCTGCCGGCGACGCCCTCGTGAGGATCGGCGAGGTCGGTCACGGGCAGATTGTCGTCCTTGCGGCAAGGTCATCGTGCGTCGGCGCGACGAGCTGGGTCGGCGTGACGCGATCGTCACACACGAACCCGGCGGCTTCTTCGGCGAGTTGTCGCAGCTGTCCGGACGCCCGGCCCTCGTCGACGCGTACGCCGAGGGTCCGGTCGACGCCCTCATCATTCCGCCGGAGAAGCTGCGCGCGGGGCGGCCGCAGCGCGGAAGCTCGACATCGGAGACTCGGCACCCAGCACTTCAGCAGCTATCGATCGAGCGGCCGTTCGCGCGGTCCGACGCGGAGCTACCGGTAAAGCGGAGTATAGGGCGAAGGATGGAATCAGGTCCAATGCGGAGACTCCTGATCGCTCTGTTTGTGATGCAAGGCTGTGCAACGCACGTCGTAAGCTCCAATGAGCGATCTGTCATCATAGAGTCCCAATGGCTGGACGTGGCCCGGGCTCAGGAGCTCGCGGAGGCGGAATGCGCAAAGCACTCGCGGATCGCCCAAATGACCATAAAGGCAGACCCCTGGGAGAGGAACTACGTCTTTTACTGTATCGACCGTTGACACCAGACGCGGCGGCGGCCTCAGATTCACGGTCGATATGCAGCTGCCTGAAAGGATGCGCCCAGTTCTCGCCTTGGGCGTCGCCGCCGAGCTAGAACGGATACTCGTCGGTTTGTCCCAAGAGCAGCTTACCCGCCATCACCAGGTCCCGCCGAAGATCGGTACGCTGCCAACGCGCACAGCGCGCGACGAGCGCGACCAACTTGAGCGGGCGAGTGCATCCGCAGTGTGCTCGATTCGAGCGGCCACGCTCGAGTGGGCACACTGGGCGTGCTCGTGCTCGCCCCAGGTTGCGTGTAAGCGCCCTCACGCGCGATTGACTGCGGTCGCGCGGTCGACCACTGCCTCCGGCACTGTCTGCTCGATCGGTGCCGCCGGCATCGCCGGTTGCACTTCCGGCACCCTATTCCGTACCTCGTCCCCGAGTAAGGAGGCGATGATGCTCGCCGTCTTGCTCGCCAAGAGGCGCCAGTCATGCTGTGCGGCGATGGCCCGTCGGCTCGACACGGATTTGTCGGAGCGAGCCTCCTCGGTCAGAGACGATTGGATGGCCGCAATCCATCCGTCCACGCCGGATGCGAGGGAGATGACGTGCGAGAAATCTCTGAGCGTGCGGATGTCGCTCGCGACGACGGGTTTCCCGCTGGCGAGGTATTCGTGAAGCTTGAGGGGATAGATGCAGTCGGTGTAGTGATTCACCTTGTACGGCATGATGCAGACATCGAAGGCTTGCAGGTAAGCGGGCAGGTCATCCGGCTCCCGGTAGCCGAGCAGGTGCACGTTGGGCAGATGGGTCAGGGTCTGAAAGTCAGCCTCGACCCCGGAAAGATTGCCGAGCGGGCCGACTAGCACGAAAGACCAGTTGCTGCTTCGCTCCGCGAGCTTGCACAACAGCGCGATGTCGAGCTGCTTCTTGACGACGCCGATGTAGCCGATCCGCGGGCGCGGAAGGGCGCTGATGGCCGCCGGCGGCTCGTGCCGTCGAGCGTGGAGATCGTAGTCGACCCCGTTCGGGACGACGAACGTCCGGCGATTGATGCCGCCCTTGCGCTCGGCGAGCTGAGGCGAATGGACGATGACGGCATCGGACTCACGGATGAGCCGGAGCTCGGTCGGGGTGATCGGCGTGGCGGTTTCGGAGAACGTGTACTCGTCGTCGATGTGATAGACGACCGCGTCGAACCACCGCCGGGCTTCGAGCGCATCCACGTAGGTGGGGCGCCACACGTAGAGGACGACGCGCGTACAGCCCAATCTTCTCAGAGACCAAGCCGCTCTCGCGTAGCGCAAGTAGCGTAGAACACGGCGCGCCGATTGCGGCTTGTAGAAATCCGGGAGCCATCTAAAGGGCTCGCACTTCATCACCCCGGTCAAGCCCGCGGTCTTGACCGTGTTGACCTCCCACTCATCCGCCTTCAAGGCTCGCGCCCGGCTCGTCGGCGTCCACCATTGCCCGCGAGTCGGCTCCAGCCAGGCCACGCGGAAAAAGCGAGCCAGATGCTGGAGGATGAAATGGCGCGTGGTCCAGCAGCCATTCCAGGAATCATCCGTAACGGCTACTACCCCAACGTCTGGGACGATGGGTGAGGTCGTGTCCGAGCGGTGCGCCATGGGCGTTGTTCTAGAAATCTTACGCAAGCTCAGCTGGCGCGCGGGTCGAGCTGGGGGCTGCTCTCGCGCCATGATGCGCCGACCCGTCCTTGTTGCCTAGCCTCTCAAGAAACCAGGCCGTCACAGTAGTACACCACCCCCGACAAAACCCCTTCTCTCACTTTGGCGGCGAACCGACCCGTAAGGAGAGCACTCCATCCTTTGTGGCGGATCCCCAACCCCTTTTGCAAGTAAGCCTCCGGCCGTGCCGGATAAGCGTGGCGGGATGGCCTCGTACCGCCGGTCCTACGGCGGCCAACCGGGGGGATCGGCTCGCCCGGATGGAATCCTCGGCGAGACCGCTTCGCTGGTCGCGATGACCGAGACACGCTAGGAACGGAAGCCTTGGAGCTGGCCGGACGGTGAGAACGTGAGTCGCTCGTGGGACCTGATCGCAGTCGGCGGCGGGCTCGGCGGGGCGGCGCTCGCGAAGGTCATGGCCGAGCGCGGTGCGCGCGTGCTCGTCGTCGAGAAGACCCGCGAGTTTCGCGACCGCGTGCGCGGTGAAGGGCTCGTGCCGTGGGGATGCGAAGAGGCCGAGCGGCTCGGGCTCCTCGAGCTCTTGCGGCCGCTGGCGAACCCGCTTCGCTGGTGGGATTTCCTCGTGCGCGGCGAGCGGGTGATGCGCCGAGACATCGAGGCGGCAAGCGGGTCGGGGAACTGCTTGCTGAGCTTCTATCATCCGAGCATGCAGCAGACCGTGCTCGACGCGGCCGAGCGCTCGGGCGCGGAGGTCCGGCGAGGTGCGGCGGCGCGAGCGGTTCGACGAGGCGCGGCCGTGGAGGTGGAGATCGACGGCGGAAAGTCCCTCGCGGCCCGGATGGTCGTGGTCGCCAACGGCCGAGGCTCGCCGCTGCGGCGCGTGGCCGGCTTCGAGCCGAAGCGCGACCGCCAACGGCGGCTCTTCGCTGGCGTGTACCTCGAAAGGGTGGACGCTCCGACCGACGTGCTCCACTCCGCGCTCGATCTGGAACGCGGGCGCGTGAGCTACGTCTTCCCGCAGGGCCTCGGGCGGGCGCGCGCCTACGTGGGCGAGCACGTCGAGAACGGCGAGATCCGCCTTCAGGGCGCCGGGCACGTGGCGCGCTTCATCGCCGCGGCGCGCGCCATCGGTTTCCCCGAGGCGTTCTACCGGGAGGCGAAAGCGGCGGGGCCGCTCGCCACGTTCGACGCGACGGACGAGTGGGTCGAGCACCCGTACAAGGAGGGCGTGGCGCTCGTGGGTGATGCCGCGGCGACCAGCGATCCGACGTGGGGGCAGGGGATGGCGCTCACGCTACGCGACGTACGTGTTCTGGCCGATGCGCTCGCCCGTGAGAGCGACTGGAACCGCGCAGGCCACGAGTACGCTTCCGCCCACGACGCGTACCACGCCATCGTGCACCGCTGTGACCTCTGGTACACCGAGCTTCTGCTCGAGATCGGCCCCGAGGCGGACGCGCGCCGCGCGCGCGTGCTCCCGCACCTGCTCGCCGACCCGGAGCGGCTGCACGACACGCCGGTCGGCGGCCCCGATCGCTTCCCGGCCGACGAAGCGGCGAGGCAGCGCTTCTTCGCGCTCGACGTCGGTTGAGCGGATGGCGGGATCCGAAATATCTGAGTCGAACAGCGGCCGCCGGTCCTCGGAGGACGTGATCGGCCGACCGCGCGGCGAGAATCGCACGGACGGACAAGTCGGCGCGAAGGCGGTTCGACACGCGCCCACAAGTCGCTATTGACGGCGCGAGTCTTTTCCGGCTTTTACCGAAACCGTCGATCCTCTCCGCACGCCCGTTTCTCCGCGCCCATCGATGAACGCCGACGAGAACGCGTTCGGCTCGCGCTCCGGGGCCTGGTGGCGGCTTCTCCTCGGCCTGGCCGCCGTCTCTCTCTCTCGGCTCGCCGTGCTGCAGACCCGTTACTGGGCGGACGTTCCCTACGAGCCGGCGCCGCTCGGTCTCGAGGCGCTCGCGGTGCTTCGCGGTGAGACGCCGGTGCTCTATTGGGGACAGCCCTACTTCGGAGCGCTCTTCTCCTACGTGCTCGCCCCGTTCTACGCGCTCGGCACCGAGCCCGTGCAGACCTTCGGTTGCGTCGCGATCGGCGTGGCCGTCTGCGGCGCGGCGGCGGTCTACGCGTTCGCTCGCCGTCTCTGGGGAGAGATCGCGGGCCTCGCCGCGCTCGCCTACCTCGCGATTCCTTCCGCGTACTACAGCTACCACACGCTGACGGCCTACGCCGTCTTCCAAGCGCTCGGGTCGATCGCTTGCCTGGCGGCGCTTCGACAGCTCGTCGATCGGCCGGCGAGACCGTACTGGACATGGCTCTGCGGGCTCACACTCGGCGCTTCGACGTGGTGCCACCAACTCGGGCTCTATTACGCAGTGGCGGTCGCCCTGACGTTTCTCGCCGTCGAGCGGTGGCGCGCCTTCGGAGCGACGGGCGTGCGTCTCGTCGTCGGATTCCTCATCGGGAGCGCGCCGCTCTGGGCGTGGAACGCTCTCCACGACTGGATCACGGTGCGGAATTTTCTGACCGCCGACTATCAGCCCGCCTCGATCGCCTCCGCGTGGTCGGGCTTCTGGGAGAGTGCCGGCAGCCTGGCCGCCGCGAACTCGCAGTTCTGGCTGGACGAAGCCGGCTATGCGGTGTGGATGCGCTACGGACAGATCATGGTCGCGGGCCTCGTGATCTTCGCCGTCACGCAATGCGTCGCGAGCGAGCGGCGGGTGCGGCGTGTGGGGGCGGGGCTCATGCTCGCGCTCTTCGTCGTGACCGCCTTTTGCTACGCGAGAAGCCGATGGGGCCTGAGCCCGATGTTCGCGCGCTACATCATGCCCCTCGCGACCGTCATTCCGATCCTCGTCGGCGGCGCCGTCGCCACCGCGGCGGGCCACTCGCGCCTGCTCGCCATCGCCGTCGCCGTCTTCGCGCTGCTGCCAGGGGTTCACGATCACCTTCGCTACGCGCGCTGGAGCGCGGCGAAGCGTGACGGCGGCGCTCCGGCGGCGATCGCAGCGCTCGATCGCTTGGGGATCACCCGCGCCTACGCTCACAACCGCATCTCCCTGCCGATCAATCTCGCATCGCGCGAGCGCATCATCGTTTCGGATTACTACGGCATTCCGCACATGCCTTACTTGAACGCCGTCGACGACGCGGCCGCTCCGGCGATCATCACCCACGAGATCCTGATGATCCCTCACCCGACCGAGCTCGCGCGGTCGCTCGGCGTGCTCGGCGGTCTCCGGCGACTGAAGGCCGGAGCGTACTGGATCTTCTACGGCTTCCGGCCTCCGACCGGCGGCGGCGGCTGGCTCTCGCCCGCGCGCTGGAAGCTCGACGCGATCGCCGACCGCGACAACCTCGCGACGCTCGTCGACCGCGACCCGCTGAGCGGCTGGTCCACAAAGCGCCCGCGCGAAGCGGGCGACTGGCTCTCGGTGGATCTCGGGGAAACCCATTCGATCGACGAAGTTCACTTGCTCTCGGCCATACGCATCCGCGATGTCCCCAATGCCGCCGTGCTCGAGACCTCGCTCGACGGAGAGAACTGGATGGAGCGTAGCCGTCTCGACGGCCTCAATTGGTACTGGTGGAACGGGCATCCGAAGCTCGACGACCAAGGGCGGGTCTCCTTCTATTTCGAGCCGGTGCGGGCGCGTCATCTGCGCGTGCGGCTGCTCGACGGCAGCCCGCGCTACGACTGGTCGGTGACCGAGATGTTCGTGCGCGCGGCCGACGCGCCGCAGACCGAGGGAGGAGAGGCCGATCTTCTCGCCGGCCTCCTGGCGGAGCGCCGCGGCTTCGTCGGGATCAGCTACCACAGCCTGCACGCGCGCTACGCCCCCGCGGTCGACTCGACCCCGTGGGACGAAGTGGCGCGCGACTACGCCCGCGCCGCGCGCGCGAGCCCGGACGATCCCGAGCCTCTCTACCGGCTCGGGCGGGTGCTCTGGATCAAGCAGTTCTTCGGCGGCGGAGCGCACCGAACGAACGTGCTCAGCTTCGATGCGCTCGGTCTCGGCGATCTCGCGATCGCCGAATCCCGGCGCTGCGCCGCGGTGGAGAAGGGCTCCTTCTGTGTCGACCGCGCGCTCGCGCACGCCTCCGACGAAGCCGAGCGGACGCGGCTCACGGAGATCCGCCGCGGCTTCGACCCGCCCGTCGAGCTCGCGGCCGATCTCGGCCCGGCCGCGCTCGCCGGCCGCGGGCTGCTTCCGGAGCGAGTCGAGGCCGGCGGCTATTTCACCCTCGAGCTCTTCTGGAGCTGCATCCGTCCGCTCGGCCGCGAGTTCGTCGTGTTCGTGCATGCGCTCGGCCCCGGCGGGTCGCGCTTCGGAGCCGACCACCCGCCCGCGCACGGCGCGATCCCGACTTCGCGGTGGCAGCCAGGGGAGAGGATTCGCGACGCCGTCGAAGTGATCGTCCCCTCCGGCGCCGCACCCGGCCGCTACACGCTTCGTGCCGGGCTCTGGGATCCGGCCCGACGCTCTCGCTTGCGGCGCGACCGCAACGCTCCGGACGCCGTCGAGATCGGATCCCTGGAGATCGTCGCGCGGCCGACCGGGTCCGGTCCCGGTTCCGGAGGATGAGAGCGTTCACTCGATCCGAAATTCGCACGGGGTCCCGTCGTCGGCGCAGCTCGCGCCGTGCTCGCTGCGCGCCCCACCCATTCGTTCCAAGGTGCGTTCGTGGCTCCCGTTGGTCGCGATCGTCTCCATCCGAAACGTGCAAGCTGAAACAGCCCCGGGACTTCGCCCCGCATTCGCTGCGCGCGGCGCGGGCACCCGACGCCTACGCCACCCACGCAAATTTCGGATCAAGGTTAGGCGGCCGCTTCTCGTGCGGCGCGCTCCAGCGTCTGCTTGATGACGACCATCCCCTGGTCGATCATCGCGGCGATCGAAGGCGCGATCTCGTTTGGCAACAGGTCGGCGATCCACACGAAGCGGCAGCCCGCGGCGCCGTCCGCAAACACCTGGGCCGAGGCGTTGTGATGCGTCATCTGCTGGCTACCCACGACCGCCCACGCGACGCGGCGCGCCTCGTCGTCCACGTCGACGA
>JBEVNX010000248.1:0-8828 GCA_040507895.1 Binatia bacterium | reverse complement strand
AACTAGCTTCGCGAAGCGGGGTCCGACCCCGTCGTCGTCGGCGTCGCGCTCCTTCCCGCTGCTTCGCGCACCCGATCGAAGGGGTCGCCGCCCCGGTCGGCCGCTTCGCGGATCTCGTCCAGCGCGCGGCGCAGGCTCCCCGCTCCCCGATACAGCCGATCGAAGACGTCGAGATCCTTCAGATAGATCCGCTCCTGGAGGAGGCTCGCGTTGTTGATGGGACCGGCTGCGAAATCGGTGTAGCGCCCGGGATGAAGCTTGAGCGAGCGGAAGCGCTCGCGGATCTCGGCGAAGGCTCGCCTGCGGCCCTCTTCGAGCACGTCGTGCGTCGGCTTCGTATCGTAGAACGCGCCAAGCGCAGCCAGGCTCGTGGCGAAGAATCTCGAGATCGTCAGCGTGTCCTGCCAATCCGCCGTGGCCACCCTGCATGAGTCGGGCGTCGCGCGCTCGGGGTCGCAGAAGAACTCGATGGCCGCACGGTACCCCGCGAACGTCGCCGTCGATTCGTCGAACGCCGTCTCCCCGGGAAGGAACAGGGTGTTGTGCCAGAGCTCGTGAAAGATCACCTGCGCGAGCGTGACCTCGTCGTGGTTCAGCAGCGTAGTAGGCACCGGGTCGTCGAACCAGCCGAGCGTCGAGAACGCGATCGCCGGCCGCACGTACGTGTCGTAGCTCTGCCGTTCGAGATCGGCAGCCAGGGCGGCCGCCGCGTGTTCGGAAAAGAACCCGCGGTAGGGCACGCGCCCGACGATCGGAAACCACCACGTGTAGGGCTCCAGCCGGTCGCGGGGCGCGGCCGTCAACAACTGAACGATCGCTCGCCGGTCCACGACGGAGACCGTACGAAAGCTACCGCCGATGCGCAGGTCGAGGCGCTTCGCCGCGAACCGGCGTACGTCGAGAACGAGCTCGAGCTTGCGCTTCGTGGCCGGCGGCAGCTCGGGCTCGGCAAGCTTGCGGTCGATGTCTTGTCGCCGCCAGAGGATGCGCGCTTCCTCGTACGCGGCACGGGCAACGTAGCCCACCGAGCAGCCCGTCGCGGCCATCGCCAGCAGGCCGAGCGCGGCCAAGCCCCACGGCGCGATGCGGCTCGCTACCGAGCGGCGCTTCATCGCTCCACGGCTTCGCCCACGGCGATCTCGCGGGGCGGATGCCCCGCGAATTGCAGCCGGTAGAGCTTGGCGTAAATGCCGCCGCGGGTGAGCAGCTCGGCGTGCGTGCCGCTCTCGCGAACTTCTCCGCGATGGAGCACGAGAATGCGGTCCGCGCGCTCGATCGTCGACAGGCGGTGCGCGATGAGGATGGCCGTGCGCCCCTCGAGCAGAGTCTCGAGCGCGTCTCGAATCAGCCCCTCGGTCTCCGGATCGACGCTCGACGTCGCCTCGTCGAGTACCAGGATCGCGGGATCGTGAGCGAGGGCGCGTGCGAACGACAGCAACTGGCGCTGCCCGGTGGAGAAGTTGTTGCCCCGCTCACGCACGCGCTCCGAGTAGCCCGAGGGGAGCTCGGAGATGAATTCATGGGCATGCACGGCGCGGGCGGCGGCCTCGAGCCTCGGGCGATCGATCTCCTCTCGGCCGAGCGTGATGTTGGCGGCGACGTCGCCGGAGAAGATCGTGACGTCCTGGAGCACGATGCCCACGCTGCGCCGCAGCCGCTCGAGCTGCCATTCGCGGACGTCCACGCCGTCGATGCGCACCGACCCCTTCTGGACGTCGTAGAAGCCGGCGAGGAGCTTGATCAGCGTCGTCTTGCCCGAGCCGGTGGCGCCGACGATCGCCACCGTTTCCCCGGGAGCTACCGTGAACGACACGTCGCGCAGCACCCAGTCCCGGGCACCGACGAGCCCGTCTTTGGGCCGCTTGTACGAGAACCAAACCGAATCGAACTCCACTCGTCCAGCGACCCGCGCCGGAGCGTGGCGGCGCGCGCCGGCGCTCGGCGCCTGGGTGTCGAGCAGCTGAAAGACCCGCTCGGCCGCCGCCATCGCCGATTGCATGACTGCGTACTTCGTCGAGAAGTCGCGGATCGGGATGAAGAACTTCTGGATGTACTCCACGAAGGCGACCAGCGTGCCGAAGGCGATCGCGCCCGCGACGATCTGCCCGCTGGCATACCAGACGGTGAGCGCGATCGAGATCGAGCTCACCGCCTCGACGAATGAGAACAGCGCGGCCTCGTACATGTTCGACAGATGGTTGGCCCTGCGGTGGGCGTCGTTCAGCTGATCGAACTCGCGGAAGGTGCGGGCCTCGCGAACGAAGAGCTGAACGATCGCCATGCCGGAGATGTGCTCCTGGAGAAAAGCGTTGATGCGCGCGATGCGCTCGCGGATCAGACGGTACGACTGACGGGCGCGAACGCGGAAGAAGTTGATCGCGATCGCCATCAGCGGCATCAGCGACAGCGTCACGAGCGCGAGCTTGGGGTGCAAGTGAAACAGGACCGCAACGATGCCGAGCAGCGTCAGGCCGTCCATCGCGATCGTCAGCGCACCGGCCGCGAACATCTCGTTGATGACGTCGGCGTCCGTGGTCATGCGCGTCACCAGCCGGCCGACCGGGTTGCGGTCGAAGTACGCGATCGGCAACCGCTGGAGATGCGCGAACACCGCGACGCGCAGATCGGCAAGCGCCCGCTGCGCGACCAGCATGGTGAGATAGTAGTTGCCGTAGAAGGCGAGCAGTTCGACGAGCGCGGCGACGATGAACAGCGTCGCGATTCCGGACAGGCCGGCGAGGTCTCGCGCCGCCATGTAGCGGTCGATGGCGATCTTCAGGAGATAAGGTTGCGCGAGCAGCGCGAGCGAGGACGCGAGCAGGCAGAGAAGCGACAACCCGAACGTGTTGCGGTAGGGGCGTACGTAGGCCCACAGCCGCAGCATCAAGCGCAGGTCGTAGGCTTTCCCGGTGATCTCGTCGCGATCCATGGGACCGGCCGCGCCGGCGTGGTCGCTCACAGCGCCTCCAGCTGGTCCTCGACCATCTGCTCCTCGAAGATCTCGGCGTAGACCCCGCCCCGGCGGAGCAAGTCTTCGTGGGTGCCGCTCTCGACGATGTGGCCGGCGTCGAGCACCAAGATCCGGTCGGCGCCGCGCACCGTCGACGCCCGGTGCGAGATCACCAGGCGCGTGCAGTGAGGAAAGGTGTGGCGAAGCTCGCGGAGAATCCACCGCTCGGTCTCGCTGTCGACGCTCGACAGCGCGTCGTCGAAGATCAGCACCTTGGGATCGACGGCGAGCGCGCGAGCCAGTGTGACGCGCTGCTTCTGTCCGCCCGAAAGCGTGATGCCGCGCTCTCCGACCATGGTCTCGAGACCGCGCGGCAAGGCCTCGAGATCCTTCTCGAGGCCGGCGACCTGCGCGGCCCATCGCACCTTGTCGTCGACGTCTCCGTTGCCGCCGAGGCCGTAGGCGATGTTCTCGCGGATGGTCGTCGAGAACAGGAATGGATCCTGTGGCACTACGCCCATGGCGCGGCGCAGCGCGGCCAGCGAGATCGACCGAACGTCGCGGCCGTCGATCCGGACGCTGCCCGCGGCGGCGTCGAAGAGGCGCGGCAACAGGCTGACGAGCGTGGTCTTGCCGGCGCCCGTCCTCCCGACGATCGCTACGGTCGCTCCCGCGGGAACCTCCACGCGCACGTCGGACAACACCTCGCGGCTCCTGCGCCCGGGATAGGCGAAGCGCACAGCGTCCAGCTCGATTTCGCCGCGCTCGATCGGCGCTTCGGCGCCGGCGTCGCTACAGCCGACGATCTCGGGCTGCGCCGTGAAGATGTGCTCGAGACGCATCATCGAGGCGCGCCCGCGCTGCAGGATGGACAGCATCCAGCCGAGAGCCAGCGTCGGCCAGGCCAGCAAATGGAGGTAGGCGATGAACGCGACCAGATCGCCGATGCCGACCCGCTCGCGAACGACGAGCCAGCCGCCGAACCACAGGACGACGAGGATGCCGGCGCTCGACACCATCTTCATGACCGGCGCGATGAAGCCGCGCACACGAGCGAGCGCGAGGCCCTGCTCCTGGAACTCGGCGTTCATCTTCCGGAAGCTCGCGATCTCGGCGTCCTCGAGCGCGTAGGCCTTGATGACCGTCATACCGGAGAGGTTTTCTTGGGCGCGGGCCGAGAGCGCGGCGAGCCCTTCCTGGACCTTCACGGTGCGCTCCATGAGGCTCCGCGACAGCCGCTTCACGATCCACAGGACGAGCGGATACGCGGTGAGCGACAGGAGTGTCAGCGGCACGCTGATCGTCACCATGATCGAGACCGCATAGACGTAGTAGACCGGCGTGTTGATGAAGTTGAGGATTCCCGGTCCGATCATCATGCGCACCGCGCCGATGTCGTTCACCAGGCGCGACATCAGATCGCCCGTCTGGCTGCGCTGGTAGAAGGAGGGCGAGAGCGTCTGCAGGTGCGAGAACAGATCGTTGCGCAGATCGTACTCGATGTCGCGGCCGATGTTGAAGATGACGAACCGCGAGAACGTGCGCGCCACGCCCTGCACGATCGCCAATCCGACGATCAGCGAAACGAAGAAGCCGAGCCCGTTGAGCTCTCGGTCGTGCTCGATCACCTCGACCGCGCGCTTCAGAACATACGGGATGACCATCGCCGCCGAAGCGGTGAGAAGCAGGCACACGAACCCGAACATGTAACGCCACCGGTAGCGCAACATGTAGCCGTAGAGACGGTGCATAATTGGAGGGAGTCTAGCCGCCCAGTGTGGCCGAAACCAGCGTGCCGAGCGCCTTTGCCACTCCGCCGAAGCCGCCGGCGTACGGGCGGATCGCCACGGGGCGGCGCGCTTTACATCGATCGACCCCTCCCCTACACACCGCAGCCATGCGGCGTCGCGACGGCCGGCTCGGCGCGGGCGATTCGGTCCTGTTCATCGACCGCAAGCAGCGCCGCTATCTGCGGACTCTGCGAGCGGGCGCGAAGCTGCGGGTGCGCGACGGGGACGTCGCGTGCGACGCGCTGATCGGCCTCCACGATGGCTCTCGGGTCCGCAACTCGGCAAACGAGGCGTTCTTGATTCTGCGGCCCGGCTACGCGGATCTGGTGCCGAGCCTGCCTCGTCAAGCACAAGTCATCTACCCGAAGGATGCCGCGGCAATCCTGGTGTGGGGCGACGTGTTCGCCGGCGCCACGGTGATCGAGGCCGGCGTCGGCCCCGGCGCGCTGACGATCGCGTTGCTCCGCGCGGTGGGCCCCGACGGCCGGGTCGTCTCCTACGAATGTCGCGAAGACCATGTCGAGATGGCGCGCAAGAACGTGGCTCGCTTCTTCGGAGAGGCTCCGACCTGGACCCTCAAGCTCGGCGACGTCTACGAATCGATCGACGAGACAGAGGTCGATCGCATCGTGCTCGACGTGCCCGAGCCTTGGCGCGCGCTCGGCTCCGCCGCAGCCGCGCTCCTTTCCGGAGGCATATTGATCGGCTACGTGCCGACCGTGTTGCAGGTCAAATCCTTCGTCGACGCGCTGCACGAACATCCCGCGTTCGGCGCCGTCGAGACCTTCGAGATGCTGCAGCGATTCTGGCACGTCCGGGAAGCTTCGATCCGGCCCGAGCACCGCATGATCGCGCACACGGGCTTCGTGACGGTTGCGCGTCGACTTGCGATCGACGCAGTCTGAGCGCGGCCTCGCGGGAATCGGCCTTGTCACCCCGCACCCCGTGTATTAGGTTTTGAGCGGGATCGTTCGATCGCGCCTCGCCTGCGGTTCGGTTGCCATGTCGAGCACTCAAGACCCCACAGAGCCCACCGCCGAAGAGATCAAGGAGCACAAGTTCTACGGCTTCGAGGAGGACGTCAGCGGCATCGCCGTTCCCGAGGCCCTGCCGCTGCTGCCGCTGCGCGGGGTCGTCCTCTTCCCGTCCGCCATCGTTCCGCTGCTGATCTCACGAGGCAGCTCGCTCAAGCTCGTCGAAGACTGCCTCGCCGGCGAGCGCATGCTCGGCCTGATCGCCCAGAAGAATCCCGAAGAGGAAGCGCCCGACCCGAGCGGCCTCTTTGCGCGTGGCACGGCCGGCCGCATCCTCAAGATGCTCAAGTACCCGGACGGCAGCATCCGCATCCTCGTCCAGGGGCTTCGCCGACTCGAGGTCGCCGAGTTCACGCAGCGCGAGCCCTACTTCCGAGCGCGCGTGCGGCTGCTCCAGGACCAGTACCAGGCTTCCAAGGACCTCGAGGCCGTGCAGGCGAACATGGTCAATCAGTTCGCCAAGTTCGTATCGATGATCCCCTACCTGCCCGACGAGCTCCAAGTCGTGGTGATGAACATCAAGGATCCGGGGAAAGTCACGGACCTGGTCGCGTCGAACCTCAACATCTCGCTCGAGGAAAAGCAGGAGCTGCTGAACAGCACTGACGTCCGTTCCCGGCTCGAGAAGCTCTCGACGATTCTCAACCGGGAGATCGAGCTGCTCGAGCTCGGCCACAAGATCCAGTCGCAGGTGCAGACGGAGCTGAACAAGAATCAGAAGGAGTTCTACCTCCGCCAGCAGATGAAAGCGATTCAGAAGGAGCTCGGCGAGGGCGACCAGCGCTCCACGGAGCTCGAGGAGTTGCGCAAGAAGATCGAAGACGCCGGGATGCCGGAGGAAGCTCGCAAGGCGGCCGACAACGAGATGGAGCGCCTGAAGATCATTCCGCCCGAATCGGCGGAGCACACCGTGGTGCGCACCTACCTCGAGTGGCTGGTGAATCTGCCGTGGGCGAAGTCGACCGAGGACAATCTCCAGATTCCCCACGCGCGCGGCGTGCTCGACGAGGACCATTACGACCTCGAGAAGATCAAGGATCGCATCCTCGAGTATCTCGCGGTGCGCCAGCTCAAGAAGGATCCCAAGGGGCCGATCCTCTGCTTCGTAGGCCCTCCGGGGACCGGCAAGACGTCTCTCGGCCGATCGATCGCCCGGGCAATCGGTCGCAAGTTCCAGCGGATCTCACTCGGCGGCGTGCGCGACGAGGCGGAGATCCGCGGTCATCGGCGCACTTACGTCGGCGCGCTGCCGGGTCGTATCATCCAAGCAATCCGCAACGCGCAGTCCAACAATCCGCTCTTCATGCTCGACGAGATCGACAAGCTCGGGATGGACTTTCGCGGCGATCCCGCCTCGGCGCTGCTCGAGGTCCTCGACCCAGAGCAAAACTTCACTTTCGTGGACCACTATCTCGACGTGCCGTTCGACCTCTCGAGGGTCATGTTCATCACCACCGCCAACTACCTCGAGCCGGTGCCGCCCGCGCTGCGCGACCGCATGGAGGTCATCGAGCTCGCGGGTTACACCGAGGAGGAGAAGCTCGAGATCGCCCGGCGCCACCTGATCCCCAAGCAACGGATCGAGAACGGCCTCACCGAGGAGAACATCGAGTTCCGCGACGAGGGCATCCAGGAGATCATCCGCAGCTATACACGGGAGGCGGGCCTCAGGAACCTCGAGCGTGAGATCGGTCGAGTGTGCCGCAAGGTGGCTCGCGGCGTGACCGAAGGAAGGACCGGACGCGTGACGGTTGACGCCGCGCGCGTCCACGAGTTCCTCGGACCGGAGCGCTTCTTCTCCGAGGTGGCGGAGCGCGTGCACGAGCCGGGCGTCGCCACCGGCCTTGCCTGGACGCCGAACGGCGGTGAGATCCTCTTCATCGAAGCCTCGCGGATGGCAGGCAAGAAGGGTTTGACGCTCACCGGTCACCTCGGCGAAGTCATGAAGGAATCGGTGCAGGCCGCTCTGTCCTTCATCCGCGCGCACGCCGAGAAGCTCGGTATCTCCCCCGACTTCTTCGAGAACAGCGACCTTCATGTGCACGTGCCGGCGGGCGCGATCCCGAAGGACGGGCCTTCGGCGGGCGTAGCGATGGCGGTCGCACTCGTCTCGCTGCTCACCGGCCGCATCGTGCGTCACGACATCGCCATGACCGGCGAGATCACCTTGCGCGGCAAGGTGCTGCCCGTCGGCGGCATCAAGGAGAAGGTGCTCGCCGCCAAGCGCGCGGGCATTTCTACGGTCATCTTGCCCAAGCGCAACGCCAAAGATCTCGAGGAGCTCACCGAGAGCGTTCGCAAAGAGATGACGTTCATCTACGTCGAGACCATCGACGAAGCTCTCGAGTACGGGCTCGAGCCGAAAGCGGAAGCGCCCACGGCGGAGCAGGCTTTGGCGGCCCGCAAGCGGGCGGCTTCCTGAGACGCGTCCCGGCCCGCAGCGCTCGGGGTGTCCGGCGAGTCACGCCCGCGAGCCTCTCCTTTCGAGCGAGGCCTCCGAGATGACGCCCCGCTATTCGGACTACGACGTCGTGGTCGTCGGCGGCGGCCCTGCCGGCTCGACGGCCGCCACGTTGCTCGCGCGTGCCGGCCGCCGCGTGCTCGTGCTCGAACGCGAGCGGTTTCCTCGCTACCACATCGGCGAGTCGCTGCTCTCGGCGACGCTGCCGATCCTCGCGCACGTCGGCGTGCTCGGCGAGGTCGAGCGTCACGGCTTCGTCCAGAAGCCCGGGGGTACGTTTCTCTGGGGCTCCAACAAGCGCCCGTGGAGCTTCTGGTTCCGCGAGGACCCCGGCGGCTATCCGCACGCGTTCCACGTCGTGCGCTCGGAATTCGACGCGCTCTTGCTTCGCCATTCTGCACGCGAGGGCGCGGAAGTGCTCGAGGAAACGACCGTGGAGGCCATCAGCGGTCTCGGCCCGTTCCGCGTGAGCGCCCGCACCGCGGACGGAAGCTCGCCGGTCGTCGAGGCTCGTCACGTCGTCGACGCCAGCGGCCAGCAAGCGCTGCTCGGCCGCGGCCTCGGAGTGCGGGAGCTCAATCCCTTCTTCAAGA
>JBEVNX010000225.1:0-23993 GCA_040507895.1 Binatia bacterium | reverse complement strand
TCATCCTGATCGAGGCCGCCGGCATGAACGAGGCCCTCGAGATCGCGCAGGGAATCCCGCTGGCCAAGCTCGGGAGCATCGAGGTGCGCCCGGTGATGCAGATGAGCCGCTCGCCCTAGGGACCGGCTTGCCGACGCTCCGCGCCAAGCTCACGCGCTCATCGGTTGGCGCTGGGAATGAAGATGCGCTGACCAATCTCGATGTGCTCGGGATCGAGGATGCGGTTCGCGCTAGCCAGGTCGCGATAGTCGATGCGGTACTGCACTCCGATCCGGTAGAGGGTATCTCCGGGAGCGACGACGTGATAGGTGCCGTCGCCGCCGACCGCTTCCGAACGAGGCATGCCGGTCGCGACCGCGCCGTCCCCAGGTTGACCCGGGGTGCTCCGAGTCGGTGGCACCGTCTCCGCGGATGCGACGCTGCCCCGAGGCCGTTCGCTGGGAGCTTCTGGCACCGCTGCGCCGACCTCGCGAAGCTGTTTCTCCAAAGCCTGAGCCCGGTTCCTGAGACGCTCGTCTTCGTCTTCGCTGCTGCTCAGCTCGCGACGCAAGGAGGCGACCTTTGCTCGGAGACGTGTTTTCTCCGCCGTTAGCTCATCCGACCGCGCATTGTTTCGCGCGATCTCCTGGCAGAGCGCGGTCACTGCTTGCGTGAGGATCTCGAACTGTTGCTCGCGCGCGTCCCACGGCGTGGAGGTGGCGGGCGAGCTCGCGCCGGGTGTCGCAGCCGGTTGCGCCCCTTCGCTTTGGGCGCGGCTGACCGTGCCGCCGCAGACCACCAGCCACGAGGCCGCGGCGAGTGTGATCGCGATCGCTCGAGGTCGAGAAGGTTTGACGGCCGAAGGAACAATCAATGGAAGTCTCGGCGCTTGTCGAATTGAGCTTGCCATGGAACTAGCCGACCGAACCCAGCGTCGCAATAGCCCCGAATTCGACCTTTACGCTAGCGCTCCCGCTTCCTCTGCCCGAGGGGCACGCTGGTGGCTCTTCTTGGTACTGCCTGGTACCACGGTCGCAGAATCGTGCGCGGTCGCGCCGCGGGCGGAGGGACCCTTCATGGTCGACGTCGACACTCTGAACCGAGTTCCGATCTTCTCGTCGCTGGACCGCGACGATCTACGGGAGCTCGCCGAACTCTGCCGAACGGTGTCCCGCGATGACCAGCACCTGGTGTTTCGGCATGGCGACGTTCCCGATGCGATGTACTTGATCCGCGACGGCAGGATCGAAATCTCGGTGTGGACCGATGACAACGAGGAGCTCGTGCTAGCCACCCTTGAATCCGGCGAGTTTTTCGGCGAGCTCGGACTGCTCGACGGTTTGCCGCGCACCGCCAGCGCCAAGGCCGTAGGGCACGTCGAGCTCATCGAGATTCGCAAGGACGACCTGCTAGCGTTTCTGCGCCGCAATCCGGAGGCAGCGCTGTCGATGATGGGCGAGATCGCGCGCCGGCTGCGCGGCGCGAACGCGCTCATCGAGCGCCGGGCGAGCCGCAACGTCAACGAGCTCATGGAGGAGACCTTCACGTTCGGCGATCGCCTCGCCGATCGCATCGCCCAGTTCGGCGGCAGCTGGGCGTTCCTCATCTGTTTCGGAATCGTCCTTTTCCTGTGGATGGGGCTCAACAGCCTCGAGTCGATCTGGCACCCCTTCGATCCGTTCCCCTTCATCTTCCTCAACCTTGGGCTGTCCTGCGTGGCCGCCATACAGGCGCCAATCATCATGATGAGTCAGAACCGCCAGGCGACGAAGGATCGCCTGCAGGCGGACCTCGACTATCAGGTGAACCTCAAGGCGGAGCTGCAGATCCGCAGCCTCCATCTGAAGATCGACGAGCTGCGCACCAGCGAGCTCCGCGACTTCGTCGCGATCCAGCGCGAGCAGCTCGACCTGCAACGCCAACAGATGGAGATCGTCAGGCAGCTCACTTCGAGATCCTGAGCCGGAGCGGGACGAGCCGCTGGCGAGATCTCGGAGCCGCAGTTGCTCCGTCCAGGCGAGCTTCGCGCAGCTCACCTCTCTCGTTCGTGGGGCGGCGGCTTGACTGAGGAAGCCAGCGTGGCAGGCTTCACGCGATGAACGAGCTGCCGGTCGCCGTCGGCGTCGATTGCACGGCGCGCACGCTGGAAGTCGCGCTCTCCGATGGGCGCACGCTGTCCGTGCCGCTCGTGTGGTTCCCCCGTCTCGCCGTCGCGACACCGGACCAGCGTCGCAACTGGCGCCTGGTAGGGCGCGGCACGGGCATCTCGTGGGACGATCTCGGCGAGGACATCTCTGTCGAGGGGTTGCTGCTGAGCGGCTGACCAGGAGTTCGGATGAGGTGGGTGCATTGCGGAGCGGCGGCAGCGCTGCTCGCAGGACTCCTGGCGGTGTCGTGCTCGACGAAGGTGCCTCCCGCCGCCGTCGGCTGGAACCCATCGTCGGCGGTAGTCTCGCCAGGCGCCAGACCGTCCGCCGAGGCGACCGGCGACGGGTATTTGCGAGTCGAGACCGACAGTGACGTCCGTCCCCAGGGCAGCCTCTCATACAACAACCCTCGCCGCAGTTACGACCTCTACGATCCGGCGGGGAAGCTGCTGCGCGCCGACGTGTCCAATCAGGGCGGGCGAAACGGCGAGGAGCCCGTAACGTTGGCCCTTCCCCCGGGGCGCTACGTGGTTGCGTCGATGTACGGCGCCACCTACCGCAAGGTCCAGGTCGAGATCGCATCCGGCGCGACCACCGAGGTCTCCGCCGAGGCGCTGAGGCAAGCGCCCGCCGTGTTCCACTGATCCTCGGGCTAGCCCGCGCGCGGTGGCTCGACAGCCCACCCGCCCGCCGTATACACAACTCCGGGCGCATGGACGGTCTGCGGCGAGCCTCACTCTTCGCGCACGGGTTGTCCCCGATGGGCGGTCTCCCCGTCCGCCCGACGCGTCTTAGAGCGCGGACGGTTCGTCCGTTTCTGCGGTGTCTCCGTCCGAACCAGGGGACGGCACGCACGACGGCCGGATGAGGAGGGAGCAAATGTCAGGAACCGGAACATCGTCGCCGGAAGAGAAGGCCGCCCTCTACAGGGTCGGGGACTGGCTCATCGACAACCGAGCCTGGGTATCGCTCGTCACGATCGCCTTCACCGCCTTCATGGCATACGAGGCGGCGCAGCTGCAGATGTTCACCAGCTTCGGCGAGCTGCTTCCCTACACCCATCCGTTCGTCGCCGTTCACAACAAGTATTCGAGGCAGTTCGGCGGCGCGAACAACATCACGATCATGTTCGAGGTGAAGGACGGGTCGATCTTCACCAAGGAAACGCTCACCAAGATCTTCAAGGCGACGCAGGTAGTGGACGTCCTGCCCGACGTCAACCACGATCAGATCGATTCGATCGGCCACCGCACGACTCGCTACTTGACGATGCAAGGCGGCTCGATCTCCTCGCCGCCGGTCATGCGCCGGCCCCCCGTCACGCAAAAGGACATCGATTCGATCCAGAACATCGTCCACTACTCCGAGAACATCCACGGCATCCTCGTCTCGCTGGACGACAAGGCGGCGCTCATCCGCGCCAACTTTCACGAAGGGCGCATCGACTATCGTCAGATCTTCTACGACATCAACCACAAGGTCATCGAGCCGTTCCAGGACGAAAACACGCGGATCTGGGTGGCCGGCGAGCCGCGCCTCTACGGCTGGATCTACCGCTACTCGAACGACGTGTTCTGGATCCTCGTGGTCACCTACTGCATCGAGTGGGTGCTGCGCTGGATGTACTTTCACGATTGGCGGGGCTCGCTGCGACCGACGATCACCGGCTTGCTGGCGGCGATCTGGGGCCTCGGGTTCATCAACATGATCGGCTTCGCGCTCGACCCGCTGATGCTGGTCATACCTTTCCTCATCACCGCGCGCGCCGTGAGCCACGCGATCCAGATGCATGATCGGTACTACGAGGAATACCAGAAGAACGATTGGCACAAGCGCAAAGCGATCGTCGCGGCGTTCGCCGAGCTGTTCGTTCCGACGTTCTCCGGCATCGTCACCGACGCGCTCGGCGTGCTGGTGATCCTGCTGATCCCGGTGGTGATGCTGCAGAAGCTGGCGATCACCGCCTCCTGGTGGATCCTCGCGATCACCGTGTCGGAGGTCCTGTTGAATCCCATCGTCTACTACTATCTGCGCGCGCCGGAGCCGGAGATGGTGATTCTACGCGAAGAGGGGATGTTCAAGCGCTTCATGGACCGGGTGACCGACCTCACGCTGTCCGTGCCAGGACGCGTGGTGACGATCGTCTTCTGGGCCTCCGTGGCGATCCTGTCGGCGATCTTCCTGCGCGGGCTGACGATCGGCGACCCGACGTCGGCCTCGCCGCTGCTCTGGCTCGACTCGCCCTACAATCAGTCGCACACGCGGATCCAGCAGTTCTTCGGCGGCGTCGAGCCGTTGATCATCGTCGTCGAGGGCCGGGAGAAGAAGGCGCTGCAGGAGCCGAAGGCGCTCGAGGCGATGGAATCCTTCCAGCGCTACGTGGATGGCGATCCCGACATCGGCTACAGCTTCTCGCTCGCCGACATCGTCAAGTCGATCAACATGGTGTTTTTCGACACCGATCCGCGCTGGGGCGTGATCCCGGAGGGGGTCGCGCGCATCGCCAATCTGTTCTTCTTCTACTTCGCGGGCTCGCCGCCGTCGGAGACCTCGAAGTATCTCGATCCCTCGTACACCAACGGGCACGTCACCTTCTTCTGCCGCAACCATCAGGGCGACACGGTGGCACGCATCATCGAGCGCTGCCGCGACTACGTCTCGAAGTACCCGTCGGACAAGGTGGACTTCCGCCTCGCCGGAGGGCTGATTGGCGTCACGGCGGCAGCCAACGAAGAGATCGTGCGCAACGACATCCTGATGAACGTGCTCGGCCTGGTTACGATCTACCTCATCCTGCTCTTCACGTATCGGTCGTTCGCCGCTGGGATCTACATGTTGATGCCGCTGATCGTGTCGAACGGCTTCGTCAACGCCTACATGAGCGTGCGCAACATCGGCGTGAACCTGCACACGCTGCCGGTGGTCACGGTCGGCATCGGCTTCGGCATCGACTACGGCCTCTACATCGTCAGCCGCATCATCGAGGAGATTCGCGTGAGCGGCAACCTCTACGACGCGGTGAAGACGGCGCTGTGCACGACGGGCAAGGGTGTCACGTTCACCGCCGTGACGATGGTCATGAGCACGATGTTCTGGACGACGTCGAACATCCGATTCGACGCCGAGATGGGCGCCTTGCTGGCGATGTGGATGGGCGTGAGCTTCGTCGCTTCACAGACACTGATGCCGGTGCTGATCCTGATCTTCAAACCGAAATTCATCATGCGGGAGATTCCGCGAGAGACCGCGCGCGCGGGTGCCGCGACCGCCTGAGCCACGAAAGCGTGAGGAGGCGCGAAGTCCATGGAAATCAACTTCTCGAACGCAGGCATCTTCCTCATCCTCTTCACGATTGCCTTCATCCTCATGGACGAATACATCGCCAAGCCGTGGCGGCGGGCCCGGCTCGAGCGGTTGGCGAAGACCGATCCCAAGGTGCGCGAGGCGCTCGAGGTCGCCGCTCGAGTCGCGGCGCGCGAGAAGGGCGCTGAGACCGATTGATCTCCCGGCCGGCGGCGGACAGGTGACGATCGCCGACGACCTCCGAGGCAAGGTCGCCCTGGTGACCGGCGCGAGCCGCGGCATCGGCCGCGCGATCGCCGTCGCGCTCGCCCGCAGCGGGCTCGACGTGGCCGTGAACTTCCGCAGCCGGCACCAGGAAGCCGCAGCGGCGTGCGCCGAAATCGAGGCGCTCGGGCGGCGCGCGGCCGCCGTGCAGGCCGACGTTGCCGAGGAGGCGGAGGTCGCGATCCTCGTCACGACCGTCGAGCGCGTGCTCGGCCCGGTCGACGTGCTAGTCAACAACGCCGGGATCGCCCGCGTTCAACCGATCGACGAGATCACCGAAGAGGACTGGGACGGTGTCCTGCGAGTGAACCTCAAGTCCGCCTTCTTGGTCACTCGGCGGGTTCTCCCGGGAATGCGAGCGCGGCGCTGGGGTCGGATCATCAACGTTTCGTCGGCCGCGGCGCACGTCGGCGGCGTCGTCGGTCCGCACTACGCCGCTTCCAAGGCGGGTCTGCTCGGCTTCACGCACTGGTGCGCGCGCGTGCTCGCGAAAGAGGGTGTGACCGCGAACGCAATCGCGCCAGCGCTGATCGCCACCGACATGATCCCGCCGGGTGCGCGGCCGGATCTCATTCCCCAAGGGCGCTTCGGAACGGTCGAGGAAGTCGCCGAGGCGGCGGCGATGCTAGCGCGCAACGGCTACGTCACGGGACAGACCATCAACGTGGACGGCGGGGTGTACATGACGTAGACCGATTGGAGCGAAGCCTGCTAAGAATAGGCGCCCGTTGGGGGATTCTGCGAGGTCGCAAACGATCTTGTACGGAAGCAATGAGACGACGGTAGACGGCGCGCGCGCCGAGGGCGAGCGGCTGTGGGTCCCTCTGGCTGACCTGGCGAGCGCGACGGGTTGGGATTTGAAGCCGCAAGGTCTTTGCCAGGGCGAGGTCTGCGTGCCGATCCCGGCCAATCGCAAGAGCGAGTGGATCGACGAGAAGCGCGCGCTGGATCTGACTGCGTTTGCGGCTCACCTCGGCGAGGCCGTGGTACACGACGGAGAGCACGGCGCGTGGTCCTTCGGCCCGGAGGCTCGAGGCGCAGTCGCGAGCGGCTCGGGTCCCGTGGCGGCGCCGGATTTCACGCTACCCGATCTCGACGGAAAGCTGCATTCCCTTTCCGCCTATCGCGGCCGAAAGGTGTTCCTGTTCTGTTGGGCCTCTTGGTGAGGCTGCCGTCACGACCTGCCGGTCTGGCAGGCGATCTACGACCGCTACCGTGACCGCGGGTTCACGATCCTCGCGGTCGCCTTCGACTCTGCGGGCAGCGCCGCCGTCAAGGACTTCATCCGTCCGCCCGAGCTCTCGCAGGCTTTGTTCGACTTCATGGGCTGGGATCGGTCGCTGTCGGACAAAGCGTCGGCTCCGAAATATCCGTGCTTGATCGATGAGCGCCACATCGTCGCCGAACGCTACGGGATGGTGAACGTGCCGACCTCGGTGTGGATCGACGAGGACGGGTTCATGGCCCGCCCACCCGAGCCCGCGGGCGCGAGCGATATGTTCCGCGGGATGGATCGGCAGACGTTCGAAGTCCCCCGCGACGCGGCCGAAGCGGGCAAGCGCACCAAGTCGTTCTACGTCGACGCGCTCTGCGACTGGATCGAGCACGGAAAGCAGAGCCGCCACGCGCTTCCACCCGAGGAGGTACGCCGGCGCCTGCGCGGTCTCTCGCACGACGATTCCACGGCGGCCGCGAGCTTCCGCCTAGGGATCTGGCTCTCGAAGCTCGGCGAGAGAGAGGCAGCCGCAAGGCACTTCGAGACGGCGGTCCGGTTGCGACCCGAAAGCTGGAACTTCCGCCGGCAGAAGATCGTGCTCGCCGATTCCGCCCTCACGGGACAATTCGCCGCCACGCCCGAGTTCTGGGAAGCGGTGGATGCGCTCGGCCAGCAAGGGTACTACTATCCGCCGATCCGCATGGAAGGGATTCCCCCGCCGCCGCGGCCGCCGGTCTCGCCGGCGGGCCGCTGAGCACCGCCGACGCGCGCGTGATTGGAAGGCGCCCCGCCTCCAGGGACGCAGCTTCTCAACCGCAACGGGCGCTAGCCGCGCGGTGTTCGGGCTTGCCTCGGGGCTTGCCGATAGCAGCCCGCCGAGCCACTGCAGCTCGGGCATCGCTCAGATTCTGAGCTCGCCAGCGTGCGTCACGGCCATCGCCGCGGTGATCTCGTCGCCGAGATCGATGCGGACTTCCCCGTCCTTCACCAGGTGCTGGAGGAGGGTCGAGACGTTGCGGCTGAACATCTGACTCGCGTGCACCGCCGCGGTGCTCGGCAGGTTCAGCGGCCCGAGGATGGTCACACCATGCGCTTCGACGGTTTCGCCCGGCTTGGTGAGCTCGCAGTTTCCGCCGGTCTCCGCGGCCACGTCGACGATCACCGCGCCGGGCTTCATGTGGCTGACCATCGCATCGGTGATGAGCACCGGAGCTCGCTTTCCCGGGACCGCTGCGGTGGCGATGACGAGATCCATGTCCTTCAAGTGGGTGTCGAGCACCTCGAGCGTGCGCTCGCGCTCGGTCTCGCTCTGCGGCTTGGCGTAGCCGCCCCTGTCCTGTGCGGCATCCGAGGCCAGCTCGGCGGCGACGAACGTAGCGCCGAGGCTCTGCACCTGCTCGCGCGCCGCCGCCCGCACATCGAAGGCGCTGACGACGGCGCCCAAACGCCGCGCGGTGGCGACGGCTTGCAGCCCAGCCACGCCAGCCCCGATCACGAAGGCTTTTCCGGGAGGGATGTTGCCGGCGGCAGTAATCATCATCGCGAGCAGGCGCGGCAGCGCCGAGGCGCCGAGTAGTACAGCCTTGGTCCCGGCCACGGTCGCCTGCGACGAGAGCACGTCCATCGACTGGGCGCGGGTGATGCGGGGCACGCGCTCGAGGGCGAGAGCCGTGACCCGCCGTGCGGCCAGGGCTTGTAGGACGGCGTTCCCGTCGATGAGCGGCAGCAGGCTGACGAGGACCGCACCGGTCTCGAGGAGGGTGATCTCGTCGATGGAAGGGGGTTGCACCTTCACGACCGTGCCGGCCCCGGCGCAGGCAGCGCTTGCACTCTCGACCAGCATCGCGCCGGCCTCGCCGTACGCGCCATCCGCGACCGACGCGGTGCGGCCCGCCCCGTGCTCCACGGCAACTTCGATCCCGGCCTTGACGAGCTTCGCGGCCGCGTCGGGAAGCAAAGCGACGCGCCGCTCCCGAGGAGCCGTCTCTTTCGGAACTCCAATGCGCATGGTCCGGGGGTCGGGATATAGGCCGAAGGTCGGACGACCTCAAGCCCCGCGGTCGTGGCGGTCTCGCAGCAGCGCGCTCAATCGCTCGACGTTGGCGCGGCGACGCGCGGCCAGGAAGCCCAAGCTCGCGACCACGAAGGGCGTGGCGTAGTCGAGCGCGATCTTCAGCCACGGAATCGAGCCCTGGAGCATCGTGTCGCCGTGGTTCATCAGAACGAGCCAGGTGCCGACGATGAGGGCGATGCGCGTCGCGCTCGGAGCCGTCGCTCCGTGGAGGAACATGCGTCCCGCCTCTGCGTATGTTTCCCAGGTGGCTGGCACAGCGCTCGGCTCGGGCACGCGCTCCGCCATAGCAGATTCGAGCTCTCGGGACACCGTGTGACCGCGCAGGACGAGGCTTGCTTCGTGTCGGGTGAAGCGACACACTCGCCGGCTCGCCTATGAAAGCGGACTACGACAAGGAATCGGTGGAGCTCCACGCCCAGTTGCACGGCAAGCTCGGGGTGCGGAGCAAGGTTTCGCTCGCCAGCAAGCACGATCTCAGCCTCGCCTACACGCCCGGGGTGGGGCAGGTTTGTGTCGAGATCGCGAAGGCGCCCGAGCGAGTCTTCGAGCTGACGATCAAGCGGAACACGGTCGCGGTGGTCTCCGACGGCTCGGCCATCCTCGGACTCGGCAATCTCGGCGCCGCTGCGGCCATTCCGGTCATGGAAGGCAAAGCAGTGCTGTTCAAGGAGTTCGCCGGAGTGGACGCCTTCCCGATCTGCCTCGCCACGCAGGACGTCGACGAGATCGTTGCGATCGTACGGGCCATCGCGCCGGTCTTCGGCGGGATCAATCTCGAGGACATCTCCGCTCCGCGTTGCTTCGACGTCGAGGCGCGGCTGCAGGACCTCGGCATTCCCGTCTTCCACGACGATCAGCACGGAACCGCCATCGTCACCGTCGCGGCGCTGCTGAACGCCCTCAAGGTCACGCGCAAGAATCCACGGGAATGCACGATCGTATTCAGCGGCAGCGGCGCGTCGGCAATCGCCTGTGCCAAGCTGATCCAGAGCTTCGGCAACCTGGGGCACATGGCCGGAGTTGGGGACATCATTCTTTGCGACTCCAAGGGCATCGTCCACCGTGACCGCAGCGACCTGAACCCCCACAAGCGGGATCTCGCCGAGACCACGAACAAACGCGGCCGCAAAGGCAGTCTCGCAGATGCGCTACGGGGCTCGGATGTCTTCATCGGGCTCTCGCAGGCGAACATCGTCAGCGAGGACATGGTGCGCTCGATGAACCCGCAACCGATCATCTTCGCGATGGCGAACCCCGTGCCGGAGATCATGCCGCACCTCGCGCGCGCCGCCGGCGCCGTGGTCGTTGCCACGGGCCGCAGCGACTTCCTGAATCAGATCAACAACGTGCTGGCATTCCCCGGAGTGTTCCGCGGCGCGCTCGATGCCGGCGCGAAGGTCGTCAACGAAGAGATGAAGGTGGCCGCCGCGCGAACCCTCGCCGAGATCGTGATCGAGCCCGTACCCGAGCGAATCTAGCCTGACCCGCTCGACAAGACCGTCGGCACCCGCAACGGCGAAGCCGTGGCAGCCGCCGCTCGCAAGAGCGGCGTTTGCCGTTGACCTTCCGGTCGCCCGCGTCTATCCGACGTCGCGGCCGACGACCGACACGAAGCTCACGCATCGGCCGGGCATTCCACCCAGGTTGTGCGTGAGGCCGAGCTTCGGGTTGCTGATCTGGCGAGGCCCCGCTTCGCCTCGTAACTGCAGCCACATCTCGTACATCATGCGCAGGCCCGAGGCGCCGATCGGGTGGCCGAACGACTTGAGTCCGCCATCCGGATTGACGGGCAGCTTGCCCTCGAGATCGAAAAAGCCTTCGACTACGTCCTTCCACGCGGTGCCTCGCTCGCTGAAGCCGAGGTCCTCGTAGAGCACCAGCTCGGTCGGGGTGAAGCAGTCGTGCACCTCAGCCATGCTGATCTGCTGGCGCGGGTTGGTGATACCGGCTTGCTGATAGGCGTCACGCGCCGTTGCGACGACCTCGCGGAACGTCGTGAAGTCGTAGTCCGACGCAGAATGCCCTTCGCCCGGGCCCGCGACGAACGACAGCGCCTTGATGTAGATCGGATCCTTCCGGTACTTGTGCGCGTCCTCGGCGCGAACCACGATCGCCGCCGCAGAGCCGTCGGAGACGCCCGAGCAGTCCATGATGCCGAGCGGGTCGGCGATCTTCGGCGAATTGAGGATCGTCTCCATCGGGACTTCCTTGCGGAACTGCGCCTTCGGGTTCTTGGCGCCGTTCTTGTGATTCTTCCACGCGATGCGCGCCAACACTTCCTTGCCCTTCTGGGGATCGAGGCCGTACTTCTTGAAGTAGGCCGGGGCGAGCATCGAGAACGACGCCGGCGCGGTCATGGTGTTCGGCGTGCCATCGTTCGGCGGCACGTTGCCGACGAGGCCGGAGAAGCCGGAGTCCTTGAGCTTCTCCACGCCGATTGCCATGGCGACGTCGTAGGCGCCGGAAGCGACGGCATAGCAAGCCTGGCGGAGTGCCTCGGAGCCGGTGGCGCAGAAGTTCTCGACGTGGGTGACCGGCTTGTACTGGATCTTCAGCGGTTCGGAGAGCATCAGGCCGGAGAGCCCGGAGCCGAGCGTGCCGAGCCAGTACGCGTCGACGCCGTTCGGCTCCATGCCAGCCGACGCATACGCTTCGTAGGCCGCCTCGACGAGCAGGTCCTCGGGGCCCTTGTCCCAGTGTTCGCCGAAAGATGTGCATCCCATGCCGACGATCGCGACGCGGTCCTTGATCCCTTTGCTCGCCATGATTTTGATCTCCTGAGCCTTGGCGGCGCCGCCGCTTTTTCTACGCTACCTCTTTGGCCTCGCCTTCCAGAAGTAGTTGTGCACCCCCCCCGCAGTATAGAGCTTTCGGAACGTCATCTCTACCTGGTCTCCGATCGCCACCTTCTCGGGCTCGCAGTCGGTCATCTCGCAGACGAAGCGGCCGCCGCCGTCGAAATCGAGCACGACGTTCACGGTCGGGGGGTTCAGCGAATAAGCGAGACGGTCGATCGCGTAGGTGGCAATGCGGGCCGTGCGGTCGGCGAACGGATAGCGCTCCATCTTGTCAAAGGCCCGGCAATGCACGCAGACCCGTTGGGGCGGGAGCTGCGGCGTGCCGCAAGTCGTACAGCGCGTACCGACGAGGCCAAACTTCCAGGTCTCGGATCGAAGCATCGGAGGCCCGGCGGGGCGGTTGGGATCAGGACGGCGCGGCGGCTCCGTCGGGATGATCTCGCGCCACTTCAGGTAGCTGCCGTAGCTGACGTCGCCCTTGGATTCGATCATGCGCCCGACCGAACGCGGCTGGGCGAAGCGAGCGGCTGCATCCGTGACGCGGAAGAGGATGGCGTCCGCGCCGTCTGCGACCGTGGCGACGAGGATGCGGTCTCCCGGCTTGGCCGCGGGCAGGGCCGCGGCGAGCATCAGGCCCGCGTGGGCCGCGCCGGTTTGACCGACGGTGAGAGCTAGCGGATCGGCCACCTGGGAAGCGTCGAGATTCATGCCCCGCGCGATCTCGTCCACGGCCCGCGGGTTCGGCGCGTCGAACGCCACTTTGGCGAGGTCCTTCGGGGCGACCTTTGCCTGCCCGAGCACCGTTTGAATGGTCTTCCCGAGCAACGGTCCGAAGGCCTGAGTGAGACCGAAGCGTTCCTCCCAAGTGTGCGGAAAGCGCTCTCCGGGAGAGCGCCACGTATCGAGGAACTCCCGCGTCAGCGATGCCGTCGCCTCGATCTCCGCGATCACGCCTTCGGATCCGAGAACGAAGGCGACGGCACCGTCGCCGTTCTGTTGCTCGGCCTTGCCCTCGGGCGCGCCGAGCCGGCAGTCCGCGATCGCTGCCAGGGCGTGCTTGACTCCCCCGCGCACGCTGTCGGCGCCCTGGAGAATCGCGCTCAGGCCGGCTCGCGTCGAGCCGGTGAGATCCGCCGCGCGAATTTCGACCGGTAGTTGGGCCGCCGCGCCGATGGTGGCGGCGTTGAGCTTCTCGCCGTAGGGAGGGGTAGTGGTCGCGAAGAGCAGCGCCTGAATCGACGCGCCGGGAGCTCCGCGTAACGCATCGCGAGCGGCTTCGACGGCCATCGAGGCGCTGTCCTCGTCGAAGCTCGCCACCGAGCGCTCGCCTTTGCCCGCCGCTACGCCCAATACTTGCGCGATCGCCGAGCGCTTCAGTCGTCGATAGGGAACGTAGGAGCCGTACGAGACGATGCCAACCATGACCGGCATCAATGTCGCAGTCCTCCAGGCAGGTCAATCCGGCATGCGGCCGGCCGAGACGGAGGACGATCAGACGGAGACAGGCCCGCCCGTGCTCTTCGACGAGCCAGAGCGCGCAAATCTTTCCAGTCGCGCGGTTCGCATCTAGCCACGGACGCGCCGGTGTTTCCGGGCAGCTCTCCAAGTATGCGTAGGCCAATGACGTGCTGTATCGCGCTTAGTACGACCGCGGTGGCGATACACAGCGCAGCGAAGAAATGTCGCTTCCGGAGGCTCTCCATCCCGGCGAGCACGCCCGGAGCCACGCCGTACGGCCAGACATGCGCCGAGAACATGAAGGCGTCGTGGGCCAAGTACACTGTGTGAAACGAGATGAGCGACAGGGCGGCCGCCAAACAGTACAGGAGAAAGCGACGATCCGCGGAGTCGCGGTCGAGGCGGGGTGCCCACACCGTGACACCGGCGCACCACAGCCCGAAGCGGCGATCTGGAGCAAGGTTGCACCCCGGTTTTGAACGCTGGTGACCATCATGGCGGCGAACGGGTTTTGCCACGTGATCAGCTCGGTAGGAGGCAGCCCGAACTGAAAGACGACGAGGTTTCGGAAGCTCCAGCCGATTCGGCGCCAGTCCGGCGGCGTGACCTATTCATCTCGTAGAGGAACTTCTCCGTCACGTTGGACAACGCGCCGATTGGCCGGATCGAGAGATGCACCGCTAGGGGAATGGTCACAACGCCGAGAAGCGCCGCCGCCAGCCTTGGGAGCAGGGGCTTGATTCTGTCGCCGTCCGACCCGCTTGGCTCACCACGGCCGCTATTGTAGCGTGCTCTGGGCGGCGTACCTCAGAGGTGGAGCGCTGACGTTAAACGTGGCTTCCGCAGCGCAGCGCCGTTCCGACCAATGACCGCGAAGGAGGCGTGCGATGAACTTGCAATGGGCGAAGGGATGGCTCCGGGAGTTCACACCGGCAGGGATCGCGCAGACGATGTCGATGTACGCCGATCAGGTCGACTTCGAAGACGTGCCCCTCGGGCACAAGGAGAGCACGGCCGCCGGCATCCAGAAGTTCTTCAGCGGCTTTGCGCAGGGGCCGAGTCAGCATAGCTTCGAGGTCACTCACTGGGCCGGAGACGACAAGGGTGGGGCCATGGAATGGACGTGGCACTCCAAGCATGAGACCGAGATCTTCGGCGTGCCGGCGAAGGGCAAGCAAACGACGGTACGAGGCATCTCTTATATCGAGCTTCGCGACGGCAAGATCGTCGCCGAGCGCGACTACTGGGACCGCGCTACGCTTCTCCGCCAGCTCGGCGCGCTCAAGTAGCGAAACCTACAGCCGGAACACGCCGTAGCCGGGGTCGCCGATCGGCGCATTGAGCGCGCAGGTGATGGCGATGCCGAGCGCGTTACGGGTGTCGACGGGGTCGAGTAGGCCGTCGTCCCAGAGCTCCGAGGTGCTGTAGTAACCGCTCGACCGCCGGGTGTACTCCTCGACGATCGGCTCGCGGATGGCAGCGATCTCGGCTGCGGAGAGCGTGCGACCTTCGCGCTCGAGCTGCTTCACCTTGATCTCGCTGAGCACGCCAGCAGCCTGCTCGCCGCCCATCACCGAGATCTGCCCCTGTGGCCACATGAACAGCAGCCGCGGATCGAACGCGCGGCCGCACATGCCGTAGTTGCCCGCGCCGAAGGAGCCGTTCACGATCACGGTGAACTTCGGCACCACCGAGCCGATCTGCGCCATGATCATCTTGGCGCCGTCCTTGGTGATGCCGCGCGCCTCGTACTCGCGGCCCACCATGTAACCGGTGATGTTCTGCAGGAACACCAGCGGCGTGCGGTTGCGGTTGCAGAGATCCATGAAGTGCGCGCCCTTGAGCGAGCTGTCGTTGAAGAGCACGCCGTTGTTGGCGAGGATGCCCAACCGGTATCCCCAGAGGTGCGCGAAGCCGCAGACCAGCGTCGTGCCGTAGGCGGGCTGGTACTCGTGGAAGCGGCTGCCGTCGACGATGCGCGCGATGATCTCGCGCATGTCGAATTGCACTTTGACGTCGCGCGGGACGATTCCGTAGAGCTCCTCGGGGTCGTAGTAAGGCGGCTCCGGCTCTTGACGCTCGATCCTTGCCTTCTCCGGTCTGCGCCAGAGGGCGACGATGTCGCGCGCCATGGCGATCGCCTCGGGCTCGGTCGCTGCGGGATAGTCCGCGGTGCCGCTCACCTGCGTGTGGAGGTCGGCGCCGCCGAGCTCGTCGGCGGTCACGATCTCGCCGGTCGCGGCCTTCACCAACGGCGGCCCGCCGAGAAAGATCGCGCCCGTGCCGCGCACGATCACCGAGTATTCGCTGAGGCCGGGGATGTAGGCCCCGCCCGCCGTGCAGTGGCCGACGACGATCGAAACCTGTGGCACCCCCATCTTCGAGAGTGTGCACTGGTTGCGAAAAATGCGTCCCGCGTAGTAGCGGTCGGCGAACAGCTCCGCCTGCAGCGGCAGGAACCCGCCCGCGCTGTCGCAGATGTGGATCACGGGCAGGCGGTTCTCGATCGCGATGTCGAGCGCCCGGACGATCTTCTTGACCGAGAGCGGATACCAGGCTCCGCCCTTCACCGAGGCGTCGTCGGCACGAATCACCACCTCGCGACCGCTGACGATGCCAATGCCGGTCACCTGACCCGCGCCCGGCACCTCGCCGTCGTACGCCATGTTCGCGGCGAGCGTGGAAAACTCCAGGAACGGCGTCCCCGGATCGAGGAGCAGCTCGAGCCGATCGCGCACGAAGAGCTTTCCCTGTCGCGCCAAGCGATCGAGGTCGCGCTGGGGCCGGCGCGTGCGCGCCTCCAGCTGCAGCCGATGGAAATCGGCCAAGCGCGCGCGGTTGTGCGCGCGGTTGGCGAGGAAGCCCTCGGAGTGCACGTCGAGGTTGGTCTCGATTCGCCGCATCGCTCAGCTCTTTGGTTCCGGCTCGAGGCTGACGAGCGGCGCCTTGCGATCGAAGGTCGCACCGAGTGGCCGATGAACGGCACCGACCACCCCGTCCCGCCAGGCGACGATCGCGGTTTCCATCTTCATGCTCTCGATCACCATCAGAGTCTGGCCTCGTTTCACCGGCTCTCCCGGCGCCACGTGGACTCGCACCACCGTGCCCGGCATTGGCGCCTCCGCCGTGTCCGCCGCGCCGCCGCCCGCCGCGGCGGTCTCGGCGAGCTCGTCGACGACTCCGACCGTCCACGACCGTCCCGAGGCGTGCACGTGGATCGCGTCGCCGCGAGCTGCGATCCACACGCGGTGCGCCACACCGTCCACCTCGAGTCGATATTCGCCGTCGCCGAGAGCCCGGAGCGCCACGCGGTGGCGGCGCTCGCCGAGCACCAGGTCGGTGCCCTCCGACACGGGCATCAGCAAGGCCTCGATGCGCGAGCCGGCGACGTGAAATACTTGCTTCACGTCAATTCCTCCAGGGGCCCATCGCCGCGTAGGGCTCCGGGGCATCGAGCGTCGCCCGGCGCGTGGCGAGCGCGGCGCTGGCGATGACGGCGACGCGCTCCGCTTCGCTCGGTTGCGGGAGCGCGAGCTCTTCGCGGTGCTCCTCCAGAAAATGCGTGTGTAGCTTCGCCGCGGCGAAGGCCGGATGCGCGAGCACGCGCTCGAGGTACGCGGCGTTGTGGTCGACGCCGAGAAGAACCAGGTCGCGCAACGCCTGGCGCATGCGCGCGATCGCTTGCCCACGTTCCGAACCATGCGCGACCAGCTTGGCGAGCATCGAGTCGAAGGCCGGGGTGATGCGCTGCCCCGAGCAGAGCCCGCTGTCGAACCGAATTCCGGGGCCGGTGGGCGGGCGGAGAAGCGCCACCTCGCCCGTGGTCGGCGTGTGACCTTGCTGCGGGTCCTCCGCGCAGATGCGACATTCGATTGCGTGACCTCGCGACGGAAGATCGCCCTGGCGAAAGCTCAGGCGCTCTCCGTCCGCCACGCGGATCTGCTCAGCGACGAGATCGAGGCCGGTAACCATCTCCGTGACGGGATGCTCGACCTGCAGGCGCGTATTCATCTCCAGGAAATGGAACCCCCCCGACGGTGCGAAGATGAATTCCACCGTGCCGGCGTTCACGTAGCCGACGGCCCGTGCGATGCCGACCGCCGTCTCGCACAGGCGCTCGCGCTCGCCGGGATCGAGCGAGGCGGACGGCGTCTCCTCGATGAGCTTCTGGAAGCGGCGCTGCACCGAGCACTCGCGCTCACCCAAGTGGACGTGCGTGCCGTGACGATCGGACAGTACCTGCACCTCGATGTGCCTCGGGCGCTCGACGTAGCGCTCGACGTAGACGCGGCCATCCTTGAAGCTCCGCTCGGCCTCTCGACGAGCCGCTTCGAGCTCGCCCTCCAAGGCGTCGGCCGAGCGCACGATGCGCATGCCACGGCCGCCACCGCCGGCGGCCGCCTTGATCAGCACCGGGAAGCCGATCGCGGAAACCCGCTCGACGAATTCGCTCGCGGTTCCGTTCTCGGTGGCGGACGGGGTGATCGGAAATCCCGCCTGCGCGACACACTCGCGCGCACGGATCTTGTCCCCCATCAGGCGGATCACCTCGGGCGGCGGGCCGATGAAGCGCAGGCCCGCGGCGTCGACCGCGGCGGCGAAGTCGGCGTTCTCGGCGAGGAAGCCGTAGCCCGGGTGAATCGAGTCAGCGCCCGAGCGGCGGGCGGCGGCGAGGATCGCCTCGACGTCGAGGTACGCGGCGACGCCGGTCGCGGCCGGGATCTCGATCGCCTCGTCGGCCTCGCGCACCGCTAGGCTGAGCGTATCGGACGCGTGGTAGATGACGACGCTCTGCAGGCCGAGCGTGCGCAGCGTGTGGGCGACGCGGACCGCGATCTCGCCGCGGTTGGCGATCAACACCTTGCGAATCGGCATCGGCATCTTCTCAATCATGTTTTTGCCCGAAGTCAATTTCCGTGCTTGAGTACGTCCGATGGCCCCGACGGCTTTCGAGCTCGATGACGAACAGCGCTCCGCGCTCGACGGGGCCGATCGCTACGCCCGCGAGCGGCTGGCCCCGCTCGCTCAGCGCATGGACGAAGAGGAGTGGTGGCCGGACGAGGAGTTTCGTGGGCTCGGTCGGGCGGGCTACTTCGGCATCACGGCACCGGCCGAGCTTGGCGGCGCAGGCCTGGACCTGTTTACCAGCGGCCTGGTGGCGCAGGCCTTTGCGCGATGGAACGCCGCGTTCTCCCTTTCGTGGGTCGCGCACGAGAACCTCTGTCTCAACAATCTGGTCCGTAACGGCAACCAGGCGCAGCGCCACCGCTACCTTCCGGGACTCTGTGACGGCTCGACGATCGGGTGTTTGGCGCTCACCGAGCCGGGAGCGGGCTCCGACGCGCTCGGCTCGATGCGAACGACCGCGCGTCGCGAGGGCGATCATTATCTGCTGAACGGGCGTAAGCTCTTCATCACCAACGGGCCGGTGGCCGACCTTGCGCTGGTCTACGCCAAGACCGAGCCGTCGCGCGGCGCGCGAGGCATTTCGGCCTTCCTCGTCGAGACCGACTCGCCTGGCTTTGCGGTGGCGCAGAAGCTCGAGAAGATGGGATTCCGCGGCAGTCAAACGGCCGAGCTGGTGTTCGACGACTGCCGCGTGCCCGCCGAGAACCTCGTCGGCGAGGAGAACGAGGGCAGGCGCGTGCTGATGAGCGGCCTCGACCTCGAGCGCGCTCTCGTGGCGCCGATCGCCGTGGGCATCGCCGAGCGCGCGCTCGCCCTGTCGCTCGAGCACGCCAAGACACGCGAGCAGTTCGGCAAGCCGATCGGCAGCTTCCAAATGGTGCAGTCACGGCTCGCCGACATGTACACGGCGATCGAGGCGATGCGCACGCTCAACTACCGCTGCCTCGCGGCCTGCAACGACCTCGAAACGGGCGAGGGCGGTCGTGGGGCGATCCACAAGCTGACGGCGGCTACCGTCATGTACACCGCCGACTGCTTGAACGCCGTGCTCGACCACGCCGTGCAGATCCACGGCGGCATGGGCTACATCTGGGAGTCTGAGATCAACCGCCTGTACCGCACGATCAAGCTACTCGAGATCGGCGCGGGGACCACCGAGGTGCGCAAGATGATCATCGCCGAGGAGCTCCTGAAAGAGGCTACATGAGCGGCACAGCTCTGGAGTGAGATGCCGGGGCCCGACCATTGGGACGGCATCTCGCGCCTGAGAGGCTCGGCGGTCACCTCACGAGCGGGGCGACGTCGGCCGAAGGAGGTACGTACTGTTGCTTTGGAGGCCGTGCGATCTTGGTGAGCGCGTCGGCGACCAAACTCTTGAGTCGCGGGTCGATTTCCTGATCGCCGATCTTGCGCAGATCGTCCTGAACGCTCAGATCGCCGATCTCGCCGAGGGCATAGATCCCGGTGCCGCGCAGCTTCGGATTGGCCTCCTGCGACAGGAAGTCGAGGATCGGCCGGCTCGCGGTCGGGTCGCCGATCCGCCCGAGCGCGGTGAGCACGTGCTGGCGTAGCCCGTCCGGCGCACCCTTCAGATAGAGCTTCTGCACCAGCAGCGGCGTGGCGTCGGAGGCCCGGTGCGCGCCGAGATAGTCGATGGCTCGAGCCTGGACCCGCAAGTCGCGATCGCCCATCGCCTTCAGCAGATAGGTCACCGCGTGGGGGTCGTCGGATTGGCCGAGGTCTTCGACGGCGAGGAGCCGCTCCCGGGCGTTGTCCGACTCGAGCCGCTTTGCCCAGTCGTCCACACTGTCGCCATCGAGGGCTTTCGCATGGGGATTGCGGGTGTCGGGGCGCCCGGTGTGGTACGGAGACACACCCATCTGCGCCCGTGCCGTCGGCAAGCCTACCAGAACGGCGGCGAGCGGCGCCGCGGCGAGCGAAGCGCGCATACTTCCAGTTGGATGCCGTAACGGCCCGCGCGATGCAACGTACGCCCCTGGCGGGGAGTTCAGCCCTCATTCGCGGCCGAGCACACCGAGTGAATAGAGCATCTCCTCGCTCAACAGCAGGTGGGAGGCGATCTGTTCCACGAACTGCCGCTCGAGCACGCCTTTGGAAGGCACGTCGAAGTTCCGGGGGATCGCCCGGTAGATCCCGGGCGGCAGGAAAACGATCTGCTGGTCCACGGCGGTGATCTCCGTGGACACGTCGAGCCCGGTGCGGTCGTCCTCGGCGCGGCGCACCTCGACCGTGTACACCACGACGTATTCGGCCAGCTGCCCGAGCCCGAGCTGCCGCGCCTTGCTCAGCTCCGCGACTCGAGAGAGCTCGCGCTCGAGCCCCTCTCCGGAGCGTGATCTCCTTCGCATGCTCGCTCGCAGAGCGCCTTCGGACTCATCGGCGTCGGTGATGCTCAACTGAGCTTCGTCGACCGTGGTGCGCGCTGCCTTCCAAACCTCGTCGTAGGAAGCCTGGAGGAGCTTTTGCTGGCGGTGGCTGGGCTCGGGACGCTCCGGAACCGCCCCGGGCATGCACGAAGCCAGGGCCAGCGCCAGCCACAGCAGGTATCTCACCGGTTCAATCCTTCACGAGCAACACCTTGAGGCGCTCGAAGGGCGCAGACGCGGGATGCGACATGCGATCTTCCGGTTCCTTCGGCAGCTCCGCCTCGACCGCTTCCACTCGATCGTCCGGGAGTGGATGGCTCGACATCAATCGCTCGAGTAACATCGGTTCGACGCGCCGTTCGTCCTGGATGTGTTGAAGCATCGTCGCCATCGCGTGGGGATCGAACCCGGCCGACTTCAAGAGCTCGAGACTGAGGCGGTCGGCCTCGGTTTCCATACCGCGGCTGTAGCGCAGCATGCCGAGCACGTAGCCGAGGCGCGTCCCCTCGATGGCTAAAGGCGGGAGGCCGACCGTCGACAGCGTCACCATCAGCGCGAGCTGTGTCAGATCCTGCGTCGTCATCTGCTCGGTGGCGTGGCGAGCGGCCACGTGCCCCATCTCGTGCGCGATCACCGCGGCGAGCTCGTCTTCGGTCTCGGCGAGCTCAACGAGCCCCAAGTTGACGTACACCGGCCCTCCCGGCAGCGAGAAGGCGTTGACCTCGGAGCTGTCGACCACCTTGAACGTGTAAGGATAGAGCTTGAACTCCGGGCTCTCCGCGTTCTCGGCCAAACGCTGCCCGATGCCTTGCACGAGCTGCGTGAGACGGTGGAGGCGAACGAGCGCCATCTCCTTCTCGACCTCCTTCGACATCGCCTGTCCCATGCCGATCTCGTTGCCGACGGAGTACATGTTCGGCTGGTAGCGGTTGAGGCCGGTCGTGCGAAAGCAACCGGCGGTCAAGAGAGACAGCAGGACGAGTACGGCGCGCTTCATGGTGAACCCTCCTCGAGAGTGAGAGTACGGACGTACGCGGGATAGAGCGTCAGTCGCACTCCCGCCGACAGCTCGACGTCGAACTGTGCGGTCTCGAGAGTGCCTCCGAGAGTGTCTCCCTTGCGAGTCACGACCTGGGTCTTCTTTCCCTCTTCTCCGAAGTCTATGCGAGCCAGGTCGGCGAGCGGTAGCTCGAGAGTCTGGCTGCCGACCTTCAAGCGAACCGAGCGCGTGCGCACCGCGACGCTAAAGGCATCCCCGTTGCGCATCGTGAAGCGCGCGAGCCCGACTCGCGCGGTCGATCCCTCGTGCTCGGCGCGAAAGCCGATCGCCTCGATCTTCTCCTTGCGAATCGTCTGCTTGCCTCGCGAGGTGGCGACGTCGATCTCGTCGTCCAGGAGCAGCCCGCTCAGCGTGTCGCCATCGGCGAGCACCAGCGTGGCGGTGCCCTTCTCAAGGTCCGCGAACTGGATCGAAGCGAGCATCTGGCGCGGTAGCTCGACGAGCCCGTACGGCGCACGCAGGTGGAAGCGAGCGGTGCTGACCGTGCCGTACAGCGAGCCGGAGGGTCGGAGCTTGACGACGTCCTGGCCGGCGGTCCCGCGGACCTGCCGAGCGACGCGCAAGCGGCCCTCCTTGACGACGCTGTCGGCGAGCCGAGCGGTCCACAGGTTCCAGCTCCCATCTCCGAGTCGTTGGAAAGCCAGCGTCATGCCATCCGGAGCCCACGCGGGGTGCACGGCCGGGGCGGGGATCGCGAGCTCGGTCGGCACGCTGCCGTCAGCGTTCGCGACCCAAAGCGTCGCCTCGGTGCTGCGGCCCTCCGCGGGCCAGCGCGTGAACGCGAGCTTGGTCCCGTCGGGCGACCAGGCCGGCCGCGTATCGTTCGGCGGTCCCGTCACGACCGGGAACGTCTTCTCGTCGGCGATCGACAGACCGTAGATGTCGAAATTGCCGTTCAAGTCGGTGGCGAAGGCGATCACACGCCCGGACGGCTGCCAGGCGGGGAATACCTCGTTGGCGGCTGAAGAGGTGAGCTTGCGCTTGCCGCTTCCGTCGGCGTTCATCATCCACAGGTCGAAGCTGCCGCCGTCCTTCGGCAGCGCGACGTAGGCGATCTGCTTGCCGTCCGGAGACCAGGTCGGGTGCTCCTCGAGCCCGGGATCGTCGGTCAGCGGCAGCGCGTTCTTGCCGTCGGCGTCCATCACCCACACGTCGCGCGACCCGTTGGCCTCGGACACGAACGCGATCTTGGTGCCGTCCGGAGAAACGACCGGGTGGTATTCGTCGCCCGCGCCGTCCGAGAGCTTGCGAGCATTCTTGCCGTCGCGGTCGACGACCCAGATCTTGCGCGTCGGCAGCAGACCAGCCCTCTCCGGCTTGTGACGAGCGTGAAAGACGATGCGCCGCCCGTCGGGCGTCCAGGACGGCATGGCATCGACGCCTGCACCGGAAGTAAGCTGATGCAGATCGCTGACCGGTTCACCGGGCGCCTCCTCGTCGCCCTCGCCAGCGACGCCGACGCCAGCGGCTAGCGTCAAGGCTGCGACGAGGATCGCGATGAGCCCCACGACGATCCTGGATTCTACTGGCGACACGCGATGGCGTGAAGGGGGGAGGCCGGTGGCTTGCGGCCTACATCGAGGCTAGTCTCGCCGCTCGACGGAGGTCTGACCGATGGGTTACGAGACGATTGTCTACGAGAGGCTCGAGGAGCGGCTCGCGCGCATCACGCTGAATCGCCCCGAAAAGCTCAACGCGATGAGCCCCGCGTTGCTGGCCGAGCTCGACGCCGCGCTCGGCGAGTTCGAGCGCGACGGCGAGGCCAGCGTCCTGGTGATCCGAGGCGCCGGCCGGTCGTTCTGCGCGGGTTACGACCTCACGGCCGGAGGCTCCGGCGAACGCTACACGATCACCGAGGACCGCTGGGCGATGCGACGGCTCGTCGAGCGCTGGCAGCGTTTATGGAGTTTGCCGAAGCCGACGATCGCGCAAGTGCACGGACACTGCCTCGCGGGCGCAACGGAGCTCGCGGGCCATTGCGACATCGTCTTCGCCGCCGAGGACGCGCAATTCGGCCATCCCGCGGGAAGGACTCTCGGCGTGATCCCGACGCTCTCCATGTGGCCGTATCTGATGGGCATGCGGCGCACCAAGGAGTTCCTGTTCACCGGCGATTCGATGACCGCGTCGCAGGCCCTCGAGTACGGGCTCGTCAATCGCGTCTACCCGCGTGATCGGCTCGAGGAGGAGGTGCTCGCTTACGCGCGCCGCGTCGCCAAGGTGCCGATCGACATGTTGACGCTCCACAAGGCGGCGACTAACCGCTTCTTCGAGCTCATGGGTGTCTATGCGGCGGAGCAGTCCGCTTCCGAGTTCGACGCCATCGCGCACCAGACCGCCACCGCGAAGGAGGAGACACGCAAGATGCGCGATCGAGGCCTCAAGCAGACTCTTGCCGA
>JBEVNX010000160.1:0-6501 GCA_040507895.1 Binatia bacterium | reverse complement strand
CGGCGAGGCTCGCCGCCGTGGACGGCGACGAGTCCGGACCAAGGCGAGCCTCGCCGACTCCGCTTCCGCTTCCGCGTCAATTGGCACACGCTAGTCTCGCTCCGCGTTGCGCTCCAGATACGAGCGAATCGACTCGCGCTCCGCGGCGGTGAGCGGCGGCTCTCCCGCTTCGCCGATCCGCCGCTCCATGCGCGGCAGCACCATTTCCCAGAGCTTGTACTTCATGCTCCGCGGCGCCACCGCGGCGTGGCAGCTGGTTCCGCAGCGGCTGCGATAGAGCTCCGCCGCGGGGCTACCGGCTTCGGGCAACGGGCGCGAGCAGCCCGCGGCGATCGCCCAGCCAGCGGTCACCGCGACGATGGCTTTACCCGCCCTCTTCACAAGCGTAGCTTCGAATGAGTCGATGCGACTTCCTTCGCTCATCGTCGCGTTCGGCGCGGTCGGTTTCCTGGCGAGCCCCGCCGCGGCCGTGACCTCGCACTCGCTCGCGGACCGCGTCAAGGAAGGCACCGCCGCAGCCACCATCCGCGAATCGTATCGCTGCCTCGAGACCGGTGAATCGAGCGAGGACGATGCGACCAAGCTCTACTGGTACGGGCGCGGAAAGGACCTCGCGGTCGCCGCGGTGAGCAAGGACGACGGCGACGCCGACGCGCACTTCGCGCTCTTTGCCAACTGGGGGCGGCAGCTGCAGACCGACGGCTGGCTCAAGAACGCCTACCACCTGCCCGCGTTGCGTAGGGAGCTCGACCGCGCGCTCGAGATCGACCCAAACCACGCCGACGCGCTCGCCGCCCTGGGCGGCCTCTACCTCGAGCTGCCGCGCTTCCTCGGCGGCGACGTCGCCAAGGCTGAGCCCTTGCTCGTGCGCGCCATCGAGCTCGATCCGCTGGGGCCCGGAGCGCGTCTCGAGCTCGCGGACTGCTATACCTCGCAAAGTCGGCAGGACGCCGCCCGCGATCTCGCGACCACGGCGCGGCGCCTGGCGATCGAGCAAGGAAAGCCCCACCTGGTGCGCCGCGCCAACGCGCTGCTCGCCGAGATCGGGCCCGGGCCGGAGCAGGAACAGGCGCGGCAGTAGGCTCGGACCGCTACGAAGTCACGGCGCCTTCGGACGCCGACGACACGTGGCGGGCGTACTTCGCCAGCACCCCGCTCGGGTAGCGCGGCGGCGGCGGCTTCCAGTCGGCGAGCCGGCGCTTGATCTCCTCGTCGGAAAGCTCCACGTCGAGGCGCCGGGCGGTGATATCGAGGGTCACGATGTCACCGTCGCGCAGCGCGGCGATCGGCCCGCCGACTTGCGCCTCGGGCGCCACGTGCCCGGCCATGAACCCGCGCGTCGCGCCCGAGAATCGGCCGTCGGTCAGGAGCGCCACCTTGTCGCCGAGCCCTTCGCCTACGAGCGCCGCCGTGACGCCGAGCATCTCGCGCATCCCAGGCCCGCCCTTGGGCCCCTCGTAGCGGATCACCACGACATCGCCAGGCTTGATCTTCCCGGCGCGCACCGCCGCGAACGAATCCTCCTCGCACTCGAACACACGCGCCGGCCCGCGATGGCTGAGGCGCTCGTAGCCAGCCACCTTCACCACGCAGCCCTCGGGGGAGAGGTTGCCCCTGAGGATCACGAGACCGCCGGTCTTCTTGAGCGGCTCGGCGATCGACGTCACGACCTGCTGGCCCGGCGCTTCCTTCGCCGCGCGCGCCTCCTCGCCGATCGTCTTGCCGCTCACCGTCTTCTCGTCCGCATGCAGCAAACCCGCTTGGAGCAGCCGCTTGGCGACTAGCGGCACGCCGCCCGCGTAGTAGAGATCGGTGGCGACATACTTTCCGCCCGGCACGAGATCGACGATGAGCGGCGTGCGGCGGCCGATCGCATCGAAGTCGTCGATGGTGAGCGGCACGCCCGCCTCGCGGGCCACGGCGAGGAGGTGCAGCACGCCGTTGGTCGAGCCGCCGGAGGCGACGACGCCGGCGATGGCGTTCTCGATCGACTTCCTGTTGATGATCGAGCACGCGGTGACGCCACGGCGGAGGAGATCCATGACGAGCTCCCCGCAGCGGTGCGCGACCCCGTCCTTCTCGTCGAGCATGGCTGGCACGCCGTTCGCGCCCATCGGCGAGATGCCGAGCATCTCGAAGGCCATCGCCATGGTGTTCGCCGTGTACTGCCCGCCGCATGCACCCGGCCCGGGGCAGACGACGTTCTCAAGCTCGGCCAAATCCGCATCCGAGATCTTGCCCGCGGCGTGCGCTCCCACGGCCTCGAAGATGTCGCCGACCGCGACGTTCCTCCCGCGAAAGTGCCCCGGCGCGATCGAGCCGCCGTACAGCATGAGGGACGGCAAATCGAGTCTCGCCAGCGCCATCACGGTACCGGGAATCGTCTTGTCGCAGCCCGAGATCGCGATGACGGCGTCGAAGAGGTAACCTCGCGTGGCGAGCTCGATCGAGTCGGCGATCACCTCGCGCGAGATGAGCGAGGTCTTCATGCCCTCGGTGCCCATGCTGATGCCGTCGGAGACCGCGATCGTGTTGAACTCGAGCGGCGTGCCGCCGGCGGCGCGGATGCCGTTCTTCACGTGCTCCGAAAGCCGGCGGAGATGGAAGTTGCAGGGCATCGCCTCGGTCCAGGTGTTGGCGACCGCGACGAGCGGCTTCTTGAGGTCCTCATCGGTGAGGCCGATCGCCTTGAAGTAGGAGCGCGCGGGCGCGCGGTCCGGACCGTCGACGAGCCGGCGGCTCTTGGCGCGGAGGTCTCGTTCCATCCCGCGGACCTTACTGGCAGCGCCCAACCCCTGCAAGGGACGCGGTGACGAGTGCTGACTCTGTCTCGCGTGCTCCTCATCGAGGATCGACTCACCACCTCGCCACGGATTGATTTGAGAAGCCGCTGCCCCCGGGCACCGGCTCGAGCCGCCGTGACGCTCGGGCGGCGGTCGAGTATGATCGCCGGCCGATGGACGAGCCCGCACGACCCCGGACCGCGGAAGTCGAGGCTTTCCTGCTCGATTTCCAAGACCGCGTGACGCGCGCGCTCGAGGAGGAAGACGGCGAGGCTCGCTTCCGCGAGGACCGGTTCGACACGGGCGGCGGCGGCTTCGCGCGCCCGCGCGTGCTGAGCGACGGCGCCGTCCTCGAGCGCGCCGTGGTCAACTTCTCGCACACCGTCGGCCAGACGCTCCCGGGCGCCGCGACCGCCCGCCGGCCGGACCTTGCCGGTGCCCGCTACGACGCCGTCTCCGTGTCGCTGATCGTGCACCCGCGGAATCCCTATGCACCGACGAGCCACGTCAACTTCCGGCTCTTGTTCGCGGCGCCCGTGGGGCGCGATCCCGTGTGGTGGTTCGGCGGTGGATTCGACCTCACGCCGTACTACGGCTTCGAGGAGGACGCCGTTCTCTGGCACCAGGCCGCCAGGGCCGCCTGCGATCCCTTCGGTGCCGACCTCTACGCGCGCCTCAAGAAGGCCTGCGACGAGTACTTCTACCTGAAGCACCGCGACGAGCCGCGCGGCATCGGCGGGCTCTTCTTCGACGATTTCGACGAGGGCGGATTCGAGCGCTCGTTCGCGTTCGTGAAGAGCGCCGCCGAGGCCTACCTCGCCGCCTACCGGCCGATCCTCGCCCGGCGCAAGCTCCATCGCTACGGCGAGCGCGAGCGCGCCTTCCAGCTCTTTCGCCGCGGGCGCTACGTCGAGTTCAACTTGATATACGACCGCGGCACGCGCTTCGGGCTCGAATCGGGCGGGCGCACCGAGTCCATCCTCGCCTCGCTGCCGCCACTCGTCGCGTGGCGTTACGACTGGAAGCCCGAGCCCGGCACGCCCGAGTCCGAGCTCCACGAGAAGTTCTTGCGACCGCGAGACTGGGTTGCATTGGCAGCGAGGAGCCGCGACTGACGCGCTCTCCACGGCTATCTGCGCGCGTTACACGCGCAATCCCCTGAAAGCGGTGTGCTCGAAAACTTTCGATGAGGCACGCTCACGCGTCGAGAAAGAAATCGACGAGTGCGAAAAAGGCGCTCTCCAGCATTCTCCAGATACTGAACATCGTTGACTCCAGACCCAGATATTTCTTCGTGTATGAACTGCTCGCATCGTGCCAATCGGATCGAAGACGGATTTGCACGAAGAAACCGTCATGTACGCCCATGCCGCAAATTTTCGCCGCCCTCGGATGGATGATTTTGCATACGGCTGGAGCCGAGCAGATACAGTCGAAGAGTCTCGAGCGTTTTGCAGCCGGCTAGCCAAATGAAACCACGATTTAGCCGTGGGTTGGTTCGTCCGTGTGAGCGGTAGGTCGACCTTTGGCGTAGCGACGGCGCTCCTCGCCGCAGCGATCGTCATCCTCGCGCCGCTGCCGTTCGGCTCGACGCATGCCTGGTCGGTCTCGGCGATCGAGGTCGGCGCCTTCCTGCTGCTCGGCATGCTGCTCGCCGTCCGAGGCATCGGCGGGCTGCGCGCGAGCCTGGGGGCACTCGGCCCGGCGATTGCCATCCTCGTCGCCTATCTCTGCGCGCAGCGCGTACCGCTGCCGGGCGCGGTGCTGGCGGCGCTGAGCCCGGGGACGGCGAGCCTCCACGAAACGCTTCTCGGCGAAACCGCGCGCTGGCTGCCGCTCTCGCTCGACACGCACGCGTCGGCCCTCGCGCTCCTGCGCCTCCTCGCATACGCGAGCGTGTTCCTGGTCGTCGCCGCCGCACCCCTGCCGCGACGTGGCCAGCTCTTCTTCTGGACGCTCCTCGCCTCGGCAACCGTCACAGCCGCCGTCGCGTGGCTCCACCTCGCGATGGGATGGCACGCGAAGCTCTACGACGCCTTCGCCGCCGAGCAAGGCACCGGCGTTCCCGGGCGCCTGTCGTGGCCCATCGTCAACCCGAACCACTTGGCGACGGCCATGAACCTCGGCTGGCCGCTGGCGCTTGGCGCGCTCGTATCGCCCCGAGCAGTCGGGGCCGGCGGCACGCGCGCACGCCGTCTTGCCATGCGGGTCATAGTCGCGGTGCTCATGCTGCTCCTCGTCGCGACGCTCGTCGGCACCCGGTCCAAGGGCGGCTTGATGGCGGCGGCGGCCGCACCGCTCGTCATGACCCTCGGCTGGCCGATCGAGCCACGCTACGCGGCGCGCGTGCGGATCGGCGTCGGCGCTCTCGTACTAGTCGCGCTGGCCACCGGTGCCTTGTGGATTGCCGTGGACGCCGCCGCGCATCCTGCCGCGCACGTCGATCTCGGCGCGCTCGCGCGCGCAGACGCGACCATGCAGATCCGTCTCGTCGCAGTGGGCCAGAGCCTCGGCATTCTGCGTGACTTCCCTGTGTTCGGGGCAGGCTTCGGTACGTGGTCCGAGGTGTTCCCGATGTACAAGCGCTACCCTTTGCTCGCGGTCGGCTTCTCATTCGCACACAACGAGTACGTACAATGGGTCGAGGAGACCGGGCTCGTCGGCCTTTTGCTGCTGGGAGCGCTCTGCGCCGTCTATCTGACGAGCGTGCTTCGCCCGGTCCCGGCCGATGCGGCGCGGCGCCGGGCGATCCTCCTCGCAGCTGCTTCCACCGCGGCGCTTCACTCGGCGGTGGAGTTCGGCCTACGGATCCCGTCCAACGCGCTGCTGTTCGCGGTCGTCCTCGGCGAGCTTTGGAGGGACAGCCTGTCGGCGAAGGCGGAGAAGGCCGCCGCGCCGGCGGCGCCGATCTTCTCCGAGCGCTTGGTCGCTGCCGTGGCCGGCCTCGCCGTCGTCGCCTTGCTCGTCGATTGGGGCACGCTCGAGTGGCGAAGCGGAAGCCGCTACGGCTGGCGGGAGCTCGAGAAGGCAGCATGGCATCGAGGCAGCGACGGCCTGCCGGATTTCGATCTCGCGGCAGCGGCGGTCGCGGCGGCGCCCGTGGCCGCGGGCGCGCACCGCACGCTCGCCTACGCTTGTCGCAGCATCTTCATGCGCGAGCTCGAGCTCCGCCGCGCGATTCTTTGCGCTCCGGCGTTCGAGCCGCTGCGGCTGGACCTCGCCCGCCTGCTCGTCGTGCTCGGCCGTCGCGACGAAGCGGCGAAGGAAGTCGAGCGCGCGATCTACGAGGACCCCTATGCGCGGCCGAGCAACCTGATGCGCTACCGGGACCCGCAAAGCGGTGCCTACGAGCTGCGCGAGGCGGTGCTACGCGGGCTCAAACGGCGCGGCCTCGAATCGCCTGCCGTCGCGGACATGGCCCGCGGGCTCGAAGCCGCCGCTCCGTAGCGGGGAAAGCCGATACCGACTCGCGCTCAGCGAAAGGGGCTCTACCGACGGCGGCGTCGGATGAGGGACCGGGAGCAGGCCGATGGTCGCTGGATAGTAGCCGCCCAGAAGGGACACGGCGCACTGGTGTGAAGCCCGTTCACCGTCACGACCTCGGGGGAATCGCCCGGAGACTTGACGCCCGGCATGGAGCGAAACCCGACCTTCGCGTTTCCGCTCGTGACGTCGACGGAGCGCACTTGGCAGTCGATCTTCAGGTGCTGTGAGATCG
>JBEVNX010000153.1:0-6991 GCA_040507895.1 Binatia bacterium | reverse complement strand
GGAGCCCCAAGCGCCGGGGCCGCTTCGATGGGCGCCGCCACGTCGTGCTGAATCTTCCGAATTTCCTGACACTGCTCCGGATCATCGCGGTCCCAGTGTTCTTGATCTTTCTGGCCGACAGCGACTTCGGTGCGGCGCTCGCCGTCTTCGTTCTCGCGGGGATCACCGATTCGCTCGACGGAGCCATCGCCCGCATCACCAACACACGGACTACGCTCGGCGCCTACATGGATCCACTCGCCGATAAGATGCTGATTCTGTCGGGATTCGTCGTCTTCGCGCTCATGGACGCGGTGCCGCGTTGGTTGACCGTCGTGGTCATCAGCCGTGACGTGATCATCCTGATCGGGTACCTCTCGCTCTTTCTTCTGACACAGCAGCTGATGGAGATTCGTCCGAGTCCGATCAGCAAGGCGGCGACCTTCTTGCATCTCGTGACACTGGGTGCCGTCCTACTGAACCTGTGGAGATCCGAAGGACCGGCCGTGAGGTACCTCGGCTCGCTCTTCGGTATCACCGGCGTGGTCACTGCGGTCTCCGGATTTCACTACATTTTTCGGGGGTTGCGCTGGTACCAGCAAAAGGGCGGCGGCTTGACCGGTCCGCCAGCGGCTGCCTGAAAGAATTTCGTCGTCGCAACTGCGAAACCTCTCTCGCGGCTCCGGGTTGAACACCGCGAGCCATGGGATTCGATGTCGACACAGGCGCGCCGATCAGGGCTTTCGAGTCGATTCCGGAGGTCTTGTTGCCGGTGCAGGTGGAGCAGGGAGATCGATTCGGTATCGCCATGGGCGAACGCCGGATGCTCTGTGCGATGTTGCTCGACGCAGCGACCTGTTTCTGCAGATATCGCTGCGCCCGCGACAACAACGGTCGGAAGCTATTTCGCGACGCCGAGCGTTGGATTCGCTCGCACGAAGATCGCTCGCCTTTTTCGTTCCACGCTGTATGCGGGTTGCTAGGACTGAACGCCCAACAGTTGCGCGTGAACCTCCTCGAAAGCGCCTACCGAAAGCCTTCGGCCCTGAAGCGCTCCGGCGATGAGAACCGCGGCGCTGACGAGCGGCGGCCTCGACAGTTACGTCATGCTGCGGGACCTCGCTCCGCAAGGAGCGGCACCCGTGCACGTTCGTACCGGTCTCGTCTAGGAGAGCGCGGAGACCCATTGGCTCGGGCGCTTGCTCGCCGCGGCTAGGGCTCCAGCTCGAGCCGCTCATCATCCTCGATCTTCGGCCTTCGAATCTCTACACGGAGACGACTCCAGGGCGTGACCTGCGCGAGCCGACGTTCTTCTGTATCGGCCCGCGAAGGCATCGGCCACTGCGGGGATTGTACGAAGTGCGCAGAGCGGCAGCCGCGATTCAGGGCCGCTCGGGGCCGACCGACGCATGGGTCGCGGTTCACACCGGGTCGCGGTCAGCACCTGTATCATCGCGATTGGCTGTACAGCATGTCGGCGAGGCGACCGGCTAGCTCGGATTGCGTACGCAGATCGGCGTTCGCTTGCTGCGCGTTGCGCAGAGCTTCACGCAGCTTCACGACCTCGTCCTCTAGGCCGCGCGTGTCGGGGACGGGACCCGCTTCGGGCGGCCGCTCTCCCTGAGCTTCGAGCTTACTTTTGAGCTGCACGATCGATTCGTTGGCGTTGTGCAGCTCCTCCTGTAGGCGCTCCGCATGCGCGCGGCGTTCTCGCATCGTCGCATCGAAGCGCTCCATCCAGTCCGGTCCAGGCGCGACGCCCGCAGCATCGCGTACACGCTCCATCGAAACCTCCAGCGACTCACGGGCGCGCTGCTCCTCGGCCAGCCGCTGGTTGAGGAGGAGGATCTGAGCACGGGCGCCATCGAGGGACTGCGCGAGAACATGCAGCTCTTCCGGCGAGCTCGACGCGGACACGAGACGCTGGATCTCTTGCTCGAGGGTTGCCCGGTTCTCCCGTTCGACGTCGAGCTCGCGCTGCAGGGAAGAGACGAGAGTCTCGTCGCCCCCGCTGACGGGGGCGGGGGTCGGGGAGGCGCTCGGCGATGCGTCGGGCTGATACTCCTGGCGGTCGGCGCGAGACTCAGCCGTCGAAGCGCGGCCTGGCTGCGACGATCTGCTGAGCTCCTCGATACGGCGCTTGGCGGCTTCGAGCTCGCTCTCCCGTTCGAGCAGCTCGCGGCGATGGGCGGATAGACGGATCTCGTATTCCTGGAGAATGCGTTCCGTTCCCTCCTGCGGCGTTGGAGGCGTCGGGGTCGCTGTGGGCTTCGGCGCGCTCCTCGGAAGTCGCGTGGCCTGCCTCGTGGGTGCGCGGGGCGGCGTCGCGGGTGGTGAAGCGACGTGCGAATCCTCGCTCGGAGAAGAGTCGGACGGTCGGGCGCCCGCTACGGCGCCCCCGTGGAGCAGCCACCATGAGCCCGCCGCCACTGCGAAGAGGGCATGGAAAACGGTTTTCGATCGAGACGTTCTAGGGGCCCTTTCCGTAGACCATGTCCGCTAGCCGCTGCGCCATCTCGGCCTTCCCGCGCAATGCTTGGTTCGCCTCCTCGGCCGCCTTGAGAGCGCTGCGCAGGCTCTCGTTGTCCTTCTCCAGATCGGCGAGCAGCTTGTCCTCCCCCTCAGGCGATCCACTCGCTTCCAGTCGACCCTTGAGGCGAACGATCATCTCGTTGGCGTTCTTCAATTGAGCCGCTAGTCGATCCGCTTCCGAGCGTCGATCGTTCAAGGTCTGCGCTAGGCGTTTCGCCAAGTCCGTGTTCGACTGGTTCGCGGGATCCTGCTGCGTCCGCGCCAAGGCGACCTCGAGGTCCTCGCGATCCTTCCTTTCCTCAGCGAGCTGGTTGCCGAGCACCAAGATCTCCGAGCGCGCGGACTGTAAGGCGTTCCACACCTCGACGAACCGGTCATCGGAGTTGCCGCTCGTGGTGAGTCGCTTCACTTCTTCCTCGAGCGTCTCGCGGCGCTCGCGCTCCACGGAGAGCTCTTCCCGGAGGTCCTTCGTCGCGGCGGGATCTTCGGCCGCGTCGGTCAGGGCGGCCGGTGATACCTCGACGGTCTTCGTGTGGTCCGGCTCTGCTGCGCTGGCCAGCTCCTTCGCTTTCTCGGGCTCCGGCGGACCAGGCTGCGAGCGCGGTGATCGGTCCTGCTTCTTGGCCCAGCGTGTCGGTTCCTGAACGCCGGTCGGTTGTTGCGGCTGATCGCGGGCGCTTGGCTGTCCGGCATCCTTCGTCGCGCCCTGCAGTAGCGAAACCTCGCGCGACAGCTCGGTGTTCCGTTGGCGCGCCTCGTCGAGCTCCGCTCTTAGCTGTGTGGTCGCCGAGCGCGTATCCAGGAGCACGCTCTCCATAGCTTCGAGCTTGCTCTGCGCGGCGCGCTTCTCCGCGTCGAGCGCTTCTTCGAGATTCTTCGCGCTCACACGGACCGCCTCCTCGCGTTGGCGGATTTCGCGGAGCTGGGTCTCGAGTCCTTGGATCCGCTCATCTGCTTCGCGACGCTTGTTCGGCGAAACATCGTCGCCCGCCGTGCCTCCCGAGCGGGCGAGCGACTGCTCGGGGGCTTCCCGGCGCCCGCCGACTCCACTGGCGAGCGTGCCGTCGGGTGGGTCGGTCTCGGCGCCGCGAGCCGCCTGCAATTCGGCGGCGCCTTCGACTCGCTCGGCGCGCTTCCCGATACGCGGCCACCCGGTCTTGAGTGTTTGCAGAGCATCGCGAGCTTCGGCGGCCTCCTTCGCCAGTTCGTCGCGCTCCCGAGTGAGCCGGGTGAGCTCGGCGAGGAGGTGTTTGATTTCTTGGAGCAGGGTGGTCGCGTAGGCGCGCAGCTGCTCGATGTTGCCGGTGGGGGCCGCGTTGGGATCGTCGCCGGACGCCCACGTCCCAGAAAGGGTCGCCGCCAGAACGACGGCGACGATAGCGGCCTTCCTCGGAGCGGATGGCCTCATCGCGAGGAAAGCAGCTCCATCACGGGAAGCGAATGATGCTCCTGCCGGCACGGGGCATCGTTGGCATGAAAGTACGTCCAGCGTCCGGAAAGATCCAGAAAAATCAGGGTCGACGAGCGGGTCCCGTATTCGACGGAGTGAAGGCAGAGACTGTTGCCGAAGCCGCCGCTGCGCGGATCGAGCTCCGTATCATGTGCCGAAAGCAGCTGGCGCAGGCGTTGGCGGAACTCGCAATCAGGCGGCAAGGGTGCATCCTCCGCCAACAATCCCAAGAACGACTGATAGGAGGCTGCGATGCGCGGACAGGTCGGATCGTTCAGATCTAGATTCGTGATCAGGTGGAGACCCGCGCCCAGCACGGTGATCGTCATGCTCGTTCCGTGGTTCGTGGCAATCCAGGCGTCGCGGCGATCTGCGACGAGCAGGTTGAACGGGTTGTAGGCTGCTGCGTTCTCGCGATCGAGAGACGCGCGCGCCGCGGCGGCCGAATCGGTGCGGAGCATGTCTAGACAAAGCTGGCCGCGAGAGCGCCGGGCGGGGTCAACCGGGTCGCTCGTCCGGCGGTTGAGCAGCGCCGCGACAAGGCCGCCGCGATTGACGCCGAGCCAGGTGCCGCCCGCGACGTCATCGCGGCCGCCGAAGATGCCGATCGTCGGATCGAGGATCGTGGGCGGGGAGGTCGGTCGAGCGAAGAACTCGTCTCGGTTGGCCGCCACGACCAAAGGATACGCCGAGAAGGCGCGGACGTAGATCGCGAGCGTACACACAGCGGAGTTCCCTTAGACGTTCCTCGCGTCGTGACGCAAGGTGGCAAATTGTCTTCGCTCCAGGCCTATGGTACCAGTTTCGCTTCGGCGGGTCGTAGTCACGCAGCCTGCCGCGCAGGCAGGCTCTCATGTTCCAGTCCATCGACGAGGTGATCGAGCGATTCGCACAGCAAGACTACGTCTGTAGCCGCTCGATCGCCACGGTCGTCTATCTGTCGGTGCACCTCAGGAAACCGATCCTCGTCGAGGGCCCGGCAGGCGTCGGCAAGACCGAGCTGGCAAAGGTTCTCAGCGCCGCGCTCGACCACAAGCTCCTGCGCCTGCAGTGCTACGAGGGCCTCGACGAGGCCAAGGCGCTCTACGAGTGGGAGTACGCCAAGCAGCTCCTCTACACACAGATCCTCAAAGACAAAATCGGCGAGGTCCTGCACGGGGCCGCAACCATGAAGGAAGCGGTCGATCGCATTTCCTCGGAGGAAGACGTCTTCTTCTCCGACCGGTTCATACTATCGCGACCGCTTCTCGAGGCGATCACTTCAAGCCACCCGTCTGTGTTGCTGATCGACGAGATCGACAAGTCCGACGCGGAGTTCGAAGCGTTCCTGCTCGAGGTGCTTTCGGATTTTCAGGTGAGCGTTCCCGAGCTCGGTACGATCCGAGCGAAGCACATCCCCAGCGTCGTGCTCACCAGCAACAACGCCCGCGAGATGTCGGACGCTCTGAAGCGACGCTGCCTCCATCTCTACATCGACTTCCCGCCCAGCGAGCAGGAACTGCGGATCGTTCGGCTGAAGGTCCCAGGCATCGCCGAGGATCTGGCGCGCGAGGTCGTGGCGGCCGTGCAGGCGGTGCGCAAGCTCGATTTGAAGAAGTTGCCGTCGATCAGCGAGACGCTCGACTGGGCGCGCGCCTTGCTGCTGCTGAACGTGCGCACGCTGGACGACGCATTGGTGCAGGAGACGCTTTCTACGATCCTCAAGTACGAGGGTGACATCCGCAAGGCGCAGGACGAGCTGCGCGACTTCGTCGCCAAGCAGAAGGCGAAAGCAAAGCCGGCTGCCGCCGAGCCGGACAAGGACCTGCTCCACTAGCGGCGCGGGAGCCCCGCGTGGACGACAAGCTGATCGAGTTTTCGAACCTGCTTCGCAGAAACGGCGTGCGGGTTTCGGTGGCGGAAGACCTCGATTCCTTCGCCGCGGTGCGCGTCCTCGGCCTCGGCCATCGCGACGCACTGAAGAGCGGGCTGCGTGCTACGATGGTGAAGCGCGCCGTCGACGTGCCGATCTTCGACGAGCTCTTCGATCTGTACTTCGCCGGCGTCCAGGAGCTTCTCAAGGCGGCGACGGGCCGTTCCCAAGAAGCGCTCGGCCTCGATCCCGCGGAGTTCCAGCGATTGCTCGAGGAGCTCGAGAAGCTCCTCGGCGAGCACGGCAAAGAGCTTTCCGATCTCGCCAAGGATTGGATGCGCAACGACAACGGACGCGTCGAGCAGAAGGTCCGAGAGGCACTCGAGCAGGCGAGGGTGGGGGAGATCGAGCGTCCCTACCAAGAAGGCCAATTCACCCACGGCATGGCCAATGCGTTCGGGCTGAGCGACCTACTTCGCCAGATCGAGGAGTTCCGCGACAGGCTGTCAGGGTTCGGCCTCGATCCTCAGACCGCGGAACGGCTGCAGCGTTACCTCGAAAGCCGGCTGCGAGACCTTGCTCAGCTGATGAAGCAGGTGGTGCGCCAAGAGCTCGAGAAGCAAGACCTGGCGCGGCGCGAGAGCCAGCGCATGCAGACGCTCAGCGAGAAGAGCTTCTTCTATCTCAGCGAGGACGAGATCCGGCGGATGAAGGAGGCGGTCACCCGCCTCGCCCAGCGCTTGAAGAACGTCATCGTGATCAAGCGCAAGCGCGCCAAGCGCGGGCGCTTCGATGTCAAGGACACGTTCCGCAAGAACCTGCAGTATGGCGGCGTTCCGTTCCGTATCCAGTTCGACGACAAGAAGAAGGACAAGCCGCAGGTGGTCATTTTGTGTGACGTCTCCGACTCGGTGCGCAACGTTTCGCGCTTCATGCTGCAGTTCGTCTACAGCCTGCAGGACCTCTACTCGCGCGTGAGGAGCTTCATCTTTGTCGCCGAGACGGGCGAGATCACCCGGCTGTTCGAGGAGAACGACATCCACCAGGCCATCGAGCTGGCGCTGCGCGGGAACATCATCAACGTCTTCGCGCATTCGGACTTCGGCCGCGCGTTCAAGATGTTCCACCGCGACTACATCACCGCGGTGAACAAACGCACGACCGTGATCGTACTCGGC
>JBEVNX010000056.1:0-12467 GCA_040507895.1 Binatia bacterium | reverse complement strand
GCCGAGTTCCACCGCTTCTGCGCGCTCGCCCGCGAGTGCTCGCTACCCATCGTCGTACACAGCCGAGCTGCCGTCGACGAGACCGTGGCTGCGCTGCGCGAGGAGGGTGCCAGTCGCGGAGTGATGCATTGCTTCACCTATGGGGCTGCAGCCGTCCGCCGCTTTCTCGACCTCGGCCTCTACGTCTCCTTCAGCGGGATCCTGACCTTCCGCAACGCAGCGGACGTGCGCGAGGCGGCGCGGCTCGTTCCCCTCGACCGGCTGCTGGTGGAAACCGATTCGCCGTACCTGGCCCCCGCGCCTCGACGTGGCGGCCGCAACGAGCCGGCACGGGTCGTGGACGTCACGCGCGGTCTCGCCGCAGCTCTCGGCAAGCCGCTCGAGGAAATCGCCGAGCGAACCAGCGAGAATGCCCGTCGATTGTTTTCGCTTCCCTGAAGACTAGCGCGTCGGGCGGCGCGACGAGTCGTCGCCTTCCCGGCATTGCCGACAGATGCCATAGAGCTCGAGCCGATGGCGCGTGATCACCGCGCCGAGCTTCTTGGCGATCCGCTCGTCGAGCGCGTCCATCTCGAAGCCCGAGAACTCGATGATTCGCGAGCAACGCTCGCAGATGAAGTGGTCGTGCGCTCGCTTCTCGCCTTCAGCGGTCTCGTAACGCGCTTCCCCGTCGTTGAAGTGGCGCTCGACGGCCAGGCCGCATTCCTTCAAGAGCCGCAAGGTGCGGTACACAGTGGCATAGCCGACGCGCGGATTGACCTTTTTCACCTCGGCGTAGAGCTCCTCGACGCTGATGTGCCGCCCGGCGTTCAGGAACACGCGCGCGATGTCGTCGCGCTGCGAGGTCGTCTTGAGACCTCGCTCCTTCAGCCACTCGCGGAAACGGTCCAGCGCCCGCATCAACGAACGCCCTCCCGCGGCTGGCGCCGCGCTCGTCTTCACGAGTCGTCGACGCCGAAGCGTTCGTCCTTGCCGAGGATTCGGCGCAACTCCGGAGACACGTAGACTTCGCCGAGATCGCGCCGCGCCAGCTCGTCGAGCAACGCCTCCATACGGCTCGCGGCCGGCAGATCGCGATCGAGAAAGAACAAGTTCTGTTCCCGCACGCGGCAGCTGCCGCTGCGCACTTGGTATCCCACTTCGCGAAGCAGCTTCTCTTCCCGTACCTCGAAGCCAACCCGGGCAGCCAGGTCCTTCAGCTCCACGAGGATCGCGTCGATCTTGTAGCTTGCTCGGCGGGCCGCGTTCGGGCGCTCGCGCTTGGGCACGATTCCGAATCTAAACGCCGTTCCGCACTTTGTAAAGAAAGAGCCCCGGCGCGAGCCTGCCTGCTCTTATCGTTGCTTGCCGACGACCAGAGCCGGTGCTAGACGCGGCCCTGAGGCGGAGATGATCAAGAACGTTCTCGTCGCGATCGACGGCTCGGAGCATTCGCGCGCGGCGACCGAGCACGCCCTGTGGATCGCCGAGCGGCTCCACGCCAGCGTGGTCGCGCTGCACGTGATCGACATCGTCTCCATCGAAGGTTCGTTTCTGCACGACATCTCCGGCTCGCTCGGTTTCGAGCCGTATCTCGATTTCTCCTCGAAGATGCGCGAGGTGCTCGAGGAACGCGGGCGCGCCTTGCTTGCCGAGTTCTCCGAGCGCGCCGCCGAATCCAACGTGCGATGCGAGACGCTGATGGACGTCGGCGTGATCGCCAACGAGATCTGCGAGCGGGCCCGCACCGCCGACATCGTCGTCATCGGCCATCGCGGCGTCAACGAGAAGTTCTCGACCGGCTTGCTCGGCGGCACGGCCGAGAGCGTGACCCGCAAGTGCTCCAAGCCGTTGCTCGTCTGTCCGACGGAATGGAAGGGCCGGATCGAGACGCCGTTGCTCGCCTACGACGGCAGCCAGCGCTCGGCCAGCGCCATGCAAGCGGCCGCCGACTTCTGCGTGTCGCTCTCGCTCCCGCTCGCCGTGGCGCACGTCGCGCGCGACGAGGCCGGCGGCGCGCGAGTCCTCGAAGAAGCCAAGCGTTATCTCGCCTCGTACTCGATCCAGTCGACGTTCTCGTGCCTCTCCGGCCATGCTCCCGAGCAGATCGTCGCCACGCTCCGATCGGAGAGCCACGACCTGCTGTTCATCGGCGCCTACGGTCACACCCGGATCGTCGAGATGGTGCTCGGCAGCACGACGGAATACGTGTTGCGCAACGCGCCCTGTCCGATATTCCTTCATCGCTGACTTCGGGCGCAATCGCCGTGCCCCGACGCCGCAGCTGGGGATGAGGCTCGCCGGCTGGTCTTGCCCGTTCGGCCCGAGCGGTCGCTACGTCAAACCTAGCTGTCGAAGTCGCCCGGCGGCGAAGCCTAGGACTTGTGCTGCCCCCGCAACCGCCCGATGCGCTCTTCCAGACGGGCGATGCTCTTTTCGATGCGCGTCAACTCCTTCTGCACGGCGGGGATCGCCGCGACGCGCTCCACCGACTTCTTGACGTGCTCGTCGATGCGCTTTTGCAGCGCCTCGAGTTGGCGCTGTGGTGACGTGAGCAGGTCCTCGAGCAGCGCCTTGCCTTGAGGCGCTCCGCGGCCGACCAGCTCCTGCACGCGCTTGCCGGCCTTCTCTCCGATCGAGCCGATCGCCTCGATCCCGCGATCGACGCGCGTGGCGATATCCTGCAGCGTCGCCTCGCCTTGCTGGATGATCTTGCGCAGTATCGGCAGCGGCAGAAGTCCGTTGTTGCGCCGCTCCTCCTCGAGGATGATCTGCGCGAAGGTGACCGCGGTGAGATCTTCACCGGAGTCGTTGTCGAGGACGCGGACTTCCTCGCCCTGCTTCACGAAGGTGGCGATGGCCTCCAGCGTCACGTACCGGCTTTCCTGTGTGTCGTACAGCTTGCGGTTGCCGTAGCGCTTGATCAGACGCGACATCGACGCTCGATCCCCGAGGAACTAGCCGGGCAGCACGCGGATCAGCACCGTCCGCGTTCTCGGCCCATCGAACTCGCACAGATAGATTGCCTGCCATGCGCCGAGCACGAGCTTGCCGTTTTCGACGAACGCCATCGCCGAGCTACCCATCAGGCTGGCCAGAATGTGAGCCGCGGAGTTGCCCTCGGCGTGGAGGTATTGGCCTGCGGCGGGAACCATGCGCTCGAGCGCCTGCAGCAGGTCGTGGCGTACGTTGGGGTCGGTGTTCTCGTTGACCGTGATGCCCGCCGTCGTGTGCGGCACGAACAGATGGCATACGCCGCTCATCACGCCGATTTCCCGCAGCGCCCGGCTCACCGAAGCAGTCACGTCGATGACTTCACGCGCCCCGGTCGTCTCGACCTTGATTTTATGCATAGCGTCGAAAAGCTGGGCCCGGCTACCACATGGGGTACGGGGCTTCAAGCAAGCCCCGCAGATGGTCCCGCTCGGAATCACCGGGGCGTCAACCGCACGAGCAACAGCCGCGTATTTTCGCGGCCGACTGACGCTGGAGGGCTTTGATCCACGACGGTGACGCCGGCGCGCTCGGAGGCGGGAAGCGAGTCCCAAGCCTTGCGCCAAACGAGGGCCCACCCGGGCCGTCCGATCGCGGCGAAGGTGTCACGCTCCACTGGCACGTGGCGGCGCAGGTAGAAGAGCACCGCCAGGTCCGCCGATTGGTAGAAGACGAGCGGCTCGCTTCCAGCCCTCGCGGCCACCCGCTGCGAAAAGGGGGCGAAGGATTTGAGCGCGGAAGCCAGATGCTGAAGCGTGGCCTCGGCGACGAGTGTCGCCAAGCCGATGGCAACCCCGACGAGCAAATACAGCAACCGCCAGCGCGCGTGTAGCGTCGATAGCACGAACCCCAAGGTCACCACAGCGCAAACGAGAATCGCGCCGTACCCCGGGTAGCCAACCAGCGCCAGCATCTGCGGCAACAAGACACGGTCCTTGGGGTGGAGCCACGGCGTGATCGGCCACCATGGCTCCACGCCCGCCTGCCATGCCACCAGAAGTGCCACCGTGACCGCCGACAGTGCCGCGCTCGTCCATCCGATCGTCCGCAGGGCGGCGCTGGAAGAGCCGTGCTTGGCACTATCGAGCAGTACGGCGAGTTGCCGGCCGATGAGCAGTGCTGCAGCCGGATACAGTGGTAGAACATAGTTTGTCCGCTTCCCCGATGCGACCGTGCAAACCAGGAACACCACGGCGACCCACGTCACGAGATAGCCGGGAAAGGCATCAGCGGTTTGCCGCTCGCGATGGCCCCGCAAGAGCGCGTGCGGAAGCGCAAAGCTCCAAGGGAGCATCCCGACGAAGATCATCGGTACGTAGAAGAGCCGTGCGTGCTGACGGCTGGGCCCACCTTCCTCGTTCGGCAAGAACCGGAGCACGTTCTCGAGCACGATCTGCTTGTGGAAGAACGCCGGCCCCTCGCGAAGAAAAGCCGCTGCATACCAGCTACCGGCAATCGCGCCGAACAAGATGGCGGCGGTGAGAATGGGCGCGGGCCGCAAGAGTCGCCATGCGCCGCGCCGCCAAATCTCCACGAGCAGCACCAGCGCGACGAACCCCGCTCCAGCGAAGCCCTTCGCCAGCGTGGCTGCTCCGGTTGCTACGGCGACGGCGAGCAGCGTGCGCAAGTCCCCGGTTCGTAGCCAACGCTCCCCGAGCAGCATCGCCGCGGTCAGCAGGAACGTGAACGTTGCGTCGGTGCGTGCAGTCGTCGCCCACTTGGCCCACTCCGGCGAAGTCGCGAGCACGACACCGGCGATGATTCCGTGGAGCGGCTGCCACCCGCTCGCTCCGACTGCGCATACGAGCGCCACGGTGGCCGACGCGGCGACGATCGAGGGCAAGCGCGCCGACAGCTCGTCGACCCCTCCGGTGAACGCGGAAAAGCCTCTCACGAGCCAGTGGTAGAACGGGGGCTTGGAGGGGATGAGCTCACCGTTCACTCGCGGTAGGATCCAGTCCCGGCCTTCGACCATCTCCCACGCGACGAGCGCCTCCTGGGACTCTGCCGTATTGGAAAACGGGGCGCTCGAACCCGGCAGATAGATCGCCAGAGCGAGGGCGAAGGCCGCCAGCCAGCGAACCACCGGCCGTTGTGTACTTGCTTCTCGAAGCGCGTACAAATGCCGTCGCATGCTGGCGTCGGAGAATCCGCGGGCGTGGCAGCGCTGGAGCGCTGCCCTTGCTCTCGCCCTGGCAGCGCTGGCGCTCTATCTCCCTGGAATCGGCGACCGCGACTTCGTCGGCGACGATGAGGCGCTCGACGCAGGAGTGGTCGCGGAGATGTATCGAACCGGAGACTGGCTGTTCCCCGAGTTCAACGGAGAGTATCTGCCCCCGAAGCCGCCGCTCTATTACTGGGCGGGGGCAGTAGCCGCCAAGCTACACGGCCGGGCCGATGAATGGAGCTCGCGCCTGCCCTCGGCGGTCGCCGGGGCCGCTATGGTGGGGATGACGGTCGCCGCAACGACGCCCGTGACCGGCCTCGGTCCTGCCGCGCTGGGGGGTGCGATGCTCGCGACCATGCCTGTCGTGTTCGGGCAGGCACGGGTAGCCCGCTGCGACATGTTGCTGGCGCTGATCGTCAGCGCTTGCCTCTTTCTCGTCATGCCCGCGCGGGGGCGGCCGATCGCGCCCGCGGAGCGCTGGCTATTCTGGTCCCTGCTTGGCCTCGCGGCAATCACGAAGGGGGCAGCGGGGGTCGGGCTCGTAGTCATCGTGATCCTCGCCAATGCGGCGGCGGAGCGAGATGCGAGCATGCTACGCGCGCTTGCCGACCGCGCGATAATCGCCTTCGTCGTGCTCGGCGCCGGTTGGTACGCTCTGGCTACGTTCCACTGGGGCCATCGGTTCGTCGACGAACAAATTCTCGGCGAGAACCTTCGCCGCCTCGTCGGTGGAGAGGGGATCTCCGACAAGGGGGCGAGCGTGAAGCCCCTCGCCGAGCGGCTCACATACTATCTGAGGCACCTCTTCCCGCTGGCGCTTCCCTGGAGCGTGCTGCTACCCGCGGCGCTCTTCGCCGCCTGTCGGGGGTCTGCCGAGATGAAAGGCTCTCGGTTCTTCGTGGTGTGGCTCGTCGCAGGCCTCGCGTTCTTCACGGCCGTCCTTCGAAAGAGTCCCTATTACCTGCTTCCGCTCGCGCCGCCGATGGCACTCCTCTGCGCGACGTGGGCCTTTCCTCGGCTCCGCGTCTCTTCGGACCACGCTACGTTGGAGGCGGATGCTTCGAGCCGCAGGCTCGCGCTGGCCGGGGGGGCAGCCGCTCTCACGGCGGTGGCCTTCGCAGCCCTGAGCGGACCAGAATGCGAGGTCCACGCTGCGTTGCTCGCGCTCCATCACCACGCCGGTTTGACTCTCCTTGCCGTCCTGCTCCTCGGCGGCGGTCTCCTCGGAGGGGCGGTGGCGCTTCGCCATCGGCACTGGGCTGCGAGCACGGTAGCTCTATTGGCAGGCCTCTATGGCTGCTTTTGGATCACAGGAATCGTCAACGGCGCGATCGATTCCTGCGTCACGTTGCGGCCGATCGCCGAGGCGGTCCGCTCTCAGGTTGGCCCCGGAAGTCCGGTTTTCTTCTTTCGCGAGCCACTCCCTGCCGTTGCGCTCTACTCGCAACGGCGAATCCAGACGCTTCGCGACCTGAGCACATCCCCACCGCGCCCCTGCTACCTTATCGTCCCGGAGGCGCTCGCCGCTCAATTGCCTGCCGGTTGGAGCGACGGCGCAACGATCGCGGCCGAAATCCGCGGCCGCGCGTTCACCAGCAAGCCGATGAAGATCCAGCTTCTACGATTGCCGCCGGCTACCGAACTAGGGCGATGACGTCGCGATCGCGGCCGTGTGCCGGCGGGAGGGCGCGCGGCAATCGCGAGTGCTCCCCGAGGGCCACCGCCTTTGGCAGCTGCGAGCGCGCCTCGCTCAAAGCGCCGCTTGGTCAGAACGTTCGTTCCCGGTTCGCTCTGAACGTACGTGGAAACCTTGGCGGCCTCGTCGATCGGGATCACCGTCCCCTCGGTCCCGATGCGGAAATAGCAGCCGACCGCGGGCAGGCGTCGCAGATGAGAATTTTCCAACTCGACCAGGGGCCCGCGATTCGGCATACCGCCGCACCTCACCGGCGAGGAGACGCTCGCCCCCGTGATGAAAGCCCTGCGGCACGACGACCCCAAACCACGCGATCATTGCGGCGAACATTGGGGCGACCCCCCAACTGAACGCAGCCTGTAGGCGACCGGACACGCTTGGGAGCGGACCCAATCGGCGATCAGCAGCGAACGGCGCCATCGGTAAGACGTAGTCGCGGGCCGTTCTCACTTGACTCGTGGTTGTGCGCCTGTCAGACGAGCGCGTCGGCTCTTGCGCTTCGACATAGACTCGGCGGCGATCATTGGTGACGTGCTCTGGACCGGGAGGTCTCGGGTGGTGGCAAACGTGACCCTGCATTCGCGGAGGGGGCTGCTGTTCGCGGTCCTCGTTTGGTCGGCACTGGGCGTCGCCTCGACGAACGCGGCCGCGGCCGGCGAGGGAGCTTCCTCCGCGCCTCCGGCCCGCAGCTTTAGCCTCTTTTCGCCGCAGGACCTGTCCTTCCGCTTCTTCTACGGCATGGCTGACAAGGAATCGCTCGATTTCTACACCTTCGGGCCGCGCGTAGCGTACGATTTTCTGCCGAGCATCATTCCGCCGATCCTCGGAAACCGCATCCGGCTGGCTATCGAGATGTTCGGCTCCATCATTCACGGGGACAACCACCCTCTCGACGGCGAGTTCGCGTTCAGTCCCCTGATCTTCAACTATCGCTACGATACGGGAGGGTCCCTCGTTCCCTTCATCGAGGGCGGGGAAGGTATCGTCCTTACCACGCTCGACGGCCTGAACATCGGCGGGCCGTTCGAGTTCAGCTCCCAAGGCGGCGGCGGGATCCAGTGGTTCTTCAGCGCCAAGTACGCACTGACGATCGACGCTCGCTACCGTCACATCTCCAACTTGGGCATCTCGAACGACAACTCCGGACTCGATACGGTCTTCGTAGGCGCCAGCCTCGGCCACTTCCCCGATCGTCCATGAAACCGCCGGCCAGCGCCCTCGCGTAGCGCATGCGGGGCGGGCCTCCGAGCCGAGATCGACCGCCGAAGACGCCGCTCGCGGAGCGCTCGGTGTATCTCGCCGCGACGGCGGTGTTCGCGGTCGCCACGGCATTCACGCTGCGCTCGGTCGCCTCGATGTCCGGCGGCATGCTGATGCCCGGAAATTGGACGATGTCCATGATGTGGATGCGCATGCCGGAGCAGACCTGGCTCGAAGCCGCCATCGCCTTCACGTCCATGTGGCTCGCGATGATGATTGTCATGATGCTCCCCTCGGCGTTCCCCACGATCCTGCTCTATCGTCGCGCGCTCGCGTTTCGGGATGAGCCGCGCCTCGCACTGCATACTACTTTACTGGGCGTGGGCTACTTCCTCGTATGGCTCGCGTTCGGCGTCATGGCGTATGCGGTCGGCGTCGGCGTTGCAGCGCTGGCGATGGCATCAGAGTCAGCGAGCCGAGCGGTTCCGCTGGCGTGCGGAGCGGCGCTCGTGATCGCCGGGCTCTATCAGCTCACACCGTGGAAGTCGGCATGTCTGCGCCACTGTCGGAACCCGCTCGCGATCGTCGCCGAGCATCTCGGCACTGGACGGCCCGGCGCTTTGGCTCTCGGACTCCATCACGGCGCGCTCTGCGCGGCGTGTTGCTGGGGTCTGATGGTGATTCAACTCACGCTGGGGATCATGAATCTGGGGGCGATGGTGCTCGTCGCAGTGGTCATCGCCGCCGAGAAGCTCTGGTTTCGCGGCGAGGCCGTCGCTCGAGCCACGGGTGTGGCCGCCATCGCCGGCGGCGTGATCGTCGTCGCGTCCTCGCTCGCCTGACTGGCCGGATCAGCCTTCGCGCCGCTCCTCGGCGGCGCCGCGTGGCGCTCCCGTTGCTTCGTCGACGCGCCGCAACGCCGCATCGATCCCGGCGGCCAGCACCTCGATGAGCGGAGGAAACATGAGCTCGTAGTGATTCCCGGCGACGACCGCGCGCTCGAAGGAGGCGGAGGTGCAGTCACGCCAGATCTCGCCCCAGCGATCCTCGGCTCGCGCACGTTCCCAGACGAAGAGCGGAGCAGCGACGCGGGGCGGAACAAAGCCCTCGACCAGCGCGACGTGCGCCTCGAACAGCGAGAAGTAGCGGTCGACCATAGCCGGCGAGAGCTCCGGCGCGAGGTGGCCCCGCTCCCGGAGCCACTCGACGATCGCGCGGCCACGCTCTGGGAGCGGCGTGGCGAGCACCCGTTGCGAAAGCGATGCGGCCTCGCGCGCGAGCTCGCCCGGTTCGAGCGAGCGGACGGCGGACAGCTCCCGCGCAAGCGTACCGTACATGTCGACGATATGACTGCGCACATAGGCGTCCGTTCGACTCGCCGGATCCGTCAAGCGGAAATCGGAATCGATCAAACCGAGAAAGGCCACGCGCTCGCCTCGCTCCTCGAGCGCGCGGGCGACGGCGAGGGCCAGGAGCCCACCCAGCGAGAATCCGAGCAAGCGGTATCCGTTCGGCCCCGAGCGAGCAGCAATGGTCGACGCATACTCGTCGGCGAGCTCGCCGATCGAATCATACTCCTCGAGGCCATCGTACAGCGCCCGGGATTGAAGCGCATGAACCGCGATGCCCGAGGAGAGCCGCTCGGCGAGGCCCTTGTAGATGTTGGCGAGGCCGCCCGCCGGATGGACGCAGAAGAGCGCGGTTTCATCGCCGCCAGCGCGTAGGGTGACGACCCGGCCATCGGCTGCCCCGGCCCGGGAAGTGAAGGTGCGCTCGGGCGTCGCGGCGCTTGCCGCCGTCGAAACGACGAGAAGGTCCAGGAGGGCGGCACTCAGGGTCTCGATCGTCACTTCGCCGGATAGCCTCCCCGGCTGCAGCGCGACCGCGAACTGGGCTTCCAGCCGATTGATCAGCTCGAAGGCCATCAGCGAGTCGACGCCGAGCTCGGCTAGCGGGCGGTGTGTGTCGAGCTTCGTCGCCGCCATGCGGAGCACTCGCCCGATTTGGTCTCGCACGTGATCGACGAGCAGGCTCGGCCGTTCTTCCGGCGCCGCATCGAGAACGATCTCGCGAATGCTGCGTCCATCGGCGCCGGTCTCGCCCGCAGCTGCTTCGACGAGAGTGGCAAAGCGCGGCGCCGAGGCCACGCCGGGAAGGAAGCTCGCCCAGCGCTGCCAGTCCACGCGCACGACGCCGACCTGCGAAGCGCGCCCGTGCAGCAGGCGCCCGAAAATCTCGAGCGCCTGCCGCGGCGCAATACCGAGGATTCCCTGCCGGCTGAGATGCCTCTCCACTTGCTCATGTCGCGCGACATAGCCGACCTCGCTCAATTGGCCCCAATTGATCGCGAGCGCAGGCAGCCCGAGCCCCCGACGGTAGTGCGCGAGCGCGTCGAGGAAGCTGTTGGCGGCGACGTAGTTCCCCTGGGCGGGGGCACCGACGATCGAGCTCACGGACGAGAAGAGCACGAAGAAGTCGAGAGGCTGGCCGAGCGTATGGACATGGAGGTTCCACGCTCCCTCCACCTTCGGCTTCATGACCCTCCGGAAGCGCCCGGAGTCGAGCTCGGTGAGGACCCCGTCGTCGAGCACCATGGCGGCATGCACGACACCCCGAAGCGGCGGCAGGGAACGCGCGAGGCGCCGGACGAGGCGCGCAACCGCTCGCTCGTCAGCAACGTCGAGCTTGGCGACCCACACGCGTCCTCCGCGACGGCGCAAGGAGCGCAGCGCCGCGCGAGACGCCGCGGTGGCCGCGCTGCTCCGTCCGGCGAGCACGATGTGGCGAGCGCCGTGCTCGATCATCCATTCGGCCACTGCGAGTCCGAACCCGCCGAGACCGCCGGTCACCAGATACGTGGCCTCCCGCGCGAAGCGCGCAGGTGCCGGTCGTGCCTCGATCCGCGACCGCACCACCGAGTCGTCCATCGACAGCACGACTTTGCCGACGTGCTGGGCCTTCGCGACCGATCGAAACGCGCTGGCGGCCTCCGAGATCGGCAGAGTCCGGTGCGGCAACGCGGTGAGCTCGCCTGCCGCGAAGCGCGCGAGGATCCGCGCCATCAGCGTTCGTACGAGATCGTGCTGATCGCGCATGACCTGCGGCAGGTCGATGACGAACATCGAGAGGCCCTTCCGGAACGGGCGCAAGCCGATGCGCGTGTTCTGGTAAACGTCCCGCTTGCCGATCTCGAGGAAGCGACCGTGCGGGGCCAGAGCCAAGAGCCCCTTGGTGATCGCTTCGCCGGCCAGAGAGTTCAGCACCAAATCGACTCCGCGCCCACCCGTCGCTTCGAGAATCTCCTCGGCGAAGGACAGTCCGCGCGAGTCCATGACATGATCGACGCCGAGCGCTCGCAAAAGCTCTCGCTTCTCCGGGCTCCCGGCCGTGGCGAAAATCTCCGCCCCGGCGAGCCGCGCCACCTGCAACGCCGCAAGACCGACCCCGCCCGTCGCGGCGTGGATGAGCACGCGCTCGCCGGCTCGCACCCGGCCCAGTTGGTGAAGCGCGTACCACGCCGTGAGGAAGGCTACCGGGATGGTCGCCGCTTCTTCCGCTGTCAGACCGCGTGGGCGGCGCATCACGCGGTGCGCGCTCACGGTGAGGTGCGAGGCGAAGCAGCCGGCGCCCATCGCCACCACGTGGTCGCCCTCACGCCATCTGTCGACCGCCTTTCCGACCGCGACGATTCGCCCCGCGCATTCGTCACCGATGAGCAGGTCCTCGTCGTCGAGAATCGGATAGATCGCCAGCGCTTTCATGACATCGCGGAAGTTGATGGCCGCCGCGTCGATCTCGATCTCGACTTCCCCGCGCTCGGGACGGCGGCGCGGTCGGCCGAGCCAGCAGAGCCGGTCGAGGGAGCCCGGCGATGGGATCTCCACGCGATACGCTGCGGGTCCGCGCGATCGGCGAACCTGCCCCTCGAGCGAAGCATGCGCGAGCCGGCTCGCGTAGCGCGCGCCGCCGCGCCAAGCCACTTCCCCCTCGGCGTCCTCGGCGCGGAGCTCCTCAAGAAGGCAACGGGCGTCCGCGTCCCCCGATCGCGGATCGAGGTCGATCATGCGGCAGCGGAGACGACGATGCTCGTTCTGGATCACTCGGCCGAGTCCCCAGAGTGGCGCTTGCGCCGGCGCGACGACGCCGCCGTTCCCCACCGGTTGCGAGCCGCGCGTCACCAGCCAGAGACGCGGCGGCTCGGTCGTGAAGCACTCGGCGAGCGCCTGGACCAGATGGAGCGCGGTGTGACAGCCGAGCGTCTCGGAGTCCTCGAGGCTTCGGGTCGACATCGTGGCGGCGGGCGCGGCATCGAGGCCCCAAAGGTGCACGATACCCGTCAGCGAGGGCCCGATCTCCGCCAACAGTCGGCGGAGCTCCTCGGGTGAGCCCGGAGAGAGCTTGAGGATGCGCGCATCGACGTTTCGGTCGCAT
>JBEVNX010000250.1:0-5998 GCA_040507895.1 Binatia bacterium | reverse complement strand
GTCGCCAGCAAGACCTCCGACGTGGCCGGTGACGGAACCACCACTGCCACGGTGCTCGCGCGCGCGGTGTTCTCCGAGGGCATCAAGATGGTTGCCGCGGGGCACGATCCGATGAGCCTCAAGCGGGGCATCGATCGCGCCGTCAAGAAGATCGTCGACGAGCTCAAGGCCCTCTCGAAGCCGACCAAGGACCCGAAGGAGATCGCTCAGGTCGGCACGATCTCGGCGAACAACGACTCGACCATCGGCTCGATCATCGCCGAGGCCATGGATAAGGTCGGCAAGGAAGGCGTGATCACGGTCGAGGAGGCCAAGGGCCTCGAGACCCAGCTCGAGGTCGTCGAGGGTATGCAGTTCGACCGCGGCTACCTCTCGCCCCACTTCGTCACCGATCCCGACCGCATGGAGGCCGTGATCGAGGACGCGGTGATTCTGATCCATGAGAAGAAGCTCTCCAACTTGAAAGACATGTTGCCGATTCTCGAACAGGTGGCGAAGGGGGGGCGGCCGCTGCTGATCGTGGCCGAGGACGTCGAGGGTGAAGCGCTGGCCACGCTGGTCGTCAACAAGATCCGCGGCACCTTGCACACCGTCGCGGTGAAGGCTCCGGGCTTCGGCGACCGCCGCAAGGCCATGCTCGAAGACATCGCCATCCTCACAGGCGGAAAGGTCATCGCCGAGGAGCTCGGCATCAAGCTCGAGAACGTGAGCCTGTCCGACCTCGGCAGGGCCAAGAAGGTGACGATCGATAAGGAGAACACCACGATCGTCGACGGTGCCGGCGCCAAGGCCGACATCGAAGGGCGCGTGAAGCAGATCCGTGCTCAGATCGACGAGACGACCTCGGACTGCGACCGCGAGAAGCTCCAAGAGCGACTCGCCAAGCTGGTCGGGGGCGTCGCCGTGATCCGTGTCGGGGCGGCCACCGAGGTCGAAATGAAGGAGAAGAAGGCGCGCGTCGAGGACGCACTGCACGCGACGCGAGCGGCCGTGGAGGAAGGTGTGGTTCCTGGCGGTGGCGTGGCGTTGATCCGCTCGGCCATGGCCGCGCTCGACAACCTGAAAGGGTTCGGGGAAGAGGAGCAGGTGGGCGTGGCGATCATCAAGAAGGCGGTTCAGGAGCCTGCACGGTGGATCGCCAGCAACGCGGGCGTGGAGGGGTCGATCGTTCTCGACCGCATCCGCAACAACAAAGGTGCCTACGGCTTCAACGCGGCGAGCGAGGAGTACGAGGACCTGATGAAGGCGGGTATCATCGACCCGACCAAGGTCGTGCGCACCGCGCTGCAGAACGCCGCGTCGGTGGCAAGCCTGCTTCTCACCACGGAGGCGATGATCGCGGAGAAGCCGGAGGAGAAGGGGGCGCCGGCGATGCCTCCGGGCGGCGGCATGGGTGGCATGGGTGGTATGGGCGGCATGATGTAAGCCCGCCGTCGAATCGCGCTGGACTACGAGGCCCTCTTCCTTCGCGGGGAGAGGGCCCTTTCTTTGCCTCGACAGCAACCCTGGCGCTTGCGGCCCACCCTCTGGGATACCGTGGGTCTAGAAGAGAAACCGTGACCCGACTATCCTTCGGCAAAACAGAGGACTCTCGATGACCGAATCCGCCGACAAGCCCTCTTCCCGGACTGCATTGACCGGGATCCTCATCGCTGTCGCGACCCTCGTCGTGGTGGCTGGAATCGTCGCGCCGCCGTACTTGCGAGCGCGCAACGAGACACGCAGAGTCGACGAATTCACCGCGCGAGCGCAGCCCGTGCTCGACGCGTTGATCGAAGCCGAGCGGGCCTACAAGGAGCGTACCGGAAAGTTCTGGCGCGATCGCAGCGACACGCTCTCGGCCGATGCGACCAAGCAGGCCCTCAACGTCGACGTCACGGCCACGCCCGGCCTACGCTTTGCCGTGTATCCGCCGGATTTGGCCGCCGATCCCACGCTGCGAGTCGCGGCGAAGGGGTCGGGTGAGTGGGAAGGGATTGCGATCGAGTGTGTCTATGACGCGATCGAGAAGAAGAAAAACTGCCACCCCGCATGACGGCGAGCGCCGGAACCCGGACGCGTTCGTCGATTCGCCGGGTTCGTTGACAAGGCGTTTCGGCTTCTCTAGTTTCGACTGTTTGTCGAGCTGAGCGCTCGACCGGCGATGCTCGAGTCCCTCAGCGACAAATTCGAAGCGATCTTCAAGAAGCTTCGCGGCGAGGCGCGCATCCGCGAATCGCACCTCGAGGAGACCCTCCGCGAGGTCCGTCTCGCGCTGCTCGAGGCCGACGTCAACGTCGAGGTCGTCAAGCAGTTCACGGAGGCCATCCGCACTCAGGCGCGCGGCGAGGACGTGCTGCAATCGATCACGCCGGGCCAGCAGATCATCAAGATCGTCCACCAGGAGCTCGTCCGATTGATGGGCCAGGACGGCCGAGGGCTCGACCTCTCGGCGTCGCCGCCCGTACCGGTGATGCTCGTCGGCTTGCAAGGCTCGGGCAAGACCACCACGGTGGCCAAGCTCGCTCGCTACCTGAAGCTCGAAAAGAAGCGCAGCCCATACCTCGTGCCGGCAGACGTGCGCCGTCCCGCCGCGATCGAGCAACTCCGGTTGCTCGGCGAGCAGGTGGGCTGCAGCGTGCATCCTTCGCGGGCTGACCAGGACCCCGTTGCGATCTGCCGAGAGGCGCTCGCCGCCGCGCGCAATCAAGGGTACGACGTCTGCCTCTTCGACACTGCCGGGCGGCTTCACATCGACGAGGAGCTCATGCGGGAGCTTGCCGAGATCCGCTCCGTCGTTTCACCGCACGAGATCGTCCTCGTCGCCGACGCGATGACCGGCCAAGACGCCGTCAACGTGACGCGCGGGTTTCACGAGCGGCTCGGGCTCACCGGCGTGATTCTCTCGAAGATGGAGGGAGACGCCCGCGGCGGCGCCGCATTGTCGATTCGCGCGATCTCGGGGGCCCCGATCCTCTTCCTCGGCGTCGGCGAAAAGCTCGACGCGCTCGAGCCGTTCCATGCCGAGCGGATCGCGTCGCGCATTCTCGGCATGGGTGACGTGCTCTCGCTGATCGAGCGAGCCGAGAAGGCCTTCGATCGCAAGCAGGCCGAGCAGCTCGAGAAGAAGCTCCGCCGCGACGAATTCTCCCTCGAGGACTTTCGCGACCAGCTACGCGCCATGAAGAAGATGGGGCCCGTGGGTGAGCTGCTCGGCATGATCCCGGGGCTCGGCAAGATGGCGCGGGGCGTCGATACCGGAAAGGCGGAGAAGGATCTGGCCCGCATCGAGGCCATCATCAATTCGATGACTCGGCAGGAGCGGCACAATCCGAACGTGCTGAACGCGCGCCGCCGCCAGCGCATCGCGCTCGGCAGCGGCACGTCGGTCGCCGACATCAACCGCTTCTTGAAGCAGTACGCACAAATGAAGAAGATGATGAAGAAGCTCGCCGGCGGTATGCAGGGACTGCGTCTGGGCTTGCCGACTTGAGATCGATCCGCAGAAGGAGAAACGAGAATGCCAGTCACCATCCGACTCTCCCGCCACGGCGCGCGCAAGCACCCGTTCTACCGCATCGTGGTGGCCGACTCGCGCTTTCCGCGCGACGGCCGCTACATCGAGCAGCTCGGGACGTACGACCCGGCGCCCAACCCGGTTCGCGTGACGGTCAAGCGCGAGAAACTGGAGAGCTGGCTCGGGCGGGGGGCCAAGCCGACGGACACGGTCGCGCACGTGCTGAAGCGCGCCGGCTTTCCGTCTCGTCCTTCCCCGGCTTCCAAGGCCGCGTAGCCGCGCGAGCGTGCCATGAAGGAACTCGTCGAGTACGTGGCGCGGTTCCTGGTGAGGAACCCCGACGCGGTCAACGTCACCGAGACGATGCGCGACGGCGTGTCGACGCTCGAGCTACGCGTTGCCGAGGAAGACCTCGGCCGGGTGATCGGCAAGGAGGGGCGCACGGCCAAGGCGTTGCGCGCGATACTCAATGCGGCGGCTGCGAGGAAGAATCAGCGCATTGTCCTCGATATCGTCGAAAAGGACCGGCCGAAGCCCTGAGGGCGGGTCCTTGCTGATCGGTCCCGACGGCGAGCGCTGGGTAGCCGTCGGAGAGCTGGTCGGCGCTCACGGGATTCGAGGCGAGGCGCGCTTGCGGCCCTTCAATCCCGACTCCTCCGTGATCGCCGAAGTGTCGGAGGTCGCTCTCGTGCCTACCCAGGGCCCGTGGGAGCCGAAGCGAGTCGAGCGCGCGCGGCCGCATGGGACCCGTTGGCTCGTCCAGCTGAACGGCGTCGCGACGCTGGAAGCGGCGCGATCGCTCGCCGGCCGACGCGTGGCGGTACGCGAGCGGGATCTACCCGCGCTCGCTGCGGGGCAATTCTACTGCTACGAGCTGATCGGCCTCGACGTCGTCGACGATTTAGGGGAAAGCATCGGCACGGTGAGCGGCGTGCTCTCCGGAGGCGGCAGCGACCTACTCGTGGTCGCTGACGGCGCGCAGGAGCGGCTGATTCCGATGGTCGATCGCATGGTAACGGCTGTCGACCTCGATCGACGACGCATCATCGTCCGTCCGGTACCCGGCCTGCTCGATTGACCTCGGCATGCGCTTCGACGTGCTCACGCTGTTTCCGGATTTCTTTCGCTCGCCTCTCGAGTCGAGCCTCGTCGGCAAGGCCGTGAAGCGAGGCCTCGTCGAGATCGCGATCACGAACGTGCGCGACTTCGCCCCGGGCGCCCACCGCGTGGCCGATGACGAGCCGTACGGCGGCGGATGCGGCATGGTGATGAAGATCGAGCCCTTGGTCGCGGCGATCGAGGCGGCGAGCGAGGGCCTGCCGGCTCCCCGGCGCCTGCTGCTGTCGCCGCGCGGCCGTCCGTTTCGGCAAACCGTGGCCGATGAGCTCGCGCGCGAGACACGGTTGCTTCTCGTTTGCGGTCGCTACGAGGGGATCGACGAGCGGGTCCGCTACTTCGTCGACGACGAACTATCGATCGGCGACTACGTTTTAGCCGGTGGCGACGCGGCTGCGCTCGTGGTCCTCGACGCGGTCACCCGGCTGCTGCCCGGCTTCGTCGGCAATGCCGGCTCGCTGGAGGAAGAATCGTTTCGCGGCGGTCTCCTCGAGTACCCGCAGTACACGCGGCCCGAGGTGTTTCGCCATCTGCGGGTTCCGGCGGTCCTATTGTCCGGCGATCACGCGGCGATTGCTCGCTGGCGGCGCAAGCAACGCCTGCGGTTGACGCGTGAGCGTCGGCCCGACCTCCTTCGGCCGGAGACACTCGGGGAACAGGACCGCGAGCTGTTGCACGAGATCGAGCGCGAAGAAGGCTGAGCGCATGGCGCCGCTCTACGTCGTGCTGCTGCACCATCCGGTGTACGACAAGCACGGACAGGTCGTGGCCACCGCGGTGACCAACATGGACGTGCACGACCTGGCGCGGATCGCAAAGACCTACGGCGTCCGCGGAGTCTACATCGCCACGCCCGTGCGCGCGCTGCGCCTGCTCGCAGAGAAGATCCTCGAGCACTGGAGAACCGGGTTCGGCGCCGAGTACAACGACACGCGGCGCAAGGCGCTCGCGCTGGTGCATACCGTGGTCGATCTCGACGCCGCCGTGCTCGAAATCGAGCGGGAAGCCAGAGAGCGGCCGATCCTGGTGGCGACGAGCGCCAAGGAAGGCGCCGGTCGCACGTCGTTCGTCGATCTCCGTCGGCGCATTCGCCGGCTGGGAGCGCCGCACGTACTCGTCCTCGGTACGGGGTGGGGCCTGACGCGAGAGACCCTCGATCGCGCCGATCTCGTGCTGGAGCCGATCCGCGGGCCGGCCGACTACAATCATCTTCCCGTGCGCGCGGCGGCAGCGATCATGCTGGATCGACTGCTCGGCTAGCCGCAATCGAGTCGGCGGGCCGCGACCCTTGCGGGGGCGCCCTTTCCTTTCTGGCAGATGTTCGTTAGCCTGTGCGGATTCTGATCCACTCGAACTCGCGGGGAAGGGGCGCCGCCATGGCCAACG
>JBEVNX010000237.1:0-22740 GCA_040507895.1 Binatia bacterium | reverse complement strand
GCTCTTCGCTCCGCGAGCTGCGAGCGGTAGGCGACTTCCTGCGTCAGCGGGTGCTTGAAGGCGTAGATCGCCTCGGGGAAGAAGCTCTCCTCATAGAGGAATTCGCCGGCGACAAGAGGCTGGAGAAGCGCCTCGAGAGCGGTCTGCGGAATCGCCGAAACCTTCGCCAGCAAGCGGAGCGGGAATTCCTTGCCGAGCACCGCTGCGGTCTGGAGCACTTCCTTCTCGCGCTCCCCCAGGCGGTCGATGCGCGCGGCGAGCACGGCTTGCACGGTCGGGGGCACGGCCAGGGCTTGCGGCTCCCGGGCGAGGCGATACGCACCGCGGCGGCCCTCGAGCACGCCGGTCTCCGCGAGAGACAGCACGATCTCCTCGAGAAAGAACGGGTTGCCACCTGCATGGACCTCGATGCGCTCGGCGAGCGCCCGCAGCGAGGGATCGTCGCCGAGCAAATCGCGCAGTAGCTCGGTCGCCGCCGCCGCGCCCAGCGGGGCGAGCGCGAGTACCCGACAATGGGGCGCGTCGAGCCACGTCGGCGCATACTCGGGACGGAAGTTCACCAGCAGCAGCGTTCGCGTGATCCGCACGGCCTCCGCCAAGTCGATGACGAACACTTCGCTCGCTCCGTCCACCCAGTGGAGATCCTCGACCACGAGCACCGCGGGCTCGCTACGGCTGCGCGCGGCGAGCACGCGCGCCATGAGCGCCCTCACCTGCCGCTGGCGGGACTCGGGATCGGTACGCGGTGCCGGCCGCTGCGCGTCGGCGATGCCCATGAACTCGAACACGAGCGGCAACTCGCCACGCAGGGTGTCGTCCAACAGCACGAGAGTGCCGGCGATCTTGCGCCGCGCCTCGGCTTCTCCGTCGCGTTCGGTGATGCCGAAGTACGCGCGCACGAGCTCCAGCACGCTCAGCAGCGGTACACTCTTGCCGTGGGCGACGCCGTGCGCCTCGAAGGTGGCGACGCCCCGGGCTCGGCAGCGAGCGAGGAATTCGTGCGTGAGGCGACTCTTGCCGACGCCCGCTTGCGCGACCAGGGCCACGACGTTGCCACGCCCTTCGAGCGCTGCGTCCAGCGATTCGTCGAGCAGGCGCGATTCCTGCTCGCGCCCCACGAATCGCGAAAAGCCCCGTGAGCGCGACACGTCGAGTCGCGTCCGCATCGCACCGATGCCCGCGAGCTCGAAGACACGAACCGGCCCACGCACGCCTTTGATCGCGAACTCGCCGAGCTCGAGTAGGCGGAAGTAGCCGTCTACGAGCCGTGCCACGGACTCGGTGAGATAGACGCGGTCCGGCGCCGCGATCTGTTGCATGCGGGCGGCGAGACCGACCGTGCGGCCTTGCGCCGTGTAGTCCATCCGCAGGTCGTCGCCGATCCGGCCGACCACCACTTCCCCCGAATTGAGGCCCATGCGCACCGAGAAGCTGAGCCCGCGCGTGCGCCGAAGCTCCGCCGAATAGCGTGCCAGGCTTTCAGACAGCGCCAGCGCGGCGTGACATGCCCGTTGAGCGTGGTCTTCGTGGGCGATCGGCGCGCCGAACAGCGCCATGACCCCGTCGCCGGTGAACTGGTTGATTGTGCCCTCGAAGCGGTGGATACCGTCCGCGAGGATCGCGAAGAAGCCGTCGAGGATGCGGTGCCACTCCTCCGCGTCGACCCTCTCGGCGATGTCCATCGATCCCTGCACGTCGGCGAAGAGCACCGTCACCTGCTTGCGCTCGCCCTCAAGCGCGCTGCGCGAGGTGAGGATCCGTTCCGTCAAATGCGCCGGCGTGTACGAGCGCGGATCGCGGGCGCGGCGCTCGGCGGGGCGCGCGAGCGGACGACCGCAGCCGTCGCAGTGCTTCTGCCCCGCGGGATTCTGTGTGGCGCAGTGGGCGCACTCGACGGCGGTCCCGAGGGATTGGCCGCACTCGCCGCAAAAGCCGGCACCCGCGCGGTTGTCGAAGGAGCAGACGGAGCAGCGCATGGCGTGCGAGAGACGAGTGAGGATACCGTCCGTTTCGCGGATTGGGCAACCCAAGTCCAGACGGTCGACGAAAACGTCGCTTCAGCGCAAGCCGAACGCTTTCATCTTCTTCTGCAGCATCACGCGCGAGATGCCGAGCGCTCGCGCGGTCTGCGACACGTTTCCGCTGTGCCGGCCGAGAGCCTCGGCAATGTAGCGGGTTTCGAACGCGGCGCGTGCCTCGCGGAGGGGCTTGAAAGAGCCCGGCTCCCCGGCTCGCGCGGCCACCACCTCCAGCTGCTCGGCCGTGCCGCGCGTCTCAAGCGCGGCGCTCGTGGTCCGCAACTTCGACGACAGCTCCGCGACGCCGACCGTCTCGTCGTTGCGAGCGAGAGCCGCCGCGCGCTCGAGCTCGTTGGAAAGCTCACGCACGTTGCCTGGCCAGTAGAAGCGGGCGAGCAGCTCGAGCGCCGCGGGGTCGATGCCTCGAATCCACTTGCGATGCCGCTCCGCCGCCGAGGCGAGGAAGTGATCGGCGAGCAGCGGGATGTCCTCCCGCCGATCGCGGAGGGGAGGGATGCGGATCGGAAACGCCGCGAGCCGATAATAGAGGTCTTCTCGAAAGCGGTGAGCGGCGATCTCCGCGGAGAGTTCGCGGTTGGTCGCCGAGATCACGCGCACGTCGATCTTGCGCGGCCGCGTGTCGCCGAGCGGCACGACCTCGCCTTCCTGGAGCACCCGCAGCAGCTTCACCTGCATCGCCATCGGCATCTCTCCGATCTCATCGAGGAGCACGGTGCCGCCGGCCGCCGCCTCGAAGAGGCCGAGGTGGTCCTGCACGGCGCCGGTGAACGCGCCGCGGCGATGGCCGAACAGCTCGCTCTCGAGCAGCGTCTCCGGAAGCGCCGCGCAGTTGATGGCGAGGAACGGACCCTCGCCGCGCGCGCTCGCGCGATGTATGCCGCGCGCCACAAGCTCCTTACCGGTGCCGGTCTCGCCCTCGACGAGCACGGCGATCGGCGAGGCCGCGGCGCTCTCCATGAGGCGGAAGACCTCGGCCATCGCGGCGCTGGTGCCGAGAATCTCGCTGAAGCGGTCCCGCCGCGCGAGATCGCGGCGCAGCGCGCCGACCTGCGTGCGCAGCCGTTCCTCCGACTCTTTGATTCGCGAGTACAGCCGCGCGTTCTCGATCGCGACGGCCACGCTCGCCGCCAGCGCCTCGAGGAAGGCGAGGTCCGCGTCACTGAACGTGCCGCCTCCGTGGCGGTTCACGGCCTGGATGACGCCGATCTGCCCCTGTGGGGACACGAGCGGCACCGCCAAGAGGGCGCGCGTCGTCGCGCCGGTATGGCGGTCGACTCCGCCGTAGAAGCGGAAATCCGATTGTGCGTCGTCGACGCGGATCGACTTCCCGCTCTGCAGGGCGGCGCCGGCGATGCCGCGGTCCGCGGGGAAGCGCAGTCCCACCAGCCGCTGCGCGACCTCAGGCTTGTCTTCGGCGACGTAAGGAAAATACAGCTCGTCCCGGTCCGCATCGAGGAGCAGCACCGACACGCCCTCGGCGTCGAGCGCTTCACGACATTTCGACGTGACGAGCGGCAGCAGCTCCTCGAGCTCGATGTGCGCGGCGAACGTGCGTCCGAGATCGTAGAGCAGGCGGAGCCGTGCCGTATCGCCCGATTCGTTCACCCCACGCTCGCTCACGGGTTCCAGGGAGAGCGTTCCCGCTATCCAGTTCCCCGCCGAACTGCAACCTGGGCGGAGCGCGGGCCGCGCAGGGTCAGAACGCCTCGTCGCGCTCGCCGGACGCGAACTGAGAGGCGCGGGTGGCGACGTCGCGGGCCTCCAGGAGGCCCTTTTCGCAGAGTAACGCCTCGAGAGCCGAGAGCCATTGCTGGTAGTAGAGCGTGGCGGGGCTCGCGCCGGGGTCGGCGCCGCTTTCGCGGACCGCCGCGATCAAGCGAGAACGAAACTCCTCCCAGTCGAAGACCCCCCGCTCCGCGAGACCGACGGCGAGACCGAATGCGCGGCTTTGCCACGGCGCGTCGAAGACGAGCTCGCCGTTCTTGCGCGGCACGGCGGCCGCGCCGGTCAGTCGGTCGAGCTTCGAATCGGCCACTTCGCCTTCACCGCGGCAGCGCGACCGTCGCCACGCCGATCATCGAGTCGCGGGTAACGAGCTTCGCGAGCTCCTCTTCCCCGAAGCCCTCGCCGCCCTTGGGACGAATCGGCAAGACCATGTAACGGATCTCGGCGCTCGAATCCCACACCCGCACCTCGACCGACGGATCGAGCTTGACGCCGAACTCGTCGAGCACCGCGCGCGGCTCCTTCACCATGCGCGAGCGATAGGGCGCGCTCTTGTACCAAGCCGGCGGCAGTCCGAGCACCGGCCACGGGTAACAAGAGCAAAGCGTGCAGACGACGACGTTGTGTACCTTGGACGTGTTCTCGACCGCGATCATGTGCTCGCCTTGCAAGCCGCCGATGCCGAGCTCCCGGAGCGCAGCCGTGGCGTCGTCGAGCAGCCGCTTCTTGAACTGCGGGTCGCGCCAGGCGCGGGCGACCGCACGCGCGCCGTTGAGGGGGCCGATGTCCTTCTCGTAAGCCGATACGACCCGGTCGATCGCGTCGGAGGACACCAGCCCCTTCTCGAGAAGCAGCGATTCGACGGCACGCACGCGGGCTTCGATCGGAGAGAGCGGGCGCGGATGATGGCCGCCGTCGTGGTCGTGATCGTGGGTGTCGCTCATCGTCGCTTGGCCTTCCGCTTGCGGGTGGCTGGTGGCCGCCGCGGCCGCCTTCTCGTCGCTGCCGTCCGCGCGGCGCCGGCGGGCTCGAGATAGCTTTCCCAGAGGTCGACGTAGACTCGGCCTCGCCCCTCGGCGCCCTTGCCCCAGAGCTCGGTCGCCTCGAAACCGATCGTGTAGAGGACTTCGGGTCGTTCGCCGCGGCCGTGCGCGTGCGCATCGGGGAGTATGAACTTTTCGTGGACGCGTTCGACCGTGCCGCGCATGCCGCGCACGTAGCGCGGGCATCGCGTGTGTCCGGACGGGTTCATCTTGAGCACCCGCACGGCGGCGCCTGCGCGATAACGGGGCCTCCCTTCGCCGCGCGATGCGGGCGCTCCTGCGGACACCGTGTGCGCCAGGCCGTCGGCGAGCGCTGGGTTCGGGCGCTCGGGCAGCGGTGGGGACTCGGGTGCCTCAGCGAGCCCGCGAAGGCGCGCCTCGATCTCCGCGGGCGTGATGCGGCCTTTCTCCGCGAGGATTCGCTCCAGGCCCGCGAGCCAGTGCTCGTAGTAGGTCGAGCCCAGGTAGTGCGCTGGGCTCATGCGCTCGATCGCGTGGCGGATCTCGTCGAGGTTGTAGAACCCCTGCCCCATCGTGGCGAGCATCATGCCGAAGACCTGTCGCTCCCAGTCGGCGTGGAACACCGGCTCGTTGTGCTCGCGGACGACCGGCCCGAACCCATCCATGCCACCGAGGTCGTGGACGCCGTTCATCCCGGCGATTCATAGCGCACCCGCTGCGCGATGCACAGCCCTCGCTCTTGCGCCGGGGTCCTCGGGGTGTACGTTTCGGTCGTGGTACGGCGAGGGAGACACGAGAGGCCGGAGGAGTCCATGTCGATCGCGATCGAGAGCCCGCAGGGAGACGACGCCCTGACCGAGTGGGTGCGATTCCACGACACCGTATACGCCGAGCGATGCGTTCGCTGGTCGGCTTTCGTGCCCCTCGATCTGGCGATCCTCACCGGGGAGAGCCCGTTCACCCGCGGCCGCCGGACGAGGCCGTTCTGGGCACGCGAAGGGGGCAAGGTCGTCGCCCGCGTGCTCGCCGTGCTTGACGAACGCTACCAAGCTCATTGGGGGGAGAAGCTCGGCCACGCACTCATGTTCGAGGCCCTGCCGGGCACGCGGGAGGCCGTGCGCCGGTTGATGGACGAGGCGTGCGAATGGCTCGCCGCTCAGGGGGCGGACGCGGCGCGCGCCGGATGGGGCATGCTCGAGTTCCCCTACGTGGTCGATGCCTACGAAGCGCTCCCCCCGCCCTTCGTGCGACACACGCCGGCCTACTACCATGGGCTGCTGAAAGATGCGGGATTCGAGACCGAGCGGGGCTGGGTCGACTACAAGATTCGTGTTCGCCCGGATCTTGTCGCGCGCTGGGAGGGCTCCGTCGAGGCCGCGCGTCGCGCCGGCTACGCCCTCGTACCGTTCGCCGAAGTGGAACCGCGGCGCCGGGCGGCGGTCTTCGAAGAGCTATGGAACGAGTGCTTCGCCCAGCACTGGGGCTACACGCCATTCATCGTCGAAGAGGTCGAATTGCTGTTTCACAACCTCGAGGGGACGGGGATGCTCGAGAGCTCGCTGTTCGCATTCGAGGAGGACCGTGCCGTCGGCGGGCTGTGGCTCAACCCGGAGATGAGCTCGACTGCGGTCACCGCTCCCGGCCGCCAGATTCGCGACGACGAAAGGCTCAACTTCCTCGGCATCGCGGTGCGGGCGGCGGCACGCGGTCGCGGCGTGAACCTCGCGCTGGCCAGTTGCGCCTACCTCGATCTCGTGCGGCACGGCGCCACGCATTTGAGCTACACCCTCGTGCTCGACGACAATTGGCCGTCGCGACGCACTGCCGAGAAGCTCGGCGCCGACGTCTGTGCCAACTACCTCGTCTACCGGCGCAACTTCGGGCGCTAGCTGTCTAGATCGAGACTCGGTTCGGAGCCTCTCGTTCGACGTCTAACTTAGTGGCCGGCGAGAAGAGCGGCTCCCACGAGGACGGCGAAGGCGGAGACGCGACGAGCACCGCCAGCGGGCGGTCGAGGGCGAGATCGACCATCGAGAAGAGCGGTTCGGCGAGGAGCTTCAGGCAGTTGGGCATCGGGTCTTCCTGCGAGCTCGGACGATTTGCCGAAGCATGACGCAACCGCCATGCCATACGCTCGCCGGTAAAAGGAGGCCGGCTCATCACGGCCCGCTCCGCGCATGGGGAATGCTGCGGCGACGTCACGCTCCGCAGCCGTGTGACTGCACGTCTGGTAAGGAGCGTCGGATCGCTGCGCGCGCGTCGTCCCACGATTTCACGGCCGTGGCGACCAAGATCACGGCGCCGCCGGCGATAGACCAGGGTCCAGGCCTCTCCGCGTGCAAAAGCCACGCCCAGACCGGGTTCAGCACCGGCTCGAGCAGCAACAGGAGCGAGGCCTCGAGCACCGGCACGACGCGTAGGCCGCGCGTCAGGAAGTAGTACGCTCCGGCGACCTGGAAGATGCCCAGATAGAGGACGATCGCGACATCGCCCGTGGAGGCACGCAGCGGCAACAAAGCGGGGAGGCAGGCGAGGAACGCGACCAGGTTGCCACAGGCGACGGCCGTCTCGACCGGAGCGCCGCCGCCCCCGGGCCGCGCCATCCACCGCAGGCCGAGAGCCGTGGCGGCCCAGAAGGCGCCGGAAAGGAGCGCGAGCGCGTTGCCGAGCACCGGCTGTGGCGCGCTTTGCGAGCTAGCCGGGGAGTCGACGAAGAACAGTGCCAGGCTCGCCCCGAGCACGGCGAGATAGACGAGATCGCGCGCGCGCACGGGCTCGTGGAGAAGCAGGGGGCCGGCGAGCACGAGGTAGAGAGGCGAGGTGTACTGGAGGAAGATCGTGCTGGCCGCCGTGGTGAGCTTGTTGGCGACGACGAACAGCACCATCGTCCCCGCGTAAGCGAAGCCGACCGATAGCGACACGCCGGCCCAGCGCGCCCGGCTTCGAGGTAGGAGGACCAGCACCGCGAGGAAAGCGATCGCGGAGCGAGATCCTGCGACTTGCCAGCTCGTCAGCGAGCAAGCCTTGATGGCCGCTCCGCCCGTCGAGAAGAGCAGCGCCGCGGCCAGCACCTCGAGCCGGGCGGCGAGCTCAGCGGGCACGCAGCTCTTCCATCTCTTCGAGGGTCCGCGGCCAGTCGTCCTTCATGAGCCGCGAAAGCGAGCGGTCGGCGAGCAGCTTTCCGCCGGTCTGACAGCGAGCGCAGTAGTTCGTCTCGTTTTCCGCGTAGGTGATGCGCTGGACCGGCGCGCCGCAATCGGGGCATGGGAGGCGATAGCGGCCGTGCACGGCCATGCCGTCGCGAAACGCCGTGACCTTCTCGGGGAAGCGAGGCCCCGTCTCGCGGCGTAAGCGCTCGGTCCACTCGACGAGCGTCGCCCGGGTGGCCTCGAACAGGCGCTCGATCTCGGCGTCGTCGAGCTGCCGCGTGAGCTGAACGGGCGAGAGGCGAGCGCGATGAAGGATCTCGTCCGAATACGCGTTCCCGATGCCGCTGAACAAGCGCGGATCGGTGAGCGCGCGTTTCAACGTATGGCTCTCGCGCACGAGCGCGGCGCGGAAAGCGGCGAGGTCGGTGTCGAGGACCTCGAGGCCGCCGGGGTCGTGGGAGCGCAGGGCCTCCTGCCCGCGCACGAAATAGAGCGACGCCCGTTTCTTGGAGCTCGCCTCGGTGACCAGCAGGGTACCGCTTTCGAAGTCGAACGCCGCCAGGCCGACCTTTCCGGCGATCTTGGCTCCGCGCGGCCGCCACCGGAGCCGGCCGGCGATCATCAAGTGGAACACCAAGAACCACCCGATCTCGAGCTCCAGAACGATCCGTTTGCCGAGCCGCGAAAGGCCGGTCACTCGCCGGCCTTCCGCTTCCCGGATCGGCGGATCGACCGAGCGCAAAAAGAAGGGGCTCGCCAGGCGTAGGCGCTCGAGGCGCTTGCCGGCAATGAGCGGCTCGAGATGCTCGAGGTAGACGGTGATGTCGGGGTACTCGGGCAAGAGCCGCGATCCTGACACCGTCCGCTCGCCCTCTCAATCCGATTGCATGGGCGAGGCACATTGCTATGGTCCACGGGATGACAGCCGAGACGCGACTCCTCTACCTCCGCATCGTCATGGTCGCGACCGGCGCGTTTCTCACGCTGCTCTTGCCGTTCATGTTCGATCTCTGGCCGAGCGGCTTTCGCTGGGCACACCCGTCGATGCATCCGGCTTACGAGCGGATGATCATCGCCGTCTATTTCGCGCTCGGCGTCTGCCTGCTGGTCGCGGCACGTGATCCGGAGCGGCACGCGATCCTGCTCGACTTCACGATCCTGTCGAGCATCCTGCACGGCGCGGTGATGACCTACGATTCGTTCGTGCAGGAGCAGGAGATGATGCACCTCGTCGGAGACGTGCCGATCCTCTTCGCTCTCGCCGGCGTGCTGATCTGGCTCCACCCGCGCCGGTCGCCGATCGCCGAAGTGGTGACCGGCTCCGGGACTAGCGGCCTCTAGAGGCCGCGACGATAGCGGAGTCTGCGAGGCTCGCCGCCCTGGACGAATCCGGACCAAGGCAAGCCCCCACAGACTCGGCTGCCGTTGCCGGTCCAGTTGTTGCTGGCCACTAGCTCCGGCAGAGCACGAACCAGTTGTCCATCGGCTTGCCCTCGCGGGTCGCGCGACCGATCGTCACGTGCTGCGACACGCCGCGCATGAAGTCGCGCGTCCGATGGTAGATGAAGCGGGAGAGGCGCGCGGAGTTTGGCAGGATGGGCGGCCACTCGACAGGCTTGCGCGGAGGCACCTCGCAATAGTCGATGACGACCTCTTCAGCGCTCTCTTGCCTGGCCACGAAATAACCCGGCCCGGTCAGCGTCTTCCAGGGCTGCTCGTTGTAGCCCCACAGCTCTCCGCCGTCGCGGTCGGGACGACAGAAGCGCTTCTCGAAGAGCCGAAACAACGGCAGCGAGTTTCGTCCGTAGTGGATCACGGAATGGAGCGGCGGCATGGCCACGGGTACGAAGTCGTCGAGCGTGACCGGTCGGACGCCCGCGGCCGCCTCGAAAAGTCGCGCTTGCTCGGCGCCGGCGAGCGCGCGCGTTTCCGCGACGCGCCGCTCGCTGTCGAGCCGGTCGAGATACGCGGCCAAGCCCGACACGTCAACGTCGCGCCCGGCGAAGAAGTCGTGGATCGACACGCTCCCCAGCGATAGACCAAAGCCAAGCCGCCAGAAGCGCTTCGGGTCGCTGTCAGGCCGTCTGCTTCTGGATGAACGCCCCGAACTTGTCGATCGCCTGCTTACCCTCGTCGAGCATCGGCGCGAACAGCTGCCAGACGTGGATCATCCCCTCCCACGGATCGTAGGTGACGTTCACGCCGGCTTTGCGCGCTCGCTCGGCGAGGCGGGAAGCGTCATCGAGCAGCGTCTCGGCGGTGCCGACCTGGATGAGCAGCGGCGGCAGGCCGGAGAGGTCGGCGTAGAGCGGTGCGGCAAGCGGCGTGCGCGGGCTCTTGCCACCGAGATAGTGAGCGGCGAGCTGCAGCACGCCCTCCTTCTGCACCATGGGATCGACAGCGGCCTTGGTCGTCATCGATTCGCCGAGGCACTCGAGATCGATCCAGGGCGACAGGCACACGCCCGTGGCCGGCAGCTTTTCCCCGGCGTCGCGCAGCGCCACCAGTGTGGCGACGACGAGACCGCCGCCCGCCGAGTCGCCGGCGAGGGCGACGCGCTTCGGCGAGATTCCCTGCTGAAGCAGGAAGCGGTAGGCGGAGACGGCGTCTTCCACGGCCGCCGGATGCGGGTGCTCGGGCGCGAGGCGGTAGTCGATCAACAACACGCGCGCCTTGGCCGCTCGCGACACGCTTGCTCCGAGCGCGCGGTGCGTGTTGATCGAGCCGATCACGTAGCCGCCGCCGTGCAAGTAGAGGACGACGCGGTCGGCCGCGGCTTCGGGTGCGCTCAGCCATTCCGCCTTGACGCCTCCCGCCGTGACGGGCTCGCGCTTGACGTCGCCTGGTACTGGGAACATCGCCCCCATCTGTTCGAAGCCGGCTCGCACCGCCTCGATCGACGGTTGCTCGAGTACCGGATTCGCCTTGAGCTGCTGAATGAGCGTTTCGAGTTGCTGCTGGGACATGGCTTTCTCCTTTTGCCCTCTCTCTTCTTCAGGCGCCGCGGAGCTTCGCCGCGGGGTGGTCCGCTGGCCGGTATAGATGATCCAGCCTGTAGGGTTCAATCCGAGGCTGCGCGGCGAGGCTCGATTCAAGCCCCGGAGATCGGAGGTCTCGAGCTTCTGAGTCTGGAAGGCATCGCGCCTCTCGGTTGTCAGAGCTCACGGAACCATGGTTCAACCAACGCCGCCATGGAACGCGTGAAGGAAGAGTCGGTGCGCTTCGCGAGCGGTCATCTCACCCTCGAGGGTCGCGCCGTGCTGCCGCCGGACGCGCCGCGAGCCGCGATCGTGTGTCATCCGCACCCACAGTACGGCGGCGACATGGACAACTCGGTCGTGATGGCCGCTGCGTGGGCGCTGGCCGAGCACGGCGTCGCCACGTTGCGCTTCAACTTCCGCGGCGTCGGAGGGAGCGAGGGAGGCTTCGGGGGCGGCACGGGCGAGGCGGACGATGCTCGCGCAGCCGTCGCCTGGCTGCGCGAGCGCTCGTCGCAGGCGAAGATCTGCCTCGGAGGGTACTCTTTCGGCTCCATTGTGGCGCTACTCGCCGGACACGACGCCGAGGCGGTCGACCGGCTGTTCGCGATCGCGCTGCCGGTGTCGATGCTCGACGCAGCGCCGATCGTCGGCTCGCGCAAGGCGAAGCTCTTCGTCGCCGGGGATCGTGATCCGTACTGCCCTTGGCCCGTCCTCGAGACGACCGTCGAGCGCTTCTCCGGCGAAAACCAGCTCACGCGCATCGCGGGCGCGGACCACTTCTTTTTCGGTCACGAAGAGCGAGTCGCCGAGGCCGTGGCGCGTTTCGTGGGCTAATTTCCAGCCACAACCGAAGTGGAGTCGGCGAGCTTCTTTTAGTCCGGACTCGTCGCCGGCTAACCTCGCAAAACACACCTGCCGAGCGGGTCTGCGCACCTCCGAACAGCCGCCGGGCTATCCGGAGCCAAGGCGGCGAGCCTCGCCGAATCGCTTCGGTCCGCGCTACGCCTCCACCTCCACGCCGTGCCAGAACGCGACGTAGCCTTTGATGTTGTTCGCGGCCGGCTTCGTGTCGGGATAGTACCAGGCGGCGTCTTTGTTGACCGCGCCGTCCACGACGACGTCGTAGTAGCTGGCCACTCCCTTCCACGGACACGTAGTGTGCGTGGCGCTTTCGCGAAAGTGCTCGCGGCGGATGCTGTCCGGCGGGAAGTATTGATTCCCCTCCACGATCTCGCAGCGTTCGCTTTCGGCGAGCACGGCTCCCTTCCAGGTGGCCTTCGGCATGGTCTCCTCCTTCACGCTCCGAGCAATCGCCGTGTGGCGAGATCGGTGCTTTGGCGCAGCGCCTCGAGCTTTTTCCACACGACCTCCTCGGCCACCTCGCCGAGACCGGCGGCGGTGTCGAACCCGCAGTCCGTGCTGGTGAGAATTCGCGACTCGCTCGCGAGCATCCGCAGACGATGGCGCGAACCACGAGCCGTTGCAACGAGCCGCGGGAAGGCTGGATGGTGAGCTGCGATGAAACCGATGTCACGCGCGGGCCGGCTCTGCCGTTCCCAGCGTAGCGTCTCGCTCGAGTCCTGGCTCTTCGCAGCGGCGATGATGCTCTCGTCGGCGCTCCTCTTCGTGATCGAGCCGATGCTCGGCAAGCTCGTCCTGCCGTCGCTCGGCGCGACACCGGCGGTGTGGACGACTTGCATGCTGTTCTTCCAGGCCGTGCTGCTCGCCGGCTATGCTTACGCGCACGCCGCCGCAAGCTGGCTCGGCCCGCGGCGGCAGGCGGCCCTGCACGTGGCGGCGCTGGCGATCGCCGCCGTGACACTTCCGGTGACGGTCGACGCGAGCGGGGCGACCACGAGTCAGTCCACGCCCGTGACGTGGCTCCTCGGCGCGCTGGCCCGCTCGGCCGGACTGCCGTTCCTGCTCGTGGCTGCCACAGCGCCGGCGCTGCAGGTCTGGTTTGCCGCGCTCGGCAGCCGTGGATCGCAAGACCCGTACTTCCTCTACGCGGCGAGCAACTTCGGAAGCCTCGCGGGGCTACTCGCGTATCCATTGCTGGTCGAGCCGGCGTGGACGCTCAGAGAGCAGAGCCAGCTGTGGTCCTTCGGCTATTGGTTGCTCGTTGGCGTCGTGATCGCTTGTGCCTGCCTGCTCTGGGGAACACGGCGGTCGGCGCCGGCCATCGAGAGCGATCGGGCAGAGGTGGACGACGTCGACGCCGCCCGACGTGCGCGCTGGGTCGCCCTCAGCTTCGCGCCTTCGAGCCTGATGCTCGGCGCCACCACCTACATCACCACGGATCTCGCGTCGATGCCGCTCCTCTGGGTCGTGCCGCTCGCACTCTATCTGGTGACGCTCGTGCTGGCTTTCTCGCGCCACCAGCCGCTGCGAGCGCTGTTCGCCAGCCGGGCCGTCTGCCTCGTATCGCTGCCGCTGTTGGTCGCGATGCTCACGGACGCCTCGAGCCCTGCGGCTCTCCTACTGCCCCTTCACCTGCTCGCGCTCTTTCTCGGCGCCGGGTCCTGTCATGGCGCGCTCGCCGCCGACCGTCCTTCCGCCGCTCGTCTGACCGAATACTATCTATGGGTTTCGCTCGGCGGCGTCCTCGGCGGAGTTTGCAACGCGATCCTCGCGCCGCTCGTTTTCCGCGGCGTGACGGAATACCCGCTGGCGATCGTGCTCGTGTGCCTGCTCGGACGCAGTGGGCCGAAGCCGCGGCTCGTCTGGCCGGACGTTGCCGTGGCGGCGGGTCTGGCGGCACTCCTCGCTGCCACCTCGCTCGGGGCCCGGACGCTCGGCGCAGCGACGAGCCGCGTCGCGCAGCTCGCCGTCTACCTGGTCCCCGCTCTCCTCTGCTACTCGTTCGTCGAGCGACCGGTTCGCTTCGCACTCGGCCTCGGGGCGATCGTGCTCGCGGGCTTAGTCGCGCCGCTCAGCCCGTCCGTGCTGATCCACGAAGAGCGGAGCTTCTTCGGCGTGCTGCGCGTGACCCACGACCGCGCCGAGCGCTTCCACGTGCTGGTGCACGGCAACACGATCCACGGTCGGCAAAGCCTCGATCGCGACGACAGACGGGAGCCTATGTCGTACTATCATCGCCGCGGCCCGCTCGGGCAGCTATTCGCGGCGGTCGATGACTCGTCGTCGTCCGTCCGCGTGGCGGCCGTCGGTCTCGGGGCTGGAGCCATGGCATCATACGCGCGGCCCGGCGATCAGTGGACCTTTTACGAGATCGATCCCGGAATGATCGCGATCGCCCGTGACGAGCGCTACTTCACGTTCCTGATGGACTGTCGTGCGGTTGTTCCGGTGATCGTAGCAGGCGATGCGCGCTTGCGGCTACGCGAGGCGCCGGCGGGAGCCTACGACCTGATCGTGCTCGACGCGTTCAGCTCCGACTCGATCCCGGTTCACCTCGTCACCCGCGAGGCACTCGAGCTCTACCTCCAGAAGCTCGCGCCCGGCGGCCGCGTCGCCTTTCACGTCTCACACCGGCTGCTCGATCTCCGCCGGGTGCTCGGTGCCCTCGCTGCGGACCGAGGGCTCGTCGCTCGGATCCGGGAGGATCCGCCTGGCGAAGCGCTCGCTCGCGGGCAGGACTCGTCGCGCTGGGTCGTCATGGCGCGCAGCGGCGGAGATCTCGGAGCGATCGACGCCGACCCGCGCTGGCAGCCGCTGCCGATCGCGTCGGATGCGAGGCCTTGGACCGACGACTTCTCGAACGTGCTCGGCGCCGTGGATTGGCAGGCGCTCGGGCGACAGCTCGCCGATGCGGCGGGGTGGTGACCGGAGCGGGCTAAGCGGAAGGCCAGTCCGGATGCCAGGGACGCTCGCGCTCGAAGGCGCGCGCCGCTTGCAGCACGAGATCGTCGCGGTGGCGCGGGCCGACTAGCTGCATGCCGATCGGCAGTCCGGCTCGCGACCGCCCGACGCGCACCGTCGCCGCCGGGTGCCAGGACAAATTGAAGGGGATCGTGAACGACGCAACGCTGAGCGCGATCTGCGGCCGCCCTTCGGTCTCGGCGGGAAACGGGCCGCGCGCCGGCGGCGGATCGTAGGGCACCGTCGGCGTGACGAGCAGATCGAAGCGCTCGAAGGCGCGCGCACACCAATCGTTCAGCTCGGCGCGCAGACGAGCGCCCTCGCCCCACAGCTCGGGCGTCATTTTCCAGCCGGCCCGCACCGTCGCGAGGAAGGCGCGGCCGAAATCCGGCTCGCGTGCGGGAAGCAACGGGTGAAGCTGCGAGGCGAGCTCGAAGCTGCCGAGCACGCCCCATTGGGGTCCGATGATCGGGGGCCCGTCGCGCAGCGGGCCGAGCCGATGGCCGAGAGACTCGAGCACCCGGGCCCCGTCCTCGACTGCCGCGGCTACGTCCGACTGCACGACGGCATAGCCGAGATCGGGAGAGAAGCCGATGCGGAGCTTTTCGCTCAGTGGGGTGCGCACGGCGTCGAGGTACGACAGTCCGGGGTGCGGCAAGCTGTTCGGGTCGTAGGGCGAAGGGCCGACGACCTGATCGAGGAAAAGGGCTGCGTCCTCCACCGTCTTGGTGAGCGGTCCATAGACGGCGGTATCGCCGTATCCCCAGTGATGCGCGGGCCCGAGCGGGATCCGGCCGAACGAGGGCTTGAGGCCGAAGGCCCCCGTGAAGCTCGCCGGGATGCGAATCGATCCGCCGCCGTCGCTCGCGGTGACCAGCGGGAGCACCGAGCCGGCGAGCGCCGCGGCCGACCCGCCGCTCGATCCTCCGGGGGTGCGCTCGAGGTTCCAGGGTGAGCGGCTGACGCCGTGGACCAGGTTCTTGGTGATCGCCGTGAAGCCGAACTCGGGCGTGTTCGTCTTGCCGACCACGATCGCGCCGGCGGCGCGCAGCCGCTCGACCTGAGTGGAATCGCGCGCTGCCACGCGGTCGCGAAACGGGATCGATCCCTGCGACGTGACGAGGCCGGCGACGTCTTCGAGATCCTTGATGCCGAGAGGAATCCCCTCGAGCGGGCGCGATTCGCCGCGTTCGATACGCTCGCAGGCGGCTCGCGCATCGGCAAGGAGGTCGGCGCGCGCGCGCCGCGAGACGACGGCGTGGAGCGTGCCGTGCGTCGCGTCGATGCGCGACAGCACGACCTCCATGAGGTCGAGGGGAGAGAGCGTGCGCGCTCGCAGCGCGGCCGTCAGGTCGAGGAGGGAAGCGCTGCGCAGATCGATGACCTTCAGCATACGAGCGAAGCCTCACCGCGCTCACGATCGACGACGACGAGTGCCCGAGGCTCGAGCGCGAGCGGTTGGCCGGTGACGCAACGCGCGCTACGGACATCGTAGCGGTAGCCGTGCCACGGGCAGGTGATGCGACCGTCTTCGAGAGCCGCTTCGTCGAGCGGGCCGCCGAGGTGGGGGCAGAGCGTCGGGTGGGCGAGAATCTCGCCGTCGAGCTCCACGAGCCGAAGCTCGCGGCCGTCGAGACGCAGCCGCAGCGGCAGGCGCCGGCGAAGCTCATCGAGGCTTCCCAGCGGAATCGCCTGGCCGGGACTCGGCGTGCGCCCGGCGGCGGCGTCGAGAACCTCCTGGCGCCGACGCATCATCGCCTCGTCCTCGTCCCACAGCCGAGCGTAGAGGCCGCGATAGCTGGCGCCGATGGCTTCGAGTCGCGTCGGATCGCTCTCGGGAATCTCGAATCGCACGTGAATCCGCGTCGAACGCTCGGCCGACGGCTCGAGGCGAGTCCAGATCTCGGTGCCGGCTCCGTCCCCCTCCAGGGTGCGCGTGACGTAACGAAGCGCAGGCCGGTCGAGGCGAACCTCGACCAGGGACTCCTGCGGCCGCCGGGCACGAGTCGCCAGCCAGGCTCGCCATCCCCCCGCGGACTGTTCGAGCAGGCGAACGGCGGCGAACGACGTTCGGTGAAGCCAAGGCAGGTGCTCCCAGTCGAGCACGTTCTCCCAGATGCGGGTCACGGAAGCGGCGATCGGCCGCTCGTAGACCGCTGCGCAGGCGAGCTCTCTCGTCTCCACGGCGGCATCTTCGTGCAGCGGCGGGCCGCGTGCAACGGGCGTTCGTTCAAGTGAGCGCGGGAGGGGCGACCTTCGCCGCGATCGGCGCCGGCACTTCCTCGGCTCCTCGGGGGCTAACCGGGGCGACGGCCGCGAGTCGCTCGAGCAGCAGGTATGCGGGCGCGGTCACAAGGAAGAGCACGGCGGAGACCATCCACGCCACCCCGACGCCCTGGTCGCGCGCCACGAAGCCGATCGCGATGAGGCCCGCACCGCCGCCGAGCGTGCCGACCATCGAGCGGATCGACAGCACGGTAGCGCGCCGATCGGCCGCGACGTGCTCGTTCATCCACGCCTGCATCACCGGCTCGCTCAAGCCGAAGCTCACCTCCTGAAGCAGCCAGCCCCCGAGCGCCGGAGCCAGCGTGGCTGCCAGAGCCGCGAACGCCAGCGCGCAGCCTCGCCAGAGCGCCGCCAAGAACAGCACGCGGCTCCGCCGCAAGCGCTCGAGCAAGCCGGGCAGCACCGCGCTGCCGGCGACCGCGGCGAGGTTCAGCGCCACCCAGAGCCAGCCGACGATCCACACGCCTTCGCCGGAGAGGTCGATCATCCGCTGCTGCCACAGCATGTGGGCCGGAATGGCCGCGAAGTACGAGGCGCCGGTGAGCGCGCAAACGAGCACCAGAACCGGCACGCCACGAACCGCGTGGAAGCCTTCTCCCATGAGCGTCACGAAGTGGCGCCGCGGCACGCCCGCCGAGGCGGCGCGCGGGCGCTCACGCATGACAGCCGCGCCGACAGCGCCGGTGGCTGCGAAGCCCGCCGCGGCGACCCACCACGGGAGCGCGAAGTCGACAGCGGCGAGATACGCGCAGACGAGGCCGCCGAGGATCATGCCGACCCGCGCCAGGGTCTGCGCGCGAGCGAAGAAGCGCTCGACGGGCCGATTGTCGCCCTCGTCGCGCATGCCGTCGATCGCCCAAGCGTCGAGAGCGCCGCTCGCCAGCGTCGTGCCGATCCCGTCGATCAGCTCGGCGATCACGCAGTCGGTGAAGCTCTGCGCCACGGCGTAGAGGCCGAAGGCCACCGCGCGCAGCGCGCACGAGAGCAGAAACGACGCCTTGCGGCCGACCAGATCCGCGGCGGCCCCGGTCGGCACCTCGAACACGAACACGATGATGAGGTAGGTGGCGAGCACGAGGTTCACTTCGAGCGCATCGAGACCGCGGCTGCGCAGGAACAACGGGTAGATGGGCGCGACGAACCAAGCCCACAGACTGTAGAGCCCGAAGACGAGATAGTATGTGCGCTCGGTGCGGGTCATGGGAGAACCCGCCAGCGTAACCCCGCCTACGCGCTGAAGCAAACGGCGTCGGCCGTTCGCCGGATCAGCCGAGAGCGGCGATCGCCAGGTCGGACAGTCTCCCGAAGCGCTCCGCGCTCCGTCCCTCTTCGAGGAGTCCGGCCGTCAGACACACGAACGTCAGCTCGCGTGCCGGGTCGACCCAGAAGAGCGTGGAGCCGGCGCCGATGCCGCCGAACGTGCGGGGCGACGCGGTGAGTCCGAACCAGGTGGGGAACGTGCCCTCGCCGCGTAGGAAGAAGCTCAGGCCGAGATAGGCGGGAAAGTCGCCCCAGCCGTACATCTCGCGAGCATAGTCGAAGAGGTCGTTGCCCATCGTTCCGGTCTGGTTCGTGGTGGCGAGATCGACGATGGCGGGCGACAGCACGCGCACGCCGTCGAGCTCCCCCCCGCGGCGCAGCATCTCGGCCCAGCGGAACACGTCGGAGACGGTGGAGACGGCGCCGCCGCCCGGAATCTCGGTGCTCTCCTGGAGGAGCTCGTTGAAGCCTTCGAGCACGGCGGCGTCGAACAGACCCTTGGTGCGATCCCGCACGACCACGGGCACGCGGCGCGTCGCGAGGTCCGGTCGCATGCCGAGCGCGGTGTCTTTCATGCCGAGCGGCCTCAGGAAGTCCTCGGCGAGAATCTGGCGATAGGGCCGTCGGCCGCCGTCGAGCCGGCGCACGATCTCGGCGAGCACCGCGTGAGCCGTGAGCGGGCTGTAGCGCACGCGCGACCCGGGCCGGGCCTCGAGCGGATGCTCGCATACGGCGGCGACGACGGCCGCGAGATCGCCGATCTGCTCCGGCGGGACCGCTGGAAAGCCGGACGACATGCCGCCGGTGTGCGAGAGCAGGTTGGCGATCGTCACGCGCTGCTTTCCGCGGACCGCGAACTCGGGAATGATCTCGCCGACCGGGGTGGTGAGCGTGATCTCGCCGCGGTCGATGCGTGCGAGCACGGTGGCCGCCGTCAGCGTCTTGGTGACCGAGAACAGGCAGAAGACGTCGTCCTTGCGGGCGCGCCGCCCGCTGGCGCGCTCGGCGAAGCCGATCGCCTCGTGGAAGGCGACGGTACCGCGGTGCGCGAGCAGCACGACCGCCCCGTCGTAGAGCTCGCGGGCGATGTCGCGCTCGATCGACTGCACGAGCCGGTCGAGCGCCTTGCGGTCGAGCGTGGGGGTCTCCGTGGCCATGGGTCGTCTCCCTTCGATCAGCCTGCCTTGGCCTTGCGCTCGGCGGGGCGATACAGGAGGTCCTTCTCCAACAGATAGGCGAACTGCAGGCGGAACTCCTCGACCGTGACGCCGCATGCGGCGGCGAACTTAGCGAGCTCGTGGGGATCGTCGAAGTCCGTCTGGTTGAGCCGCAGCATGTAGCGGCGGGCGATCGAGTAGTACTCCGAGGCGACGTCGACCATGCGCACGCGCGTACGGCCGGTCTCGGGATCGATGATCGCTTTGAAGTAGAGCGGCACGAAGTGCCCCTCCTGGATCGACACCATCGCGGCGTTGCCGCCGTCGAGCATGAACTGCGCGGCGCAGAACCCGAGATCGCGCGTGTATTCCATGTCGAACGGGATCGGATCGGCGCAGCGGAGCTCGTAGCCGACCTCCTTGTCGGCGATCGTGACGCGGATGCCGAAGCTTTTGAGACGCGCCTGCACTTCGCGCTTCAAGATGTCGCCGAAATCGATCTCCGCCAAGCGGATGTGTCCGTGAGCGTCGCGCTCGACGGACTCGAGCGCTTCGAGGTCGCGGAGATCGAAGCGCTCGAGCAGGCCTTCGGCGATCACCGCGACTCCGTCCGTGCGGCCGTACGCCAGACGCTTGACGATCGCGCCGACCAAGATATCGACCACGTGGCCGAGGCGGATCGAGGCGTCGCCGAACTCCTCGCCGACGATGGTGAGCGTGGCTCCCGCCGCCTTGCCGATGCCGAGCGCGAGATGGCCCGCCTTGCGCCCCATCGAGATGACGAAGTACCAGCGCGACGTCGTCTTGGCGTCCACCATGAGGTTGCGAACGATCTCCACACCGACGTCGCGGGCCGTCTGATAGCCGAACGTCGGAATGCCGAGCGGCAGATCGAGATCGTTGTCGATCGTCTTCGGCACGTGCACCACGTGGATGCGCCCGGCGCCAGTCTCCTCCACCTTCATGGCGCTGTAGGCGGTGTCGTCGCCGCCGATGGTGATGAGCTTGTCGACGTTGAGGCGGAGCAGTGACGTGACCGTGTTCTCGAGCAGCTTGCGGTCGTGCGTCGGGTTGTCGCGCGCCGTGCCGAGCGTGGAGCCGCCGCGGAAGTGGATGCGGCTCACCTGCTCGATCGTGAGATCGCGAGCGTGGCTGATGTCGCTCTGCATCAGCCACTTGAAGCCTTCCTCGATGCCGACCACCGCCACGCCGTCGAGGTTGGCGCGGATCGTCGCCGCACTGATCACGCTGTTGATGCCGGGCGCCGGTCCACCGCCGACGAGGATGCCGAGTTTCTTCGAAGTCGTCGCCATGCGGGTGCCTCTACTCGGCGTCGATTGTGCGCCCAAGCCACGCACGGGGAAAGAGGTGCGCGGGCTGGCGATGGAGCATCACGAGCGGAAGTTCACCCTGTTGGCCTGCGCGAACTCCTGCTAAAGTCCCGCGCGGCTCGCGCCGGACGTGTCGGGACGAGTCAAGCGTTCAGGAGCATCCGGCCACGCGATGGACGACCTTCTCGGAAAGTGGGGACGGCTGGTCCATCGCCGCCGCTGGTGGCTGGTGGTACTGACCGCGCTCTCCATCGCTCCGGCCGCTGGGATCCTAGCGCGGGGGGCGACTCTCGACGCCGGCACGACGATCGACTCTACGGAGTCCGGGCGCGCCGCCGCGCTCGTCTCGCGGGATCTGCCTGGGCAACCCATCTCCTTCGACCTCATCTTCGGCAGTGCGACCCTCGGCGCGAACGAGACCGCCTTCCGAGCGGAAGTCGGCAAGGCTCTCGCGCGACTCCGGGCCGACACGCGAATCGGCCGGGTCCGCACGCCCTACGACGCCGATCCGCCCGACCCGCTTCTGGTCTCGGGCGACGGCCGCCGCGCCCGCGTCGTGGTCGAGCTGAAGGAACGCGCTTCGAGCACGATGTCGCTCGGGGTCTCGCCGGTTCCCCCGGCGGTCTACGCTTCGCTGCGCGGGCTCGTCAGATCGGACACCCTCGAGGTGGTCGGCGCCGGCGACCTCGCCGTGAACCACGACTTCGTCGAAGTGGCCAAGCGCGATCTAGCCCGCGCCGAGCTGGTGATCCTGCCCGTGGTCGCCCTGTTCCTGCTACTCGCGTTCAGCTCGGTAGTGGCGGCCTTGCTCCCGCTCGGCGTGGGCGTCCTGGCCATGATCGGAGGCGTCGCCGCGGTCGAGCTGCTCGCCCGCCACACGTCGGTGTCGGCCTACGCTCCCAACATCGTTACCATGGTCGGCCTGGGCGTAGCCATCGACTACTCGCTGTTCATCGTGAGCCGCTTTCGCGAGGAGATCCTCCGCCGGCCCATCGCCGACGCGCTCGCCGTCGCGATGATGACGGCGGGGCGCGCGGTCCTCTTCTCCGGCGTCACCGTGGCCATCGGCCTCGCGGGCATCATGGTCCTGGGCCTCGGGAACATCGGCTCGGTCGGGCTGGCCGGCACCATCGTCGTGGCCCTCGCGGTGGTGTACTCGCTGACCTTCTTGCCCGCCTTGCTCGCCATCCTCGGCCCACGCGTGGACGCGCTGACTCTGCCGTTGCCCATGGCGCGCTCGCTCGAGTCGCGCGCCCGTCAGAGCGTCTGGCGCCGCGTGGCCACCGTGGTGATGGTCCACCCGTGGCGGGTTCTTCTGCCGATCACCGCGCTCCTGCTGCTCCTGGGAACCCCGTTTCTTCACATTCGGCTCGGGACCGGAGACGCCAGGGTTCTGCCTCCATGGGCCGAGGCGCGCCGCGGATACGAGATCCTCCGTCAGGATTTCCCGGACGCGGCTGCGGCGAAGATCGTCCTCGTGCTCCACTACGTCGAGGGGTCGCCGCTGGCACCGGTGCGCGTCGACGAGGCGTGGGAGCTCGGCCGCTGGCTGGCTCGCCTTCCCGGCGTCACCGAGGTGCTGAGCCCCGTCGACTTGCCTGGTCTCAGCCGCGAGCAGTCCGCTCAGCTCGCGGCGGCCCCGGCGGCGTTGCGGCCGGCGCCGCTGGCCGAGGCATTCAGTCAGATGACCGGCGAGCACCTCTTGCTGATTTCCGTTGCGACGCGGCTCGATCCGGGCAGCGACGCTGCCCGCGCCCTGGTGAGGACGATCCGCGAATCGCATCCCCGCGTCTCTGGGGAGCTCCTCGTTACGGGCCAGACGGCCTTCGACATCGATTTCATCCGCGTGGTCCGGGAGCGCGCGCCCCTGGCCATCGCGTTGGTGGTCGCCGCGACGTACGTGGCGCTCTTCCTCCTTTTGGGGTCCGTCCTGCTGCCCCTCAAGGCCGTGATCGTGAACACGCTCTCGATCACGGCGTCCTACGG
>JBEVNX010000230.1:0-13388 GCA_040507895.1 Binatia bacterium | reverse complement strand
GTCATCGCCAGCATGGAGGAGACCACCACGGGCGTCATTCGCCTCCGTGCGATGGCCGCCGACGGCGCTCTCAAGATCCCCGTAGTCGCCGTGAACGATGCGGCCACCAAGCATCTCTTCGACAACCGCTATGGAACCGGGCAATCGACCGTCGACGGCATCCTGCGCGCTACCAGCGTGCTGCTCGCCGGGAAGAACGTCGTGATTGCCGGGTACGGTTGGTGCGGCAAGGGCGTTGCGAGCCGCGCGCGGGGCATGGGGGCGAACGTCACCGTCACCGAGGTCGATCCCATCAAGGCGCTCGAAGCGGCGATGGACGGGCTGCGCGTCATGCCGATGGCAGAGGCGGCGTCGATCGGCGACATCTTCGTGACTTTGACGGGCGACGCGCACGTGATCCGCAAGGAGCACCTGGCCAAGATGAAGGACGGGGTGCTGCTTGCCAACTCGGGACACTTCGACATCGAGATCGACATCAAGGCGCTGCGGGCGATGTCGACGAAGGTCCTGAGGAACGTTCGTCCATCGGTCGACGGCTTCGTCATGAAAGATGGACGAACGTTGTACCTCCTCGGCGAAGGCCGGTTGGTGAACCTCGCCGCCGCCGAAGGACATCCGCCCGCGGTTATGGACATGAGCTTCGCGACCCAGGCGCTGATGACGGAGTGGGCGGTGCGCAACGGCAGCCGCATGCGGCTCGAGGTCAAGGTGCACGAGGTTCCGAAGATGATCGAGGACCGCGTCGCCACGCTCAAGCTCGCCAGCATGCGCATCAAGATCGACAAGCTGACCGCGGAGCAGGAGAAGTACCTGCGCTCTTGGGATCAGGGTACGTGAGTCAATCCGCTCGCTCCGGACTCGAGAATCTCGCTAGAGATTCCCGGAGCGAAGCGGCGGCCCGGGCCCATTGAAACGACGAAGGCCAGTCCTCGAGGGAGGGCCGGCCTTCGTGCGCGTCGCGAATGGAGCGCTCAGGCGTCGTAGTAGAGCGCGAACTCGTACGGATGCGGGCGAAGCCGCATGGCATTCACTTCGTTGTCCATCTTGTAACCGATCCAGGTCTCGATGACGTCTTCGGTGAAGACGTCGCCCTTCAACAGGAACTCGTGGTCCTTCTTGAGGTTGTCGAGGGCCTCCTCGAGGCTTCCCGGCATCGACGGCACGTCCTTCAACTCCTCCGGCGTGAGCGCGTAGATGTCCTTGTCGAGCGGCTCGCCCGGCTGCAGCTTCTTCTCGATGCCATCGAGGCCGGCCATCAGCATCGCCGCGAAGGCGAGGTAGCCGTTGCAGGTTGGATCGGGGAAGCGGACCTCGATGCGCTTCGCCTTCGGCGAAGGGGAATACATCGGGATGCGCACGGCAGCCGAGCGGTTCCGCGAGGAGTAGGCGAGGTTCACCGGTGCCTCGAAGCCCGGAACCAGTCGCCGATAGCTGTTCGTGCCTGGGTTCGTGAAAGCGGCGATCGCCGGAGCGTGCTTGAGAATGCCGCCGATGTAGTTCATGCCGAGCGGCGACATGCCACCATAGCCGTCGCCGGCGAACAGCGGCTTCTCACCCTTCCAGATCGACTGGTGGGTATGCATGCCCGAACCGTTGTCGAGAAAGATGGGCTTCGGCATGAACGTCGCCGTCTTCCCGTGCTTCTTCGCGACGTTCTTGACGATGTGCTTGTACCACTGGAGTGCGTCGGCCATCTTCACGAGCGACAGAAAGCGCATGTCGATCTCGGCCTGGCCAGCGGTCGCGACTTCGTGGTGCTGTTTTTCCACGCGAATGCCGACCCGTTCCATGGTCAGCACCATCTCCTGGCGAATGTCCTGCTGAGAGTCGGTCGGCTGAACCGGGAAATAGCCCTCCTTGTAGCGTGGCTTGTAGCCGAGGTTCGGGCCCTCGGAGCGGCCGGTGTTCCAACGGCCTTCGACCGAATCGACATGGTAGTAGGACTCGTGCTGGTTCGTGTCGAACCGCACCTCGTCCAGGATGAAGAACTCCGGCTCGGGGCCGAAATACGCGGTATCACCGACGCCAGTAGACTTCAGGTACGCCTCGGCCTTGCGGGCGATGTGCCGGGGGTCGCGCGTGTACTCCTCCTTCGTGATGGGGTCCACGATGTTGCAGATGAAGGAGACCGTCGACGCCTCGGTGAAGGGATCCATCACCGCGGTCGCGGGATCCGGGATGACGAGCATGTCGGAGGCGTTGATCGCCTGCCAGCCGCGAATCGAGCTGCCGTCGAACCCGAGGCCTTCCTCGAAGATGTCCTCGTTCACCTCGGATAGCGGCGCGGTGAAGTGCTGCCAGGTGCCGAGGAAATCCATGAACTTGAAATCGGCGCAGACCGACTTGTTCTCCTTGACGAACTTCAGAGCGTCCTTCGGACTCATGTTGCCCCTCTCCTCCTGAAAGTTTCCTTCGATGGATCGATCGACTTACCGTTCTCCCACGCCGTTGCCAGACCTCTAGATGGCGTCACCTCCCCGTTCTCCCGTACGGATGCGGACGACGTCCTCGATCGGGAGAACGAAGATCTTCCCGTCGCCGATGCGGCCGGTCTTGGCGGCGCGCTGGATTGCTTCGACGACCTGCGAGACTTGTTCATCGCTGACGATGATGTCGAGCTTCACCTTGGGAAGGAAATCGACGACGTACTCGGCACCGCGGTAGAGTTCGGTGTGGCCCTTCTGGCGCCCGAACCCCTTCACTTCGCTGACCGTGATGCCCTGCACGCCGATGGCACTGAGCGCTTCTTTGACCTCGTCGAGCTTGAAGGGCTTGATGATCGCCTCGACCTTCTTCATGGCACGCTCCTCGTTGGGCGCTTCGGTGAGTGCGCCGCGAACGGGCGCAGCAGCGCCGGTAAGCCATATGTTAAAGGCGAGGAATTTGTAAAGGTCTGCGTCATCGGGACGAAACTCGCGCGGCGATCCCTGACAACCGCGTGAAAAGCAACCGGCATGCCCGGTCTTCAGCCGTTTCGGAACCGAGGATTTCTTCGCTCGGCAGTGATCGTTTTCGAGGCAATGATGCCTCTTTGATCACTGTTTCCTGCTCTCGAAGCGCCGCTCGGTCCCGGCCAGCAGGCGCGAGATGTTTTCCCGGTGCCGAAAGATGATCAACCCAGCCATGGCGACCGCGGCGAACACCGTCGCTGACGGATAGCCGAACACGGCGACCACAACTGCAGCGCCGAGTGCTGCGAGAATGGAGCTCAGGGAGACGATCTTGGAGCTCACCATGGTGAGCACGAAGATCGCGATCGGGATCGGCGCGACCGCGGGCGCCAGGCCGAGCAGCACCCCGACGCCCGTTGCCACTCCCTTGCCGCCGCGAAAGCTCAGGAACGCCGAGAACACGTGGCCGCTGAGCGCGGCGACGGCGGTGGCCGCGACGACGATGGCGTCGAAGCCGAGGGCGCGGCTGGCAAGCACGGGCAGCAGTCCCTTCAGCGCATCCCCGACGAGCGTCAAGATGCCGAGCGTCCGGCCCGCCGTGCGCGCGACGTTCGTCGCTCCGATGTTGCCGCTTCCCGCCGAGCGCACGTCGACGCCGGCCAATCGTCCGAGCAGCACGCCTGTCGGAATCGACCCCGCAAGATAAGCAAGCGCGATGACGAACAGCTCGACCAGCCGCATCAGATTCGCAATCGCGGGCGGTGCGAGCGGGAGCGGCGGCGGCTGAAGACCGAACCGAGAGCCCAGCCGACGAACAACGACAGGCCGGCCACCGCGAACACGCCGACGGCCTGGTCTCCCGCGGAGGCCGGGGTAGGGGTCACGGCTGCCCCGGGCTCCGCAGGAGCAGCCAGTGACCCTTCGGCAGCCTTCTGCTTTTCCTCCCGAACCTGCTCGCGCAAGCGGCCGACTTCGGCGCGGAGCTCGGCGAGCTCGTTCGATAGCGCGGCGCCTTCGGCGGCGACCGTAGCTTCAGGAGTCGGTGGAGCGAGGACCTGAGTGGGGGCGGCGACCGGGGTCGGCGCGACGGGTATCGTCGCAGGCTCGGCGCCTGCGGTCGCCGCCAGCGGCAGGACATAGCGGTGATTGACGTATCCGACCTTGCCGTCCTGCGTTTGGACGTTCGCCCAGCTCCCTGCGCTGCCGAGTATCGTCACGCGGTCCCCCGCGCTCAACACGCCGACCGCAGGGTCCTCCGTGTTCGGCCCGCCACGCAGGTAGACCTTTTCGATGCCACCAATCTCCCCCAGCTCCGCGAGCGCCGTGACCTCCGTCGCAATCAGCGCCGCGAGGCAGCCGAGCAGGGCGAGAATTCGACGCATCCGCGGGTTCTCGATGATGGAAAATCGGGGTGAGAGGATTTGAACCTCCGACTTCACGGTCCCGAACCGTGCGCTCTACCACGCTGAGCTACACCCCGAACCAAGCGGGGTTTCCTAACACAGGGGGGGAGGGGCGTAAACCGGCTGCTCAGCCCGCTCGGCGCAGCGCCGCGATCGCCTCACCATAGTCGGGCGCTCCGAAGACCGCGGAGCCTGCGACCAGCACCTCGGCCCCGGCTCGCACGATCTCGGCGGCATTGTGCGGCTTCACGCCGCCGTCGACCTCGATTGCAAAGCGGTGGCCGCCCGAGCGCTTGATGCGCGCCGCTTCGCGGATCTTGTCGAGAACCTCCTCGATGAAATCCTGGCCGCCGGCGCCCGGATGCACGCTCATCAGCAGCAGCGTGTCGATGTCGGGCCAAAAGCCCTCGACCAGCGAAAGCGGGCTCTCCGGATTGATCGCCGCCGACGTTTTGACTCCTCGCTCGCGAATTCGCCGCAGAGTCGCGGCGAAGTCCTCGCACGCTTCGGGGTGAACCGCCAGCTGGTCGGCACCGGCGTCGACGAAGGCGGCGATGTGCGAATCCGGGCGCTCAACCATCAAGTGGACATCGAAGAACCTATTCGATCGCGGGCGGATCGCTTCCACCACCACCGGCCCGATCGTGATGTTGGGAACGAAATGCCCGTCCATCACGTCGACGTGGATCCAGTCCGCTCCCGCACGCGTCACGGCCTCCACCTCTTCGCCGAGCCGGCTGAAGTCCGCCGAGAGGATCGACGGCGCGACGAGAATCATGCCATCGAAGATACTGCACGCCTCGGTGGGGTCAACCGAGGCGGTCGCCGGTTTGCAGTGAGCGGCCGGCGAGGAACTCGCGCGCGGTGAGTCGTCGCCTGCCCTCGAGCTGGACCTCGAGGAGCGCGAGGCGGCCGTCGCCGGTCGCGACCTCGAGGCGATCGCCGGTCGCATGTACCACCGTGCCGGGAACGCCGCCTGCGACACTCGTAAGCGGCGCCGCGCGGTGGATCTTCATCCGCCGTCCGGCGAGCGTCGTGTATGCGCCAGGCCAAGGCCAGAACGCGCGCACCGCACGCGCGATCTCCGACGCGCCGCGCCGCCAGTCGATGGCTCCCTCCTCCTTGCGAACCATCGGTGCGAGCGTCGCTTCCTGGTCGTTCTGCCTCTGCGGCACGACCTCGCCCCGTGCCAGGCGGTCGAGCGCATCGACGATCAGCCGCGCGCCGGCCGCGGCCAGGCGGGCGCCAAGCGTCTCCGACGTGTCGTCGTCGCGAATCGGCATGGGCTCCTGGATGAGGATGTCGCCGGCGTCCATCCGCTCGTTCATCTGCATGATCGTGATGCCGGTCTCCGTATCGCCGGCAAGCAGCGCGCGCTGGATCGGGGCCGCGCCGCGATGCCGGGGCAGGAGCGAGGCGTGCACGTTGATCGCCCCGCGGGGGGGAACGTCCAGCAGCGGCTTCGGAAGAATCTTGCCGTACGCGGCCACGACGATGGCTTCGGGGCCCAACGCCCGGAGCCGTTCGACGACGGCGGGATTGCGCAGCTTCTCGGGTTGCTCGACCGCGAGGCCGCGTTCGAGCGCCAGCTCCTTGACGGCGGACATCCGCGCCGCCTGGCCCCGTCCCGCGGGTCGGTCGGGCTGCGTGAATACCGCGACGACTTCGTGCCCGCGCTCGAGAAGCGCACGCAAGGACGCGGCCGCGAAGGGCGGCGTCCCCATGAAAACGAGTCTCACGGTCGCGTCGGCGGGCGGCGTGCTCAGATGTGAAGCACGGGGCTCTTCGCCGCTTCTTCCTCGAACCGTCCTTCGCGCAGGACCTTCTTGATCTTCCGCTTGTAGAGATCGCGCTTCAGCCGGCTGATGCGATCGATGAAGAGCTTGCCTTCGAGATGATCGATCTCGTGCTGGAGCGCAACCGCGAGGAGGCCCTCGGCCTCGATGCGGACTTCCTTCTCCTCGGGGGTGAAGGCGCGGACGAGGACGCGAGCCGCTCGCCTCACCTCGGCGGTGAAGTCGACCACCGACAGGCATCCCTCTTCCCACACGAGCGAGCCCTCCGCGGCGAGGATCTCGGGGTTGACGAGCTTCAACAGTCCCCGGCCTCGATGCTCGGCCCGCTCTTCGGGCGAGTCGCAGTCGAGCACGATCGCGCGCTCACTGAGCCCCACCTGCGGCGCGGCGAGCCCCACCCCCGGCGCCGCGTACATGGTGGTCGCCATCTCGTCGAAGAAGGCGACGAGTTTGCCGTCGATGGTGCGCACGGGCTCGGCCACGCGCTTCAACACCTCGTCGGGATACCTGTAGATGTGCTGCATCGGCGGTCGAAAGTAGCGTCTTTCCGTGGGCAATCAAAGCATCCCGTAGGGATCGACGTCGACGAGCAGCCGCACTCCGCCGTCGCGCGCGCGCCGGTCTCCGGCGTCGACGACGGGGTGGAGCAGCGCCCGTAGATCGCTCGTGCTCCTCGCCTTGACGAGGATCTGCCAGCGGAAGCGGCCGCGCAAGCGCTCGATGGGGGCGGGGGCGGGACCCAGGATGCGTGCGCGCCGGACTCGCGGCAGTGCTTCGTTCCGGTTGCGGAGGCTCTCGGCGGCGCGGCGAGCGTCCTCTTCCACGCGAGCGGCGTCGAGTCCGTCGAAGCGCAGATTCGCGAGCCTGGAGTAGGGTGGATAGCCGAGCGCCGCGCGGTAGCGGAGCTCTTCGGCCGCGAAGCCGGCAAAGTCGTGCGCCACCGCGAACCGTACCGCGTAGTGAGTCGGTCGGTAGGTCTGCACGAGAACGCGGCCAGGCTGGTCGCCCCGCCCCGCGCGTCCCGCCACCTGCGTCAACAGCTGGAACGTGCGTTCGGCGGCGCGGAAGTCGGGAAAGTTGAGGGTCTGGTCGGGAGCGACCACGCCCACGAGCGTCACCCCCGGCACGTCGTGACCCTTGGTCACCATCTGCGTGCCGACGAGCACGTCGAGGCGTCCGGCGTTCCAATCGCGCAGGAGCGTCTGGAGCGCTCCCTTGCGGGCCATCGTGTCTCGGTCCATACGCGCGACCCGAGCCTGCGGGACGAGCTCCCGAACCACCGCCTCGACCTGCTCGGTTCCGATGCCGAAGTCGCGCAGATGCGGGCTGGAGCATTGCGGGCAAAGGTCCGGCGCCGGCAGCGAGTGGTCACAGTGGTGGCAGCGTACGCGGCGGGAGCGCAAATGGAACGTCAGCGTCACGCTGCAGTTCGGGCACCCCATGACGTGCCCGCAGAGGGTGCACTGCAAGTAGTGCGCGTAGCCGCGCCGATTGAGGAACAGCAGGGTCTGCGCGCCGGCCGCGAAGTTGGCGCGGATCGCCTCCGCGACACGAGGTGCGAAGACCGGCGGCTTTCCTTGCGGTCGCTCCGTTTTGAGATCCACGAGCTCGATCTGCGGCAGAGGGCGGCGCTCGACGCGCTCGTAGAGCTCGAGCAGGCGATAGCGGCCGCTCTGCGCGTTGTGATGGCTTTCGATCGATGGCGTCGCCGAGCCGAGCACGGCGGGACAGTGGCAATCGCGCGCTCGCACGATCGCCAGGTCTCGGGCGTTGTAGCGCAGTCCTTCCTCCTGTTTGTAGGAGGCATCGTGCTCCTCGTCGACGACGATGAGCCCGAGCCCCGGAAGGGGTGCGAACACGGCGGAGCGGACACCGACTGCGATGCGCGCATGGCGCCGCGCGAGCCGGCGCCACTCGTCGAAGCGCTCGCCGTCGGAGAGGCCGCTGTGCAGAACGGCCACGTCCGCTCCGAAGCGTGCACATACCCGCTCGACCAGGTCGTGCGTGAGCGCGATCTCGGGCACGAGGATGAGCGCCCCGCGCCCGGCAGCGAGCGCCTGGGCGGCGGCTTGGAGGTAGACTTCGGTCTTGCCGCTGCCCGTCACGCCTTGGAGAAGAAACGTTTGGAAGCGTCGCTCGGCGACCGTGGCGCTGATCGCGTCGATCGCACGCTGCTGCTCCGCGTTGGGCGTGAAAGGAGGCCGTACGACGCCGGATGCGGGAGTGACCTGCCGGTACACCTCCACGCGCTCCGCTCGCACGAGCCCGCGGAGGGCGAGCGCTCGCAGCGACGAAAGCCTCACGTCCTCGCCGATGTCGCCGGCGCGAAAGCCTTGTTGGCCGGCGCTCGCCACGCGCTCGAGGGCCCGCCACTGCACGGGCGCCCGGTTCTCGAGCCGTGCTCGCTCCTCGCTCGAGGCGACGCGCCCGAGCCGCCACAAGGTCTCGTAGCGGACGCTGGCCGCGGAGCGCGCTCCACGCTCGTCGACGGTGATCCATCCCGCCGCCGCGAGCGATCGCAGCGCGTCGTAGAAGCGGGACGCGCGCGCTGCGCGAGCGAGCGCTCCAACGCGAACCGGGTGCTGGGGGCGCAGGCGGCGCAGAATGTCGCGCTCTGTTTTGCCGAGGGCGACGAGCTCGTCTTCGGCCGGCGCCGTCACCAGCCGGACGGTGCGGTGGCTCTCGGCCCGGAGCCCGGCGAGCACGGCGGTCGACAGCACGTCGCCGAGCGTCGCCATGTAGTAGCTCGATGCGAACCTGCAGAGATCGAGGAGCTCTCGCGAGAGCAGCGGTTCCTCATCGAGCACGTCGAGCACTTCGCGGAGCCGGACCCTCGGCGGCTGGCCGCCGAGCTCGAGCACGATGCCCGTCACCTGCCGGCCGCCGAGGGGCACGAGCACGCGCATCCCCTCGCGTACGCGCGCCGCGAGGGAAGGCGGAAGCACGTAGGCAAGCAGCTCGCTCCCGGTGATCGGCGGAATCACAGCCACGCGCGCGATTGCGGTCGGCTCGGTGCCGACGGTGCCGACGACACTCACGCGGTGGCGGGCCCTTGCGCTTTCGACGTTCTTGGTTGCATGCTGCTAGAAGACGCACGTGAGCGGCAAACACAAGGTAGCTCTTCTCCTGCTTCTGTTCTCGCTATCGACGATTTCGATCGGCACGAGCTGCTCGTCGCAGATGGCTCGAGAGGACGACCCCGCCGAGGAGACCGTTCAGACCGCAGACGACGTCGACAAGGAAGAAGTGGTCGAGAGCGACGATGGTGCCTTCGACGAGGAAGGGTCGGAGTCTGGATCGCAAAAGACGGCCGGCTTCCTCATGGCGATCGGCTATCTCGCGGTGACGGTGGGATCGGCGCTGTTGCCGCTTTTGATGATGTGACGCCGCGCTGGCGTTCGTCGCCGGGCGGTTCGATCGGCCGAACGGGAGGCGGTCGTGCTCACCCGACCGTCGGGGGCGACACCGACCTACTGCGGAAGCGGAGCTCGGGCGCCGGGCGCCCCACCGCGCTGAATCTGCGCCTCGACGCGCCGGGCGATGTCGAGGAACGCTTGCGCGAGCGGGTGCTGCGGTTCGGCGACCACGATCGGTACGCCGCGATCCCCGCTTTCACGCACCTCGCGTACCAGCGGCAGAGCCCCGAGGAACGGGATCCCGAAGCGCTGCGCCATGCGCTCGCCGCCCCCGCTGCCGAAGAGATCGTGCTTGGCGCCGCACTTGCGGCAGACGTGGTAGCTCATGTTCTCGACCACTCCGAGGACCGGCACGTCGACTTCACGGAACATCGTCACGCCGCGCTTGACGTCGAGAAGAGCGACCTCCTGGGGCGTGGTCACGATGACGCCTCCGGAAAGGGGCACTTGCTGGCAGATGGTGAGCTGAGCGTCCCCCGTGCCGGGGGGCATGTCGATCACGAGGTAGTCCAGGTCTCCCCATAGGACGTTGCGCACGAACTCGACGAGCAGCTTGGTGATCATCGGTCCCCGCCAGATGATCGGCTTCGCCTCCTCGACGAAGAGCCCCATGGAGATCGCGCGCAAACCGTGGCGCTCGATCGGTTCGATCCGCCGCTCCTCGTCGGCTCGGGGCCGCTCGGAAAGACCGAGCATCACGGGCACGCTCGGACCGTACACGTCGGCATCGAGTAGGCCGACCTCGCGGCCGAGTTGCCGCAGAGAGAGGGCTAGATTCACTGCCACCGTCGACTTTCCGACGCCCCCCTTGCCGCTCGCCACGGCGAGGATCCGCTTGACGTCGCCGACCTTGGGCTTTGGCCGCACGGCGGCAAGGGTGGCACGCGGCCGGGGCTCGACGACGATCTCCACCACCGGCACGCCAAGCCCTTGTACGACCTCGACCGCACGGCGTCGGATCTCGCCGAGGACCTCCTCGTTGTCGGTGGTGGGCGCGAGGGTGATCGTCACCCCGCGACTGCCGATCTCTATGTCCTTGACGAAGCCGAAGTCGACGATGTCCCGGCTGAGACCGGGATACGCGACGCGACGCAACAGGGCGAGGATCTCTTGGGGCGTCGGCATCGCACCGCACAGCTATCCCGCGCCTCCGGGCCCTTCAAGCCCGCGAGCGGCTCAGGCGTCAGGAGCCGACCTCGGGGGAGGGGGGCACGCCCTCCTCGGGCGGATCGATCGGCAGGCAGACCCGGAACTCGGCTCCGCCTCCTGCGGAATCGCCCGCCTCGATTCGTCCGCGATGCAGGCTGGCGATTTTGTGACAGAGGTAAAGCCCAATGCCCAGGCCGTGATCCTTGGTGGTGAAGAAGGGGTCGAAGATGCGATCGCGCATCTCGGGAGGGAGCCCGGGGCCATGGTCGCGCACGCTGGCCACCACCTCCCGCTCGCCATGGTCTTCCACGGCCAAGCTGATCACGATCTCACTCCCGACCGGGCTCGCCTGGATGGCGTTTTTGAGGAGGTTGATGAACAGCTGCTTCACTCCCTCCGGATCGAGCGGCAGCTGCGGCACCTCGGAGAAGTCGGTCCGAATCCGCAGCTGCTTGCGGTGGATCTCGTCGTCGAGGTGCCCTACCGCCCGCATGATGAGCTCGGTCAACGGTTGCACGACGCGATTGGCGCCCTCGGTGAAGGCGTAGCGCGTAAGCTCGTGCACGAGCAGCGCAATCTTCTCGAGATCCATCTGGCAGGTCTTCAGAAACTGATCGCGAAAATAGGGGTCGTCGAAGCGCTGCGGGATGAGGTCTAAAAACGTCTTCAACGCGGTGAGGCGGTTGTTGTTGTTGTGCGGGCGGCCGCCCGCGTGGATGCCGCGCGACGCCAGGCGCTCGGCCTGTCGAAGCTCGCCTTCGAGGCGAGTCTTGTCCTGCCGCAGTCGCTGACGCTCGAGGGCCTCGCGGACCACCAACGGCAGGATCGCGAGATAGCCCTCCTGCTTCTGTACGAAGTCTTCAGCGCCGAGCTTCATGGCCTCCACGGCGAGCTGCACCGAGTCGGCCGTGGTTACGAAGATCACAGGAATATCGAGCGCGCGTGCACGGAAGACCTTCATCAGCTCGATCCCGTCCGTGTCGGGGAGGCGGTAATCGAGGACGATGAGGTCCAGGGGAGGGCCGCTCAGCTTCTCGAGCGCCTCCGCCCCGGTTTCTACCCAATCGACCTCGGCGGCGACTCCGCTATCTTGCAGCTCATCGGAGATCAGCTCCGCGTGACGCCGATTGTCTTCTACGACCAATACCTTCAGTCGTGACCTCCTCCCCCCACCCCGGTTGCAGCTTTAAAACTCTGTCGCGCTAAGACCGCCTGTTCCCTTGACTTAAAGGCGGCACTGGGTCGAGACTAAGGGGTAAAGCGTCAAAAGCGCGACACACGGGAATAATCGCCCAAGCCGATGGCGAATACAACCGATCGAGAGGCCGAAGCGTACAAATCTGTCGATACGCTCCGAACGAGCGGGCACCCGAAGGTACTCATTACCGGCATGGGCTGTGTCACGCCGTTCGGGGCCGGTGTGGATCGATTCTGGAATGGTTTGGTCTCTGGACGGTCGGCGATCGGCCCGTTGACCGCCTTCGACCCGACGCCTTACGGCACCAAGATTGCCGGGGAGGTACGGGATTTCCAGGCGTCTGATTTCCTTTCACAACGGGAAATCTCGGGCGGCGCCCGTTGCGTCCATTTCGCGCTCGCGTCGGCAAGGATGGCTATCGATGACGCCAGGCTGGCGTTGAAGGGAGTCGATACCTCGCGCATCGGCGTGTTTATGGGCTCCTCTGTGGGACCGATGGCGTATCAGGCGGAGAACCATGCGGTCTTCCTGGAGAAAGGGATTCGCAAGGTCCATCCGTTTTTTCCTGCGCTATCCTACACAGGGGTCGTGGCCACGCAGGTCGGGATCTCGCTCGGCATCCGCGGGCCTGCTATCTGCGCCTCAACCGCATGCACCTCGTCTACCGACTCGATCGGGATGGCGTTACTGCAAATCCGCGCGGGAATAATCGACCGGGCGATCATCGGTGGAACCGAGGCTCCACTGACTCCGATCCTGTTCGCTGCGTTCGACAGACTCGGCATCATGTCGCGCAGCAATGACAACCCCGAACGAGCGTCCCGGCCGTTTGCCGAGGATCGCGACGGATTCGTACTGAGCGAGGGCGCGGCGAGCTGCGTCGTCGAGTCCGAGGAGGCGGCGGCGGCACGCGGCGCGAGACCCATCGTCGAGATCGCAAGCTACACCGCCACGTCGGACGCCTTCCATCCGTTCTCCCCGCTCCCGTCCGGTGAGGAGGGAATCCGAGCGGTTCGGATGGCGCTTGAGCAGGCGGGCGTTGGGCCGGAGGCGGTCGAATACGTGAGCGCGCATGCTGTCGGATCTCGCGCGAACGATCCCGTCGAGCTGGACGTCATCCGAAGCGTTTTCGGGGAGGGCGTGCCGCGTGTCCCTATCAGCGCGATCAAGTCCATGACGGGTCATACAATGGGCGCCGCGGGGGCTCTGCAGCTCGTCGCCTGCGCGCTCACGATCCAGACGTCCACGATAGCCCCGACAACGAACCTCGGTATTACGGATCGTGTAGGCGGTTTCGATCTCGTTCCCGAGGAAGCGCGCTGCGCAACGGTGCGGGTCGCAGTGTCCCCGACCTTCGGGTTTGGGTCGAGGAATGCGGTGCTAGTGGTGAAACGCTATGAACCATGAGTCGCTATTGCAGCGTATTCGCAAAGCCGTCTGCCGAGAGCTAGAACTTCCTGCCGAGAGGCTTGTTGATAGCGCTTCACTGAGACGGGAGTATGGTCTTGATTCAGTCGCCGCCGTAAATATCACTT
>JBEVNX010000194.1:0-5760 GCA_040507895.1 Binatia bacterium | reverse complement strand
CACATCCTGCACCCGGTCGGCGGAGCAGACGAGCACCGCGTCCTCGGTCTCGATCACGACGAGGCCCTCGACGCCGACGAGCGCCACCAGCCGCTTGTCGCTGGCGACGAGGTTGCCTCGGCTCGAGAGCGCGAGCACGCGGCCGCGCACGACGTTGCCGTCTGCGTCGGCGGGGCCGAGACGGAGAAGCGCGCTCCAGCTGCCGATGTCGTCCCACCCGAACTCTCCCGACACGACGGCAACGTTGTCGGCCTTCTCGAGGATCGCGTAGTCGATCGACCGCTCCGGGATCTCGGCGTAGGCGGCGGCGAAGCGTTCCCGGTTGCCCCACAATGAGACGATCTCGTCGACGCAGCGCAACCCTTCGGGCAGGTGGCGCGCGAGCGAGTCGCGGATCGCCCGCACCTTCCACACGAAGATGCCGGCGTTCCACAGATAGCGGCCGCTCTGCACGAACGCCTCGGCGCGCGCGCGCTCGGGCTTTTCCGTGAAGCGACGCACGCGGTGCTCGCGCGGCCCGAGCGAGTCGCCGCGCTCGATGTAGCCGTAGCCCGTCTCGGGCGCGGTCGGCTCGATGCCGATCGTCACCAACAGCTCGCCGCTCGCCGCCAGCGCGATCGCCCGGCGGAGCGTCTCGTGAAAGCGGTCGGGGTCGCGGATGTGGTGATCCGCCGGGAGCACCACCATGGTCGCCTGTGGGTCGACGCGCTCGATGAGCGCGGCGGCGAGCGCGATCGCCGCCGCGGTGTTGCGGCCCATCGGCTCGACGACGATCTGCTCGGCGGGCACTCCAGGAAGCTGCTCGCGGAGCTCGCCGGCGTGATCGGCGCCAGTCACCACCCACACGCGCGAGGCCGGCACCAGCGGCGCCAGCCGCTCCACGGTCTCCTGCACCATGGTACGATCGCCGACGATCGGCAGCAGCTGCTTCGGCCGCCGCGCGCGGCTCTTCGGCCAGAAGCGCGTGCCTTTCCCGCCCGCCAGGATGGCGGCGTGAATGCCGGGCGCTTCGCTCATGCTGCGCGCATTGGCGAGCGAAACGGGAAGCTTGTCAAGCGTGCCCGTCACGCCTAAGAACGAGCCGCATGCGCTCCGTCCAGCTCGACTTCACCGATCCGACGTTTCCGGCACGCCTCGTCGAGGTGGACGAGCCGGCGCTGCCGGGACGGCGCTGGGCGCGCGTCAAAGTCCTCGGCGGCGGCATCTGCGGCAGCGACTTGCATTTCTTCCGCGAGACGACCGGACCGATGCCGCTCCTCGGGCCGTTCGCGCCGATACCTATGCAGCTCGGCCACGAGGTGGGCGGCGTCGTGATCGAGGCGGGTCCCGACTGTCCGGTGAAGGTCGGCTCGCGCGTCGCCATCGATCCGACGATCTCGTGCGTGGCCCGCGAGATCGATCCGCCCTGCAAGCAATGCGCGGCCGGCGCGCCCGGCGCGTGCTACAACCTCTCGTCCAAGATCCTCACGCCGGGGCTCATGCTCGGAGTGACGTACGGCCTGGGCGGCGGTTGGTCCGAGCAAGTGGTCGCCCACGCCTCGATGCTTCATCCCCTTCCCGAGGGCGTCTCCGATCTGGCGATCACGCTCCACGAGCCGCTGTCGATCGCGATTCACGGGCTCCTCCGCTCGCCGCCGCCCGACGGCGCGCCCGTGCTTGTCGCCGGCGCGGCGATCATCGGCCTCGGCGCAATCGCGGGCCTGCGCGCGTTGTTTCCCGCCGCAGAGGTGACCGTCCTCGCCAAGCACGAGCACCAGGCGCGCGCCGCCGAGCGGCTCGGTGCCAAGCACGTCGTGCGGCTCGACCCCGCGGGTGGCCACATCGAGGAGCTCGCGCGGATCGCCGGCACGAAGACCCTCGGCACCGGCAACGACGCCATGCTCGTGGGCGGATTTCCCTACGTGGTCGAGGCCGTCGGCACGCCGCAATCGGTGACGCAAGCGTTGCGCTGCGCCGACGGGCGCGGCACGGTTCTCTTCCTCAGCATCACCGGGCTCGTGAACGTCGACCTGTCGCCGATCTGGCTGAAGGAGCTGGCGTTCGTCGGCGCGCTCATCCACGCGGCGGATCCCGGTCCGCACGGCGGCTCATCCGCTCACTCGGTCGATCGGGCCCTCAAGATCATCGCCAAGGGCGCGTTTCCCGCCGAGGCGCTCGTCACGCACGAGATGCCGCTCGCGGACTTCCGCCGCGGGGTAGAGGCCGCGCTCGATCGCGCCGCGTCCAAGGTGATCAAGGTCGTGCTGCGGCCGTGAGCCTGGCCGAGCCATGACCCGAGAGCGGCCGGCGTCGGAAAGCCTCGTTTGGCGCGGTCGCGAGGGCCTTCTCGCTCGCAACGCCAGAGCCCGCGGCAAAAGTCCACGCATGTGGACTCAACCCTGCAGATCTCTCGACCGCGCCGTATGCAAGGGGATCAGGATCGCGCCGCGGCCGTGATGGCGGGCCGTGCCCCCGCGCGCTCCTCGTGAGCGACGGCGAACGCCGCGCGCGCCATGAAGAACATCGCCCCGGCGCGAGGATCGCCCCGGGGATAGGCGACCAGGAACGTCAGCGCGCGCTCAGCAGATCGCCGCCGCCGAGCGGTTCGGCCCGAAGGTGAGGCCGCGTCCGCTCGCTCCCATCGCGGAGAGCGCGTAGAATCCGAGGTTCCCCCAGGCCGAGATCACCAGCCCCCAGCAGACGAGCTTCTCGACCGTCGCCGACATTCGCAACCGCGAGAGGCTCAGCCCCGCGATCAGCATCAGCGCGTTCATGATGTTCCCCGTGTGCGCCGCGCGCCAGGCGCGCTCGTCGGCCGGGAAGTCGACCTTGATCGCACCGGGGATCGGCCAGAGGTTGATCTCGCCGATGAGCTGGAAAAGGAACAGTTTCCGCTCATCAGGCCGATGAAGAAGATCACCGCCCCGTGCCCGATCATCAACGCCTCGTGACGTCTGGTCATCGCCGCCTCCTTGGTTCGGTCGTCACCGCCTCACGCGCATCGCTCGGTCTGCCTCCCGCCGCATCTCGCGCTCCTTGATCGCCTCCCGCTTGTCGTAGGCTTTTTTCCCGCGCCCGAGTCCGAGCAGCACCTTGGCGCGGCCGTTCTTGAAGTAAACCTTCAGTGGAACGAGCGTGAGGCCGCGCTCCTGCACCCTGCCAGTCAGCTTGTCGATCTCGGACCGGTGGAGGAGCAGCTTCCGCTCGCGCTCTGGCTCGTGGCCGAAGCGGTTGGCGGCGGCATAGGGGCTGATGTGCGCGTTCAGCAGGAAGGCCTCGCCGCGCTCGATGCGCGCGAAGCTGTCCTTCAGGTTCGCGCGGCCCGCGCGCAGCGACTTGACCTCGCTGCCGGTGAGCACCAGTCCAGCCTCGTAGGTCTCGAGGATCGTGTACTCGTGGCGGGCTTTGCGATTGTCGGTGACGAGGCGATCGCCTTCGTTGGCGCGCTTAGCAGGAGGCTCGGCCATGCGCGGCTACTGTGCCGCGCCGCTCAGCCGAATGCACGCCGGAGGTTGGCCTGCCCTCCCCGCTCCTGGCTAACCTCCGCCGGACGGTTCCGCACGTCGACGAACACGACTCGTGGCTTCCGGGTGCGCGCCTCCTCCTCTTGCATCCAGGAGGAGGTGGCGATGATCACGAGATCGCCGCGGCGGACCTTGTGAGCGGCGGCGCCATTCACGCACACGACCCCGGAGCCGCGGCGGCCGGGAATCGCGTAAGTCTCGAAGCGCTCGCCGTTGGTCACGTTCCAAACCTGCACCGCTTCGTGATCGACGAGATCGGCGCGCTCCATTAGATCGCGATCGATCGTCACGCTGCCCTCGTAGTCGAGGTCGGCGCCGGTCACCGTCGCGCGATGGATCTTGCCGCGCAGGAGCTTCCGCGTCATCTCCCTCCCCCGGCGGCGAGCCGCGCCGGCATGCCGCGTTCGATGATGGCGTTGTCGATCAGCCGGACCTCGCCGATCCATACGGCGGCGGCGAAAAGCGCGCGAACCTCGAGCCGCTCCACCGCCTCGAGCGTCTCGGGATCGCGGATCTCCACATACTCGACGCGGGCGCCGACGAGCTCTACCGCCGCGGTGAATTCCGCCACCAGCGCCGCCGAGGAGGACTCCCCCGCCGCGGCCGCCCGCTTGACGCACTCGATCCCCCGCGGCACCGCCCGCGCGCGCTCCCGCTCTTCCGCGGAGAGTCGCACGTTGCGCGAGCTCATCGCCAAGCCGTCCGCCTCGCGCACGGTCTCGGCGCCGACGATCTCGATGTCGAAGTTCAGGTCCCGCACCATCTGTCGCACCACCTGGAGCTGCTGGTAGTCCTTGGCGCCGAACACCGCGAGGTGCGGCTTGACCGCGAGGAAAAGCTTGGCGACGACGGTGGTCACGCCGGCGAAGTGGCCGGGGCGGTGCGCGCCGCAGAGCGGACGGGTGAGCTCCGTCACCTCGACGCGGGTCTGGAAGCGCGGCGGATAGATCTCCTCGGCGGTCGGCAGGAACAGTGCGCTCACGCCAGCGGCCTCGAGCCTGCGCGCGTCGCGAGCATCGTCACGCGGATACTTCTCGAAATCGCTCCGCGAGTTGAACTGGATCGGGTTGACGAAAATCGACACGACCACCGTCTCGCCGCGCCGCTGCGCCTCGCGGACGAGCGCGAGGTGCCCTTCGTGGAGCGCGCCCATCGTCGGCACGAAAGCGATCGTACGGCCCCTCCTGCGCTCCGCATCCGCGAAGCGCTGCATCTCGGCGACGGAGGTGACGGTGCGCATCAGCTTCCGGTCGCGGCCTTGTCCACGGGTTCGACGATCTTCGGCGAATGGAAGGAGTGCGCGTCGGTGGGGAACGCGCCATTTCCGACTTCCTCGACGTACTGGCGCACCGCTCCCGTGACGATCTCCTTCAGGTTCACGTAGCGCTTGGAAAACTTCGGCGCGAACTTGTCGAACAGCCCGAGCAGATCGTGCATCACCAGCACCTGGCCGTCGCAGTGGACGCCGGCGCCGATGCCGATCGTCGGAATCGACACGCGCTCGGTGATCTCCGCGGCGAGGTCGAGCGGAATGCCCTCGAGGACCATTGCGAACGCGCCGGCTTCCTCGACCGCAGCGGCATCCTCGAGCAGCCGCTCGCGCCCGCCTGCCATGCGGCCGCGCTTCTTTCCCTGCACCTTGTGGCCGCCCATGCGATGCACCGACTGCGGCGTGAGCCCGATGTGGCCCATGACCGGGATGTCGACCCCGCTGAGCGCCGCGATCGTCTCGGCGACGTGCACGCCGCCCTCGAGCTTCACGGCCTCCGCCCCGCCCTCCTTCATCATCCGCCCGGCGTTGCGCAGCGCCTCTTCCGTCGACACCTGATAGGAAAGGAAAGGCAAGTCGCCGACCACGAGCGCGCGCGTCCGAGCCCGACTCACCATCCTCAGGTGATAGATGATCTCGTCCACGGTCACCGGCAGCGTGGTATCGAGCCCTTGCACCACCATGCCGAGCGTGTCGCCGACGAGCAGCACGTCGATGCCCGCCTCGTCGAGAATCCGCGCGAACGGATAGTCGTAGGCGGTGAGCATCGCGATCTTGCTGCCGCCGCGCTTGCGTTTGAGGATCTCGGGTACCGTCACCTTTTGGGGGTTCATGGGTCCGTCTCGCCTCCAGAAGCAGAAGAGCCCTCTGGGACGAATCCAGAGGGCTCTTCTGCCTCGCCTGCGCTCGGGTACTCGAGAGGACCATCCTCGCCGTCCCGGTTGGGCTCGGCGGAACCGGTCTGCGCGAGTGTTCAGGCGATGTGTT
>JBEVNX010000145.1:0-15080 GCA_040507895.1 Binatia bacterium | reverse complement strand
GGCCCACATGTCGAGCAACACGGGCAGCGGCGAGCGCTCGACCTCGGACGCCAAGGTGGCGTCCGTGACAGTCACCGGTTTGGTCGAGATGACGAGCGGTGTCTTGCACCGAACGCAACGGGGCTCGAGCCCGCGCTGGATCTTCTCGAGCGGTACGCGATTCGTCGCTCCGCAGGACGGACAACGAACCAATTCGGCGTGAGACACCCAGCCTCCACAGCCTTCTGGTGGAGAAAGCCGATGTCAGGCCCCATCGAGGGTTCCAGGCTTCAATTGGCGGACACCGTGATCTTGCGGGACCGATCACTGGAAATCGTGCCCTGAGCTCCCTTTTTCACGTCCTGCTCCGGTTGAACCACGTGGTTCAAACTCGGGCTCTACCACAAGGGCTACGAGAACCCCGGCGGTTCCGAGACTGTCGCGCAACTGTCATGAGCTACGAAGGTCGCGATACGGGCGGCAGCCCTACACGTGCGCAGCCCGCTTCGACCTCTGGTTTGACAGCCTCTGATCGCTCCGATATTCGCGCCTGGAGTTCCCGCTGCGTCGACGCTTCGAACCCGTGAACCCAGTCAGCCAGGGCAGCCGCGACCGCGGCGAATGCTCGCAGACGGATTCAGAAAGCGACTTTCGCTGCCTGGCGAGAGTTCCGGCCCCGCTATTGGCCGCGTTCGACGGGCTGATTCTCTTCTACGTCGCATGGTGCTTGCTGCCCAGTGCGACTTGGGGATCGTCGACCTTGCGATTTCCCTTCGGCGGAAAATTCGAAGCGACGCTATCGCGCCAGCACCTGTATCAATTTTGGGTCATGCTCTTCATCCGCCAGCACGTGGGCGCCAGAAATCATCGACCGGGAATTCTCGCACGGGGCGGCACCCGCCTGTCACCGCCGTTCCAATCCCTGGTGCTGTTCACGGCGACCTTGACGGTCTTCTTGACCCTTCAACCGCGTCTGGGAGTTTCCTCGGGCGATACGCTCGGCGCTCGGCTCCTGCCGGTGAGTGTCTTGCGTGAAGGCAATTTGGACCTGGACGAATTTTATCCAGGAATCTCCAGTGATCATCGCTACAGCGTCAGGAAATATGCCGGTCACTGGTATCCGGAGTTTCCGATCTTCGTAGGAATCACGGCTACGCCGATCTACGCGATTCTCTCGGCTCTGTTGCCGGAAAGTTCTTCGCGGTGGACTTCCTCGTACCGCCTCGAAAACCAGGACGCGGCTCAATCGTTCGAACAGATTGCCGCCTCGATCATCGCTACGCTGTCCGTCGTCGTGGTTTGGGGATTCATTCGAGCCGTCAGCCCGCCGTCGATGCAATCGATGTCGCTTTGGATAGCAGCCGCATACGGCTTCGGGACCCCGATCCTCAGCACGGCGAGCCGCGCACTGTGGATGCACGGACCATCGTGTCTCTTTCTCGCCGGCGCCGCGCTTGCCCTTTTCGTGAAGACGGACGCGAGGAACCTCATGCTGCTCATCGCCGGCTGCTGTCTGGGGTGGGCCTGCGCGAACCGCCCGTCCAACGCCGTCATCGTCCTATGCGTGCTGCCGTGGGTGATGCTCGCCCATGGCCGAAAGGCCTTCTATGTCGCTGTTGGTCTCGGCTCCACCCTGGCGATTGTGTTCTGGGTGAACGCCTCGATCTATGACACGATTCTCGGCGGCTACGCGGTGTTCGCTTCCGATTTCCACTCGTTCAGCCCTGCGGTGTTTGCCACGATCCTGTTCAGTCCCAGCCGCGGGCTGTTCCTATTCAGCCCGTATCTGCTCTTTCCCCTCGTCTTGGTGATCGCCAGCATCGTGCGCCGGGGACCGTGGTTCCCGAAACTGCTCGTCCTCGCCGCCGTCGCCTCCGCTGTTACCGTGGCCTGCTACGCTTCATGGTCGGGCGGCTACAGCTTCGGCCCTCGTCTACTCTGCGAAGCCGCGCTGCTTCTCACTCTCTCCTTGCCCTTCTACGTGGATCGCCTCGCGCTCCATCCCCCCGCTAAGTCGCTGTTCTTGGTCCTGGTGATCATCTCTTGTCACATTCACATCACGGGCGTTCGCTTCGGGGATGGGGAATGGACCGGCAAGATCTTTCACGGGAAGCAAGAAGTCGGCAGGTTTTGGAATCCTGAGGATTCCCAGCTCTGGTGGAGTCTTTCGGGCGGCGATCGTCGTTCGATTCCGGTCGCTCCTTGACCGCCGAGACGCGCGAGCGCGTCGGCGCAAGTTGAGGCTGGGCGGTCAAGCGCACCACGGGTTCCCATCGGGTCCTAACTCGTGCCGGCCGGCCCGACTGCGTGTTCGCTTTCCACGATCAGGACGGGATCGGTCCCCGGATCGGCAGAGCGACTGAGCTCATGCCCGACAAGGGCGAAAGCTCCCTCGGCTAAGTGTTCGGATAGGTGAGCATCGTCTGGGGCTCACACTCCCGGTCGGTACTCAAGAATTTGAACCACGTGGTTCAAATTCGGGCTCTCTGTAGGCCGAAGTAGGACGATAGAATCGAAAACGCTTAGAAATTGCGGCCGGAGATAGGGTTCGAATCCCTTCTGCTCAACTTTCTTCTTTCTTCTCGAATCACTATTCGCTGCAATCGTCGGGAATCGTCGCTAGCTCGGCATCCTCTGGCCAGAGCGTCCGCTTCGTAGGAACATGGCGGCGTGAGCACGCCGGCGCTTCGCTTCGACAACAGCTACTCCCGCCTGCCCGAGGCCTTCTATAGCCGCGTTGAGCCGGTGCGGGTGCCGGAGCCGCGTCTCATCCGCGTGAACGAGGCGCTCGCAGAGCATCTCGGGATCGATCGTTCGTGGTTCCGATCCGACGCCGCCGTGCGGACGTTCGCGGGAAACGAGATCCCGGCGGGCGCCGAGCCCATCGCGACCGTCTACGCGGGGTACCAGTTCGGCACGTGGAACCCGCGCCTCGGCGACGGCCGAGCCGTCCTGCTCGGAGAGCTGATCGGCCGGGACGGCATTCGCTACGATGTGCAGCTCAAGGGGTCGGGCCGAACGCCCTATTCGCGCACCGGGGACGGCAAGGCCCCGCTCGGCCCGGTGCTGCGCGAGTACGTCGTGAGCGAATGGATGGCCGCGGTCGGGATCCCGACGAGCCGAAGCCTCGCGGCCGTGACCACCGGGGAGCAGGTCTTCCGCGAAACGGGGCCCGTGCCCGGCGCCGTGCTCACGCGCGTCGCTCAGAGCCATATCCGTGTCGGCACCGTCCAGTACTTCGCGTCCTGCGGTGACGAGAACGCCGTCCGCATCCTTCTCGATCACGTCATCGAACGCCACTTCCCCGACGCGCGCCGTGCGGAGAACCCCTACCGCGCGATGCTCGACGGCGTGATCGCCCGCCAGGCCGAGCTCGTCGCGCGATGGCTCGCTGTCGGATTCATCCACGGCGTGATGAACACCGACAACATGCTGCTCTCGGGAGAGACGATCGACTACGGCCCTTGTGCCTTCCTCGACGACTACGACCCGCAGAAGGTCTTGAGCTCGATCGATCACGGCGGGCGCTACGCCTACGGGAACCAGCCGCCGATCGCACACTGGAATCTAGCGAGCCTCGCCCAGGCGATGTTCTTCCTGCTCGACGACGATCGCGAGCGGGCGATCGCCGCTGCGCAGTCGGCGCTCGACGAGTTCCCTAGGCGGCTCCTATCCGCCCGGCGGCGGACGATGCTCGAGAAGATCGGCCTCACGACCCACCGCGAGGGAGACGACCGGTTGATCGACGATCTCCTCTCGACGATGGCAGCAGCGCGCGCCGACTTCACGCTCACCTTCCGGCGTCTAACGGAGCTCGCCGACTCCGAGCAGGCGGCCGAGATCGACTCGATCTACGAACTCCCCGAGACACTCAGCCCCTGGTTCGCCCGCTGGCGCGAGCGCATCGCCCTCGAGAGCACGGTCGCTCCGGCCGAGCGGCGGCGTCGCATGGTGGCGATGAACCCGCTCTTCCTCCCGCGGAACCACCTCGTCGAGGAAGTCATCGCCGCCGCCGTCGCCCGCGACGACTTCCAGCCCTTCCACGACCTCGTCGACCTCCTCGCACGCCCAACCGAGTGGCGCCCGGAGAAGGCCCGCTACGTTCGACCGCCCCGCCCGGAGGAGGTCGTCCAGCGGACGTTCTGCGGCACCTGAGCTCGGACGACGCGTTCGCGGCTTCGAGTAGCTCTTGGCCCCAGCCGGTCATCACTGCAAGCCGATCAACGCCGCGGCAGACGAGCGCCCCCATCAACGTTCGCTGGATTGGCACACATCACCGCTGGCTAGTTTACTTGCAACACGGCACGCCGGGTTATCCACCGATCATCCTCTGAGCGAGTACCCTTCGTCGGCAGGTAGCTCGGGGCCGCACTCGAAGTTAGAGGGGCCAGTTGCGTTCAAAGCTGCCAAAACAATTCGGATCTGCCGAATAAAAACAGACTTGCACGTGAGCGCTGAAATGATGTAGCTTGTGGGGGTCATGATTCGGACCACTGAGCGCCGCCGGAGCCTTCAGGACGAGCGCAGCGAGGAGACGCGGACGCGTCTCCTCGAGGCGACGCTCGAGTCGCTTGCCGCCGTCGGTTACGCGCGAACGAGCACCACCGAGATCGCCGATCGGGCGGGCGTCTCCCGCGGAGCACAGGTCTATCACTACCCGACCAAGGCCGCCCTCGTGGTTGCCGCGGTCGACCACCTTCTCCAGCGCCGCTATCAAGAGCTCCAGCAGCTTTTCGCGGAGCGGCTGCCTCGGGCCGGCGGGCCGGGCGCGGCGATCGAACTGCTCTGGAAGATGTTTGAGGGGCCGACCTTCACGGCGTGGCTCGAGTTCGTAGTCGCCTCGCGCACCGATCCCGAGCTTCGCGCCGCCGTGGTCCGGCAGAGCGAGCCATTCGTCAACTCGGTCGGCGAAGCTCTCCGGAAGTATCTTCCCGAAGCCGCCTGGAACCCGATCCTGCGGAAACCGGATCTCGTCTTTGCCGTGCTCGACGGTCTCGCGCTCGCACGAATCCTCTATTCGGACGAAGACCGCGCCCCGCGCATGTTCGCGAGCTTCCGCGAGATCGTGGAGCGGATGCAGCCGCCCCGGCCTGCGACCGCGCGAAATGCGAAGACGGTTCGGCGCGGCACCTAAGAAGCTGCCCGTTCACCGGCGGCGAAGACGGGAGCTTGATGATGCGAATCTCTCTCACCTCGATCGTAGTGGCGACGCTCGCGACGGGCCTGGGCGGCCTGGCGCGCGGAGCAGACGGCCCGGCCAACGTGGAAGGTGCGCGCTCCGTGCCCCTAGAGCAGCACTCCGCACGAACCGACTTGCCGCCGGTGCTGTCGAAGGAAAATTGGCAGCAAGCGGTCGACGTGCTTCCCGCCGAGTTCGTCGACAAGCTCAAGAGCGGAGTGCTCGAGATCCGAACCCGAGCGACGACCGACTTGCCACTGACCCCGGCCTACGTCGAGGCGACGCGCCGCAACGCCGGCAAGGCGCGCCTGCGCGAGGACGGAAGCCTCGAGGGCTACGTGAACGGCCGTCCGTTTCCAGAGATCGATGCCGCAGACCCTCAGGCGGGCCTCAAGCTAGCGTGGAACTATCGGTACCACGACTCCTTCAACTCGGGCCAAGGATGGGGAGCCTACCGATTCGTCGAAGGCGGGCAAGTCATACGCACAATCGAGTTCTACTATGCTCAGGCATACGGCATGCACCGCAATGACCCGAGCGACAACATTTGGGAGAAGGAGGGGATCCTGTACAGGGAGCTCTTCCAGTGCCTCGAACCGAACGACGTCAAGAACGTGATGAGCCTCAAGTTCCGCTACGACGACGATCGCACGAGCGATCTCGATTTCGCCTGGGTACGGGAGACACGAAAGGTGCGTCAGACGCACGTCGACATGCAGGAGCGGTCGTTGTCGAGCGAGCTCCTGTACGAGGATTTCTACGGCTTCTCGGGATACCTGCACGAGCACGACTGGCGGTTCCTCGGGCGCGCGAAGGTGCTTGCGCCGGTTGGGGTGCAGGCCGCCGCGGCGAGCTTCGATCCACGCACCGGATACTCGATTGATCCCTGGGAGTTGCGGGACATGCTTCGGCTCGAGAGTACGCCCAAGGACTCCGGTCACCCGTACGCCAAACGCGTGCTCTACATCGACGAACAGATGGGCGTACCGCTGTACGTCCTCGCGTACGATCATCAAGGAAAGCATTACAAGACGATCTTCACGCTCTATGGGAACCCGGCGTTCAATCCTGGGAACGAGCACGTGCGGGCGCCTCTGTGGCTCGCATACAATGCGATCAATCACGAGACCGGGCGGGCCAACTTCAGCCAGATGCACCGCATCGTCGTGGACGATCGCGTCCCCGAGAGACTCTTCACGATCGGCAACCTCCCTGTACTCGCGCGCTGATCCGGCGGCTTCGCGGCCGGAAGGGAAGCAGGGCCTTGGCTTCTGCGCCGTACGATGTTCGATCCTCGTATGATCTTCAGCGGATACCTGGAGGCCGGATCCATCTGGACACCGCACCCGTAGTGGTAGGGAGGCAGTTTGAGGTGGTCCCTTCCGGTGCCCTCGCGCAAGGAGCGCGTCCTCAGCAGACAGAGTGACGCCTTCGCGCTTGCCCGCCCTAGATCGGAGCTCATCTCGCTGGCTTAAGCGTCTCCGAAGGTACTGACACGTGCTGCTGGCCCGACTACGTGTTCGACTTCCACGACCAGGATGCGGTCGCCCACAGTGCGCACACGAATCGGCAGAGCGCTGGGGCACGCGTAGCCGAGAAATTGAACCACGTGGTTCAATTTCGGTTTCTACGTAGAGGAATTCGAACGACGACGACTCACGGCCGGCCTCGCTTTGTTTCCGGCGTTCCGGGAGAGAGCTTTGTGACAAGGACTGTGACGATCCTCCGGCCTCGAACTTTCTCCACAGTGAATTGGAAATTTTCCACCGCCACGGTCGCACCCTCAGCGGGAATGGCACCGGCAAGACCGTAGATGAGCCCACCAACGGTATTCCACCCGTTCCGCGGCAGTTCGGCGCCCAGAATTTCCTTCAGCTCCAAAATCGGCAGCGCGGCATTGACGCGGTAGCGGCCGTCGCCAAGCCGCGTGACGTCGGGCGCTTCGCGGTCGTGCTCGTCACTGATCTGGCCGACTAGCTTTTCCAGTAGATCCTCGAGGCTCACCTGACCCGACACCGATCCGTACTCGTCGGTCACAATGGCGAGCTGAAACCCTTCCTGCTGCATCTCGCGCAGCAGCTCGGCGACCCGCTTCGAGTCCGGGACGAATTTCACCGGCCGCAGCATCTCGGCGAGCGAGACGTCGCGCCGGCCTTGATACAGGAGGTCGAGGACGTCTTTGGCGTGCACGATACCTTCGATATGATCGAGGTCGCCGCGATAGGCAGGAATACGCGTGAATCCGTGCTCGATGATGAGCTTGGCCCCGGCTTCCAGCGGGTTCGAGAGATCGACCGCGACGACGTCCGGCCGCGGCACCATGATGTCGCGGACGACCAGATCGCCGAAATGAAATACTGAGTGGATGATTTCCTTCTCGTACCCCTCGATCTCGCCTTCCTGGTGCCCGACCTCGGCGAGCGAGCGAATCTCCTGCGCGATTACGAACGGTCCCTGCTTCAGCCCCTTACCAGGAAGCAGGATGTTCGCGAGACCGATCAGGGCACGCGTCGGAAGCGAGAGCGCGAGCCCGAGCAGCCAGACGAACGGCGCGAGGGCCAGGGCGACCCGGTCGCTGTGGAGGATCGCGAAGGTCTTCGACATCGCTTCGACGACAACGAAATAGGCGAGCGTAAACACGATCGTGACTATCGTGATTCCGATGTCCTCGAAGTAGTGCTCGGCCAGGATCGCGACCAGAATCGCAGAGCCGTTCTGGGCGAACATCACCATCAGATAGATCGCATTGAGATAACGAGCGGGTTCGTTCTCGATCCGCTTGAGAAGCGCGGCATTTCGGTATCCTTGGTCAATCAGAGCCAGAGCCCGCACAGGAGTCATGCGGCTGATGGCCGCCTCGGCCAGAGCAAGCAACGAGGCGAGGAGGACGCAAAAGAAGACGGCTAGGACGAGCGTGATCACCGACGAGCCCGCGGTTTACCGCGGACACCAGAGCTAGCGCAATTCTTCAAGGGACTCTCTCTCTCCGTCTTTAGGCAGTGACCACTTCGCCGCCCGCGCTTTAGTCAAGAAGGAGCGGCGGCCGCATCGATGAGCGACTCAATCCTTGTATTTGATCTTCGCGGGCTGAAACTCGGCCGCTTCGAGGATTGACTGCATCTGGGCAACGCAAGCGTCGTGCCGCTGAGTCCAGGTCGTTCTCCAGCGACGTACAGAGCGAGCGCGGCCGTCGAACCTCTAGGGATGCCATCGCCCGCGCACCAAACGGTGCATTGATTGACCTATGAGCCTGCCCTAGTTCCCCAGCGAGTTTCTGGTCGTCATGCAGTTTTCGGCAGCAGTTTCTTGTCGAATCACCTTCGAGAGAATTCGACCGTCATGAGCAACGCTATCGGTCTGACCGGCCGCAGTATTTTCCTGCCATGTCATAGGTAGTCGAAGTCCGCGCCTGTCAGTCATAAACTCTCCTGCGCGAGCCGCCGTACCGATAAGGCCTACTCGGGGCTCGTTCACGCCGCCCGTGGGGAGTGGCGTCGCCGCAGGACCGCCGCCCGTCCGATGCTCGGCTCGATACCGAGCCAGCCGCACGCTTCGATATCAGTCCGACGTTGCCGAGCGTGACCCATTCGCGCGCTTCGGCGATGTCGCGCTCAGTTGAGTGCAACCGCCCTCCTCTGCCGAGACAAAGGTCGATTGCGTCGTCGAGGAGCGACGCCATCAGATCCAGTTCGGGGCGTCCCGGCACGGGCGTGCCTTGGGGTAGTGACATGTCTGCGCCAGCATCCATGATCTGCGTCAAGCGTTCGAGAGTTATTGAAAGCGGCGCTCGGGTCTGGCTACGTGGTAGCATGGAACGAGTCTACACGAAGGGAGAAGAGTTCGCTTACAAGGCGGCCACTCTAGCGTCACCGTGCATCTCACGATGCCGCGGTTCCCCATGATCGATGCGGTGATCGTCAAGGCCCGGGGGCAAGTAGCCGGCGGTTCCTGGGCTTTAGCCCGGCTGTCCGCCGCTCGCCGGGCAAAACCGGCGCCGGTCGATGCCTAGCTTTCGCATACGCGCGCGGAGCGTGTGCGGATTGATCGCGAGGAGGCGCGCGGCGCCGAAGGGCCCCTCGATGCGTCCTGCGGTCCGGGCGAGAGCCGCCGCGATGTGCGCCGTCATCGCGGCATCGAGCGTCGGCAAGCCACTCGCCGCGTTCTCGGGCTCGCCCGCCGCGGCCTCGGCGGGCGCGACCCGTGACGTCGGCGGACGGGTGGCGATGCCGAGCGCGGTTGCGACCTCGAGCCGCTTTCCGTCGCCGAGGATCGCCGCGCGGTCGATGACCGTACCGAGCTCGCGGACGTTGCCCGGCCACGGATAGGAGGCGAGCTGCTTCAAATCGTCCGGGGAGGGCGCGAGCGGCCGCGTGCCGAAGCGGCGCGATGCCCGGACCGCGAAGTGCAGGGCGAGCGCGGGGATGTCCTCGACTCGCTCGCGGAGCGCCGGAAGCCGGATCGGGAAGACCGCGATCCGGTACCAGAGGTCCTCGCGGAAGCGGCCGTCGCCGACCATCGCCTGGAGGTCACGGTTGGTGGCCGCCACGACGCGCACGTCGGTGTGGAGCTGCTTCTCACCGCCGACCCGCTCGAACAATCCGTCCTGCAGGATCCGCAGCAGGCGCGCCTGCGCCGCGACCGGCAGGTCACCGATCTCGTCGAGGAGGAGCGTGCCGCCGTCGCCGCGCTCGAACCAGCCCTTGCGGGCGGCGACCGCTCCAGTGAAGCTGCCGCGCTCGTGCCCGAAGAGCTCGGAGTCGATGAGCTCCGGGCTGATGGCGCCGCAATTGACACGCAGGAACGGGCCCGCGGCGCGGGGCGAGTGGTCGTGAATCGCGCGCGCGATGACTTCCTTCCCCGATCCGGTCTCGCCGAGGATCAGCACGGGGACGTCGGAGCGCGCCACCAACTCGACGCGCTCCATCACGGATCGGAGCCCGAGGTCGGCGCCGATGATGGCGTCCCTGAGCGTCTGGCGGCCGAGGCGCGAGAGGGCAGCGCGCTTGTCGGCTTCGGCCGCCTCCCAGTGCTCTCGGATGTCGCGCAGGCGCCGGTGGTTCTCGAGCACCGCCGAGAGCGGGTCGAGGAGCACGCGCACGATCGCTTGATGCCCGCGCGTGAAGGCCTCCTGCCCCTCGGCGAGGAGCACGAGCAACCCGGCCGGTGCGCCTTCGACGCTGAGGGGGCCGGCGAGGAAGTCTCGATCGTCTCCCGCAGGGCGAAGCAGGAGGCGCTCGTCGTCGCCGCCCGTCGCGCTGCCCCGCGCCACCTTGCGCCGCCCGCACCAGGCGAGCAGCTCTTCCATTGCGGCTTCCGTTCGTTCCAGCTTCGGGGGCCCGGGCAGCGGCTCGCCGCCGGCGTCGGCGGCGGCTACCGTCTCGACGCAGCGGCGCTCCGGGTCGATCCACTCGACGAGTAACAGGGCGAGCGGCAGGCGGCGGCCCAGCATGCGCGCGATCCGCGAGACCGCGTCGTCGATCTCGATGTGACGGCCTGCCTCGCGCCAAACCTTTAAGAGGAGAGGGGTGGAGCGCTCCATCGCAAAGCCAACATCCATGCTTAATCACAGTAAAGCAATGAGTATTCACAGAAATCCCGTGATATTCGATGGGCTATGGCACCCCGCCTGCTAAATTCCCCAGCATTTCTCGGGGTTACGAGCGCGAAACCCGGCGGCATGGCCGTTGCTTTGGATTTTTCCGTGTCGATGAAGGCAATCCATCGATGGCGACCCCGCTCATGAGAAAGACCTTGCTCCTTGCAGCTCTAAGCGCCCTCGTTCTGCAGTTCATTCCGCCGGCGTTCGCCGACCCCGGGATCACGCTTCTGAACGTCTCGTACGATCCGACGCGCGAGCTCTGGCGCGACATCAACGCGAGCTTCATCCCCCGCTACGAGAAGGCGAAGAGTGCGAAGCTGACGATCAACCAGTCGCACGGCGGCTCGAGCACGCAGGCGCGCGCCGTGATCGACGGGCTGGAGGCGGACGTCGTCACGCTCGCCTCGATCATCGACACCGACGCGATCGCCGCCAAGGGTCTCATCAAGCCGGGCTGGATCGATCGCCTGCCGGAGCGTTCGCTCCCGTACTACTCGACGATCGTCTTCGTCGTCCGCAAGGGAAATCCCAAGGCTATCAAGGACTGGCCCGACCTCGTGAAGCCGGGGGTCGAGGTCATCACGCCGAATCCCAAGACCTCGGGAAACGGCTATCTGAGCTTCTTCAGCGCCTGGGGCTCGGTCGTGCTGCGCGGCGGCTCGCGGCAGGACGCCACCGACTACGTGACCAAGCTCTACAAGCAGGTCCCGGTCCTCGACTCGGGCGCCCGCGGCGCGAGCACCACGTTCGTGCAGAAAGAGATCGGTGACGTGCACCTGGCGTGGGAGAACGAGGCGCAGCTCGAAGTCCGCGAAGCCAAGGGCGAGCTCGAGGTCATCTACCCTCCGATCAGCATCCGGGCCGAGCCGCACGTCGCGGTGGTCGACGAAAACGTCGACCGCAAGAAAACCCGTGACGCCGCCGAGGCCTACCTGGAGTACCTGTACACCGACGAGGCGCAGGAGATCATCGCCAAGCACTTCTACCGGCCCAGTAACGAGGCCGTGCTCGCGAAGCGCGCCGCGACCTTCCCGAAGCTCCGCCTCTTCGCCATCACCGAGATCGCCAAGGACTTCCAGGACGCCCACAAGCAGTTCATCGGCGAAGGCGGCGTGTTCGACGCGATCTACAAGCCGAAGTCATGAGGGCCGTCGATCGCCGCGTGCTCCCCGGGTTCTCGCTCTCGCTCGGGTACACGGTCTTCTATCTCTCGATCCTCGTCCTGATCCCGATCACCGCGTGTTTCTTCAAGGCGGGCTCGCTCTCGCTGCACGAGTTCTGGGGAGCGGTGTGGACCGGCCGCGCGCGCGCCGCCTACTTCCTGACGTTCGGCGCCGCGTTCGCCGCGGCCGTCGTAAACTCGCTTGTCGGTCTGCTCGTCGCGTGGGTCCTCGTGCGCTACGACTTCGCCGGGAAGAAGCTCGTCGACTCGCTCGTCGACTTGCCGCTCGCCCTGCCGACGGCGGTCGCGGGCCTGGTCTACTCCGCGCTCTACGTGAAGACCGGCTGGCTCGGGCAATACCTGGTGCCGCTCGGGATCCACGGCGCCTACAGCCGGTTCGCGATCGTCCTCGTGCTGGTTTTCGTCGGCTTGCCGTTCGTGGTGAGGACCGTGCAGCCGATCCTCGAGGACCTCGATCCGGAGTCCGAGGAAGCGGCAGCCTCGCTCGGCGCGAACCGCTGGCAGGCGTTCCGGGACGTCGTCTTCCCCATGCTGGTTCCCGCGCTGATCACCGGCTTCGCGCTCGCATTCGCGCGCGGCGTCGGCGAGTACGGTTCGGTGGTCTTCGTCTCGGGCAACATGCCCTACAAGACGGAGATCGCGCCGATCCTGATCGTTGCGCGCCTCGAGGAGTTCGCTTACGGCGAGGCCACGGCGATCGCCGTCGTGCTGCTGATCGTCTCGTTCTCGATGCTCGTGCTGATCAACCGCCTCGAACGATGGAGCTTGCGCCATGAGCACTGAGGCAGCCCCGCGCAGGCATTCGGCCATTGCTGCGGGCCGGATTCGCCGCGCCCAGCGGGATCCGGCGTGGGTACGGTGGGGCCTCACGTCGCTCGTCCTCGTCGTGGTCGGCGTCCTGATCGTCGTGCCGCTGGTCGACATCTTCGCGCAGGCCCTGAGCGAGGGCGTCGGGATCTACTGGAAGAACCTGTTCGCCGACGCCGATACGCGCCACTCGATCGTCCTCACCCTGACCGTCGCGCCGATCGCGCTGGCCGCGAACGTGATCTTCGGCGTCGCGGCGGCCTGGGCCATCGCCCGGTTCGACTTCCGCGGGCGGACGCTCTTGACGGCGGCCATCGACCTGCCGTTCTCCGTCTCCCCGGTGGTCGCCGGGCTGATGTTCGTGCTGATCTTCGGCCTGCAAGGCTACTTCGGAGAGTTCCTCCGCCGCGACGGCTACGCGGTCGTGCCCTATCTGACCTCCGCCCTCGCCGCCAGCGCCTTCGTTCTCCTGCTCCTGATGCTCCGCCCCGCGAATCCGAAGGCACGCCGTGCCATCTGGGAACGTTCGCTGCCGGTGATGGTGGTGGGGGGCGCCGCCGTGTTCGGCGCGCTCTTCTTCCTCCAGCAGCACTTCGAGGTCTGGCCCCGCAACCAGAGCTTGAAGATCATCTTCGCCACTCCCGGACTGGTGCTGGCGACCGCGTTCGTCACCTTCCCGTTTGTGGCGCGGGAGTTGATCCCGGTCCTGGAAGCCGCCGGACCGGACGAAGACCTGGCGGCGGTGAGCCTCGGCGCCAGCGGCTGGCGGATGTTCCGCGACGTCACGCTGCCGAACATCAAATGGGGCCTGGTCTACGGCGTGATCCTCTGCAACGCGCGCGCGATGGGCGAGTTCGGCGCAGTCTATGTGGTGTCCGGACACATCGCCGGGCAGACCGACACGATGCCGCTCAGGATCGAGAAGCTCTTCCAGGAATACAACCTCCCGGGATCGTTCGCGGTGGCGTCGCTGCTGACGCTGGTGGCGATCCTCACCTTGGTCGCGAAGATCAAGCTCGAGAGAAGGGTGCCTTCCATGCGGAGCGGCGACGACTCGGAGAGAAAAGGGGGCAGGCCGTGAGCATCCGCATCGAGAACGTCTTCAAGACCTTCGGCGACTTCACCGCGCTCGACGACGTCAGCCTCGAGGTTCCGGACGGCGATTTGCTCGCCCTCCTCGGGCCGTCCGGCTCGGGGAAGACGACGCTCCTCCGCATCATCGCCGGCCTCGAGGTCGCCGATCGCGGCTCCGTGTGGCTTCAGGGGGAGAACATCACCGAGCTGTCGGCGCGCGAGCGCAACGTCGGCTTCGTCTTCCAGCACTACGCGCTCTTCCGTCACATGACGGTCGCCGAGAACGTCGGCTACGGCCTCCGCGTGCGGAAGACTCCCAGGGCGAGGATCCACTCGCGCGTCGCGGAGCTCCTGAAGCTCGTGCGGCTCGAGGGCCTGGAGTCGCGCTACCCGGGGCAACTCTCCGGCGGTCAACGGCAGCGCGTCGCCCTGGCCAGGGCGCTCGCCGCGGAGCCCAGGGTGTTGCTGCTTGACGAGCCCTTCGGCGCGCTCGACGCGAAGGTGCGCCAGGAGCTCCGGCAGTGGCTCCGCAGGCTCCACGAGGAGATCCACGTCACCAGCATCTTCGTCACCCACGACCAAGAAGAAGCGATGGAGCTCGCCGACCGCATCGTGGTCATGAACCAAGGCCGGATCGAGCAGATCGGGTCGACGGACGAGCTCTACGAGCATCCCTCCTCGCCGTTCGTCTTCGACTTCCTCGGCGACACGAACGTGCTGCCCGCGGAGATCCGCGGCCGGAGCGTCCACCTGCCGGGCGCCGAGCAGCCGATCGCCACCGACCGGATCCATCCGAGCGGCGCCGTCGACGTCTACGTGCGGCCCGGCGACTTGCGGCTCGCCGAGCCCGGCGGCCCCGGCGTCGACGTGCGCGTCGCCGGGGTGCAGCGCACCGGCCCGATCGTGCGTGCGACCGCCGAGACGCTCGCGGGCGGCGTGGCGCTGACGATCGAGCTGCCGCACCTCCACCACGACGTTCCGCACTTCGTCCCGGATGCCGTGGTGCGCCTGCGTCTGATGCAGTTCAGCATCTACACGCGCGGGGAGCGGAAAGCCACGCCCGCCACGCTCCCCGCGCCGGTGCTGATCGGCAGGGAACGCGAGCGCGCCAACCTGAGATGAGGGAGAGCACCGCCTCTTTCCCCGCGGCGACCGAAGAACCACGCGTGTCGAGAGACGAGCACGATCCGAACGACGACCGATCCGCCGAGGCTTCGCGCGGGCTCGCGCACGTCGCCCGCGCTCTCGTCGGCCTCCGC
>JBEVNX010000123.1:0-5423 GCA_040507895.1 Binatia bacterium | reverse complement strand
TGGGGATCGGCTCCCCCCAATAGCGCTGCCGCGAGAAGATCCAATCGCGGAGCTTGTAGCTCACCCGCGGGGCGGCGAGGCCCTGTGCCCTCAACGACTCCACGACGGCCTTCTTGCCGGCGTCGGAGTCGAGACCCGTGTGCGCCCCGGAGTTCACCATCGCGACCCCCGGCCCATCGTCGACGAAGGGGCGGTCCGCGGCGACCGGTGTGCCGTCTCTCGGCGCGATCACCGAGACGATCGGCAGGTCGAAGGCCTTGGCGAACTCGAAGTCACGCTCGTCATGCGCCGGCACCGCCATGATGGCGCCGGTGCCGTAGCCGGCGAGCACGTAGTCGGCGATCCAGATCGGTACTCGGGCGCCGTTCACCGGATTCACGGCGAATGCACCGGTCGCGACGCCCGTCTTGGTCTTGGCCTGTTCGAGTCGCTCGCGCTCGCTCTTGTTTCTTGCCGTCGCGAGGTACGCGGCGACGGCAGCCCGTGTTGCGGGCGTCGTCACGACCTCGGCCAGCGGGTGCTCGGGAGCGAGTACGACGTACGTGGCGCCGTAGAGCGTGTCGGGGCGCGTCGTGAAGACGACGATCGGTTCGCCGGCACCCGGTGAGCCGTCCGCCACGCGGAACGTGATGTCCGCCCCCTCGCTCCGGCCGATCCACTCGCGCTGCATCGTCCGCGTGCCCTCGGGCCAGTCGAGGCCGTCGAGGTCGGCGAGCAGACGATCGGCGTAGGCCGTGATGCGCAGGATCCACTGGCGGAGATTCCGCTTCTCCACGAGAGTGCCGCAGCGCTCGCAGCGTCCCTGCTTCACTTCTTCGTTGGCGAGGCCGGTGCGATCGTGGGGGCACCAGTTGATCGGCGCCACGGCCTCGTACGCGAGGCCCCGCTCGAAGAGCTTCAGGAAGATCCACTGCGTCCATCGGACGTAGGCGGGGTCGGTCGTGTCGATCTCTCGTGACCAGTCGTAGGAAAAGCCGAGCGAGCGGTTCTGACGCTTGAAGTTGGCGATCGCCGTCGCCGTGGTCTTCGCCGGATGAACCCCGGTACGAACAGCGTAGAGCTCGGCCGGCAGACCGAAGGCGTCCCAGCCCATCGGGTGAAGCACGCGGAAGCCCTTGGCGCGCTTATAGCGGGCGAGCACGTCGGTTGCGGTGTAGCCCTCGCAGTGGCCGACGTGCAGGCCCGCGCCCGAGGGATAGGGGAACATGTCGAGGATGTAGATCTTTGGCTTGGCCGGATCGAGATCGGTGGCGAAGGCGTTCTCCGCCTCCCAACGCGCTTGCCATTTGGGCTCGGCGGTCTTGTGGTCGTACGGCATGAAGGGTCCGTCGGCTCGCCGGCCGGGCTACGGTTCGGAGGAGTCGCGGCGCTCGCGCACACCGAGGCGACCGGCGATCTGGTCGAGGATGCCGTTGACAAACTCCGACGACTCTTCGCCGCCATAGCGCCGAGCGATCTCGATCGCCTCGTCGATCACCACACTCGTCGGAACACGGTCCCTCGCGCCCAGCAGCTCGCAGGCGGCGATGCGCAAGATGCTGAGATCGACTCGGGAGATTCGTCCGAGGCTCCAGTTGTCCGCCGCATCGGCGACCAACTCGTCGATGCGCCCGCGCTCGGCGAGCACGCGATCGACGAGCTCGAGGGCGAAGCCGCGGGCGAGAAGCGGCGCCTCGAAGTGCTGCCAAAGAAGCTCGGCCGCCTCGGGCGACGAGTCCCCGGTCAGCTCGATGCGATAGAGAGCCTGCAGCGCCAGCTCGCGGCCGTCGCGACGGAGGCTCATCGGCGCCGCTCCCCGCGGATGGCCTGCTGCACCCGCACCATCTCGATCGCCGTTTGCACCGCCTCGGCACCCTTGTTCCCCTGGCCCTCGTTCGAGCGCTCGACGGCCTGCTCGACGGTGTTGGTGGTCAGCACGCCGAACGACATCGGCACCAGCGCCTCGAGCATGCCTTGGCGCACGCCGTCGGCCGCCGCCTGCGCGACGAACTCGAAGTGCGGCGTGTCGCCGCGGATCACGGCCGCGAGGCAAACGACCGCGTCGACCTGGCCGGCCCGGGCGAGCTCGCGGGCCGCGAGCGGGACTTCGAACGCCCCCGGAACGCGCACGATCGTCACGTCGCCGTCGGACACCCCGGCCTCACCGAGCGCCCGCAACGCGCCGGCGAGTAGCCGCTCGGTGATGTAGCCGTTGAAGCGGGCGACCACGACGCCGACGCGGAGGCCGGCCCCGTTGAGCGTGCCGATGAGTTCGCGAGGCATGGTTCGTCCCGAACGGCTGTGCGGCGCCCGTCAGGTGAGCAGCGGCAGCGTGCTGAAGAAGTGGCCGAGCTTCTCCCGCTTGGTGCGCAGATACTCGATGTTGTCGTCGTGCGGCGTCGATTCCAGCGCAATGCGCTCGACGACTTGGACGCCGTAGCGCTGCAGCCCGGCGATCTTGCGCGGGTTGTTGGTCAAGAGTCGGACCCGCGAGACGCCCAGCTCGCGGAGAATCTGCGCGGCGATCCCGTAGTCGCGCAAGTCTTCCTTGAAGCCCAGGTCGAGGTTCGCCTGCACCGTGTCGCGACCTCTGTCCTGGAGCGCGTAGGCGCGGATCTTGTTGCCGAGGCCGATGCCGCGTCCTTCCTGGCGAAGATAGATCAGCACGCCTCGCTCCTCGCGAGCGATCTGCGCGAACGCTTGCTGCAGCTGATCTCCGCAGTCGCAGCGCAGCGACCCGAACACGTCGCCGGTCAAGCACTGCGAGTGGATGCGCACCACCACCGGCTCGTCTCCCGCGACCTCGCCACGAACCAGCGCCACGTGTTCGTAAGGGTCGACCTCGCTGCGATAAGCGATCGTCTCGAACTCACCGACCGGCGTGCGAATCGACGAGCGAGCGACGCGTGTGACCAGCGTCTCGAAGCGCAGCCGGTAGCGCACCAGAGCCTCGATCGTGACGCGCGGCAGGTTGTGGCGCTCGGCGAACGCCTCGAGGTCGGCGCCGTGCGCGATCGCGCCGTCGTCACGCAAGATCGCACACGTCACGGCCATCGGAGGCATGCCCGCCAATCGAGAGAGGTCGACCGAGGCCTCCGGGATTTGCGGGCGCGACAGCACGCCGCCGCGTCGCACCTGCACGGGCAGCACGTGGCCGGGCATGACCAGATCGTCGGGGGTGGCGCTCTCGGCCACGGCCGCGAGGATCGTGGTCGCACGATCGGCGGCAGAAATGCCCGTCGACACTCCTCGCTTCGCTTCGATCGACACGCCGAACGTTCTGCGCGCGCTGCCCTCGCCCGCCACCAACGGGATGCCGAGCGCGCGGAGCTTTTCCTCCGTGAGCGCCAGGCACACCAAGCCGCGGGCGTGGGTCGCCATGAAGTTAATGGCCTCGGGCGTGATGCGCGTGGCGGCGAGCGAGAGCTCACCGCTGCCGTCGCGCTCGTCGACGACGACCGCCATCTGACCGTTGCGTACGGCCTCGAGGATCTGGTCGAAGTCCATGTCCCGTCGATGCTAGCGGTTCATCGGGTTTTTCGGAAGGTGGGACGGCCTTGGACGAGAAGGTCCGCGCCGAGCCGCTCAAGCCTCACGTCCACGATCGACAGAGCGTCCGCCATGCGCCGGATGTGCATCGGCGCGACCACCGGCCTGCCGTCTCCGCCAAGGATCTTGGGGGCAAGGAAAACTGCGAGGCGGTCAACGAGGCCAGCGCGCAGCGCATGAGCCGCCAGCACTCCCCCGCCCTCGATCAGCAGGCTCTTGATTCCGTCCCTGGCGAGATCCCGCAGCACGTGGCGAAGCGACCCCGCCCGATCGCCGCCGCCGCGGCGCACGGTGACACCTCGCCGGCGCAAGCGCTCGGCCTTCGCGCCGTCGTCGGCGAGAGTGTAGAGGCGAGTGCGCTCGGGGTCGCGGGTGAAGACACGCGCCGAGTGGGGGCAGCGCAAACGCCCGTCGAGGATCACGCGTAGCGGATGCCGGCCGCCGCGCAGCCTGCAGGTGAGCTCCGGATCGTCGATCCGCACGGTCTCGGAGCCGACCACGACGGCATCGAGGCGATTGCGCATCTCGTGCACGCGCCGCCGCGCGGCTGCACCCGTCACCCAACGCGAGTCGCCGCTCGCCGCCGCGATGCGCCCGTCGAGCGTGGCGGCGAGTTTCATTACGACGAACGGAAGGCCGCGGGTCACATGCTTTGCGTAGTCCTCATTGAGCGCACGACACTCCTCCTCGAGCACGCCGACGTCGACCCGCAAGCCCGCGCGGCGTAACCGCGTGACGCCGCGACCGCGCACGCGAGGATTCGGATCGAGCGAGCCGACGACGACGCGTGATACACCCGAGGCGAGAACCGCGTCCACGCAGGGCGGAGTGCGCCCGAAGTGGCAGCAGGGCTCGAGCGTGACGTAGAGCGTGGCGCCGCGCGCCCGCGTGCCCGCCTGCCGGAGCGCAAAGACCTCGGCATGCGGTCCACCGGCGCGACGATGATGTCCGCGGCCGACCCAGCGGCCGCCGCGCGCGACCACCGCGCCGACTGCGGGATTCGGGCTCGTCCGGCCGGCACCCCGTTCCGCTAGCCGCAGCGCTTCGCGCATCGAGCGAAGGTCGGCCGCCTCGCGCCGAGGCTCCGCCGGCCTCCTCACACCCGGGCCTTGCGCTTGCCGCGTCCGCTTTTCGGGGCGCCTTCGTCCCGCGTCGATTGGATGAGATCCTTCAATTCCCGCATGAACTCGTTCACGTCTTCGAACGAGCGGTAAACCGAGGCGAAGCGCACGTAGGCGACCTTGTCCAGGTCGTAGAGCGCCTTCATGATCGCCTCGCCGATCACCGAGCTCGCGACTTCCTTTTCGCCGCGCTCCTGCAGCATGCGCTCGATGCGGTCCGCGGTCTGCTCGATGCGCTCCATACTCACGGGGCGCTTCTCGCAGGCCTTCTTGAGACCGGCGACAACCTTGAGCCTCTCGTAGACCTCCCGACGACCGTCCTTCTTGACGATCATCGGCAGCATCTCTTCGACGCGCTCGTACGTGGTGAAGCGCCGCTCGCAGCGCAGGCACTCGCGCCGGCGGCGGATGATGTCGCCGTCTTTACTGAGGCGAGAATCGATGACTTTGTTTTCGAGGTCTCGGCAGAAGGGACATTTCATCTCCGGTCAGAGAGAGCCGCGACCGTTTCGGGCGGGCTGGGTCGGGGCTCCTCGCCGTCCGCGGCGCCGAACCGCGTCGGTCGCGGCTCGTCCTCGACCTCTTCTCACTTCTTGTGCTCCTCGATGTAGTTCACGACATCGCCGACGGTCTTGATCTTTTCGGCATCCTCGTCGGAGATCTCCATCTCGTATTCTTCTTCAAGCGCCATGACTAGCACGACGATGTCGAGCGAGTCGGCCCACAAATCATCTATGAACGAAGCCCCCGGCTTGACTACCTATTCTCATACCC
>JBEVNX010000103.1:0-10760 GCA_040507895.1 Binatia bacterium | reverse complement strand
CTTAGCGTGTTGCCTCCCTACGAGCTCGGAACGCACCCAAGATTCGGGCACCGTCCGGCGTCGTGGGGTGGTTGTTGAGTATACTCTAGCTAGAAGCGACTCGCTATCGAACGCAGAGCGAATGCAAGAATGAGGCGTAGTGAGGCTGGGTTGAGAATCCTCATAGCGAGGAGCGAAGCGACTCGCCTAACGAGCTTCTGGCGGGGCGTGGGGCGATCGACGGGAGGAGGGTGCAGATCGTCACGCGCGCAGGGCCGCGGGGGGGACGCGTGCTTCCTGTACCGAGCACGCGGCGAGATGCACCCTCATCGCGCGATCGCGCGCGGCGGGCGTTCCTCCGATTCCCTTTCGCGGTGAATTCCGGCACAACGGTGACGCGCGAAGGAGAACGTCATGGTTCGGTTTTACTGTGATCGGTGCAATGTCGAGGTCGAAGGGCCCGATGACCTTGTCGAGGTCAGCGTGGAGTCGAGGGAGCGCCCCTCGCTTGCCGCTTGGAGCGCACGCTCGGAGATGTGTCGGAGCTGCTACGAGAGTGTCCGTGAATCCATGACGAGCCTCCTCGGCGCAAAGGACGAAGCGAAGCAGAAGCCTGTACGCCGCGCGAGCACATGAACCGGGTTGCTCTCGATCGCGGGCGCGTATTGCGAAACGCGGCGGTGGTCGGCGCTCTCGTCGGCGGCGCGCTGGCATGCGCGCCCAAGCTGACGCCTCCAGGCGAGAGCCTCCGCGTATCGGGGACGGTTGCAGACGTCGTCGATCCGACACCGACTCCGGCGACTCAGAGGGCGGCGAGCGCGCTTCCCACGCCGACCCCGGGAGCTACCGAGGGCGCGACTCAGACGCCGTTGCGCAGCTACCCGACTCTACACCGGCTGCCGCTCGGCGTCGCCGTCTACGAGGCTTGCTCACAGCAGCTCTACGTATTCAAGAAGTGCCCGGGTCGCTTCCTCGGCGAAGCGAAGCTAGCCGCGCCGGGCCCCTTCGTGGTGGAAATCGACACGCAAGCACCTGAGATCACGGTATTCGCCTTCCGCGGCTTTCTCGGCCCGGAACAAGACCAAGAAGCCTGTGCCGAGCAAACCATCGCGACGACTCAGGTGGGCACCCCGCTCGCGCTGCAGCTCAAAGTCGGTACCTGCTCGATCAAGCTCGAGCGCCGCTACGGCTAGCGGGCGCGGCAGAGGACCGTAGGATCTCGACGACCTCGTCGTGGATCTGTCCGTTGGTGACGACCGCCGATCCTCCGTAGATGGTCGCCCGCCCCGCGACGTCCGTCAGCTTTCCGCCGGCTTCTTCGACGAGGATTTTCAGTGGAGCCAGGTCCCACGGCTTGACGTCCATCTCGACCATCGCCTCGCTCCAACCGCGGATGACCGCCGCGCTGCCCAAATAGTCCCCGTATCCGCGCTGCCGCCCAGAGGCTTCGACGATGCGCTCGATCGCGCGCCAGTAGCCTCGGCGCCGGAAAATGTCGAGCCCTCCGAAGCTCACCATCGAGGCGGACAAGCTCGAAACGTCGCTCACTCGCAGTCGATTCCCCGCTTCGTCGTACCCGCCCTGCCCTCTTCGCGCGTGGAGCAGCTCCCCCGTCGCCGGCGCATAGACCACGCCGGCCGTCACCTCGCCCTCCTCTTCGAGCCCGATCAACGTCGCGAAAAAGGGAATGCCGCGCACGAAGCTCTTTGTTCCGTCGATCGGATCGATGATCCAACGCTTCGTCGTGCGCCCCGGCTGCTCTCCCATCTCCTCGCCGTAGAACCCGTACTCGGGAAACCCATCGCGAAGAATCTCGACGATCCGGCGCTCGCACGCGCGATCGGCTTGGGTGACCGGGGAGCGATCGGCCTTGGTCTCGACGGCGAGGTCGGTACGGAAGTGACGCAGAGCGATCTCGCCAGCCGCACGCGCAGCAGCGATCGCGACCTCGACGTGCCGGTCCATCACCATGGCTTAGCTTGCCACACGGCGCTTAGGGAAGCCGGCGCACTCGGGCACGCCGCGTTGCAAACCCGACTTGCGCGGGCCATCTTCCGCAGATAGCGTGCCTCCCCGATCGGATCGACGCTGCAAAGACGTCGAATCGACCCATGCTCGTCTCTTCGCTTCCCGCGCCCTGGTGGCTCCCTGTCGCGATCGCGTCCGTCGCGCTGCTCGCCGCAGGCTGCGCGCCGCGCCCAGACCCGCGGGTGCAGGCGGCGGAGGACTTCCGCTCTACGGTCTTCGACCTGATCGCGCAGGACGAGAGCCAGACCAAGCGGCTGAACGCGCTGCGACTCGGCATGTCGGATCAAGAAGTGCTCGAGGCCGCCGGCGCGCCCGCAACGCGCGAGAGCCGCATGACCGCGAGTGGAGGCGGCGCCGAGACGTGGATATACAGCGGACAGCTTTCGACTCTAGGCACGCTGACGTTCGAGAACGGACGCTTGGTGCAAATCCAGACCTACTAGCGGACTTCAAACCGCCTCGCTCTTCGATCGGCTCATCCTCGCGCCGCGATGGCTCCGTCAACCGATGCCGAGCTTCTCCCGCCCTTCCGGAGAGATCATCTGCGGACTCCACGGGGGATCCCATACGATCTCGACGCGCGCCTCGTCGACGCCTGGAAGCGTCTCGATCTTCTGCTGTGCGTCGGCGGCGATCGTACCACCCATCCCGCAGCCCTGGGCCGTCAACGTCATCTTCACGCTGACCGCGCTGCCGCCACCGTCGGGACGCGCAGCGATCCTCAGGTCGTAGACGAGGCCGAGATCGACGATGTTCACCGGAATTTCCGGATCGTAGCAGCTCTTGAGCGTCTCCCACACCCGCCGCTCGAGATCGCCGGCGTGGGGGCTCGGACCGGCCGGCTTCGGCTCTTCGACCGGCAGGCCGATCGCATCGGCGTCGCGGCCCGCGAGCCGCACGAGAGCACCGAGCTTCGGCACCTGCAGCGTGAACGTGCCGCCCAGCGCTTGCTGGAGCACGGCTTCGGTGCCGCGCGGCAGCGTCAATCGATGGCCGGCGGGGATTTGAACGACGTCGCAATCCCGGGCGAACTGAACGCGGTCTCCGATCTGGCTCATGGCTCCTCCAACGGCGAACGTCCTACTCTATCGGTCCCCGCGGCGGTTGTCACGGCTCGATGACGACCGGCGTGCCGAGCGTGATCTGCGGAAAGAGCTCTTCGATCGCTTCGTCGCTGATCGCCACGCAACCGGCGGTTCCTTCCCGCTCCTCCATACCGCCGTGAATGAAGATCTCGCCGCCGAGCGCCGTCTTCCACGGCGGCACGCGGCCCGCATCGTGCGCCTCGACGATCTGCCGATACTCGAGTTGCGTGATCGATCCTTCCCGCAGACCGCGCGCGGCGTCGGCCACGTTCGGGTAGCTCAACCCGAGCGAAAGATGGAAGCGGCTCTGTGGGTTCTTGAAACAGACGGTGTACGCGCCTTCGGGCGTGCGCTCGTCACCCTCTCGCATTTTGGTGCCCGAGGGCTGGTGGCCGATGATCGCGGGAAAGCTCTTGAGAACCCGACCGTCGGCGCCATAGGCGGTGAGCAGGCCTTGCGACTTCGACACCACGATTCTCGTCACCATCGGCCCTCCGGTCAGGCGACCGAGCGCGATCGCGAGCACGACCCAGGCCATGGCCCGCAGCGCCTTCACGAGATCGTCCGCGCTCCGCGCCGACGGATCGCAGCGGAGCAGAGCGTCCGGCATCGTGCCGGGAAGCGCCGTAAGGTGACGGTGGACTCGTGCTGGCTGACGCCGATCTCGGCCGTTGACATTGCTCGCCCGCGCAGTCGTTATCCTGAATCCGATCATGAGCCAGCGCAACGGCGGGGCGGTGGTAGCGGCGAGCGGGCTCACCAAGATCTACGATGGCCGCCCGGTGGTCGACGCGATCGACCTCTCCGTCGACCGCGGCGAATGCTTTGGAATTCTCGGCCCCAACGGCGCGGGCAAGACGACGACGCTCCGCATGCTCATCGGTCTCACGCCGCCGAGTGCTGGCAATCTCGAAGTGCTCGGTTTCCCGATTCCGGACCGCGCGAGGCTGATGCGCCGGCACATCGGCGTCGTGCCCCAGGGAGACAACCTCGATCCCGACTTCACGGTGATCGAAAACTTGTCCGTCTATGGTCGCTACTTCGATCTCCGAAAGAGCGAGACCGCGTCACGCATCCCGGAGCTGCTCGCCTTCGCGGCGCTCGAGTCGAAGGCGTCGGCGGCGATCCACACGCTCTCGGGCGGCATGCGACGGCGGCTGATCTTGGCTCGAGCGCTGATCAACCAGCCGGATCTCTTGGTGCTCGACGAGCCGACGACCGGGCTCGATCCGCAAGCGCGGCAACTGATCTGGCAGCGCCTGCGCTCGCTGCTCGGCCAGGGCAAGACGTTGATCCTGACCACGAACTACATGGAAGAGGCCGAGCGACTGTGCGATCGTCTGGTGATCATGGATCACGGACGAATCCTGGTGAGCGGCCGGCCGCAGGATCTCGTACGAGAGCACGTCGAGCCGCAGGTGCTGGAGGTCTATGGCCCGGGCGTCGAGCGCTGGCTCGAGGACCGCGGCCGGGCGCTTTGCGGCCGCACGGAGCAGGTCGGCGAGACGGCCTTCTGCTACGCAGGAAACGCCAGCGCGCTGTTGGAGGACCTACGCAACCGACCGGAGCTCAACTTCCTCCACCGCCCCGCCAACCTCGAAGATGTGTTCGTCAAGCTCACCGGGAGGGAGCTGCGGGACGGATGAGTCGCTCGCTCCCCCTGCCGAGCGCGCGTTGGCTGCCGGTCTGGCAACGGCATCTGCTGGTGTGGCGCAAGCTCTCGATCCCGTCGCTGGTCGGGAACTTCGGCGACCCGCTGCTCTACCTGCTCGCCCTGGGATATGGCCTCGGTCGCTTCGTCGGGACGATGGAAGGCATGCCGTACATCACGTTCCTGGCGTCCGGGATCGTCTGTTCAAGCGCGATGAATACGGCGACCTTCGAAGCGCTCTACTCCGCGTACACGCGCATGACCACGCAGCAAACCTGGGCCGGAATGCTCGCCGCGCCGCTCGACGTCGACGACATCGTCTTGGGCGAGACGATCTGGGCGGGGACCAAGAGCCTCTTCAGCGCCAGTGCGATCCTCGTCGTCGCGGCGGGGCTCGGCATCGTGCGCGGGCCCCAGGCGCTGCTCGTGCTGCCGATCGCGCTGCTCGTCGGCACGTGCTTCGCCGCGATGGCACTGGTCGTCACGGCGATCTCCAAGAACTACGAGTTCTTTGTCTATTACGTGACGCTGGTGGTGACGCCGATGATGCTCTTCTGCGGCGTCTTCTTTCCCCTGGAGGGCCTGCCGCCGCCTCTCCGCTCGGCCGCGGCGTTTCTGCCACTCACCCACGCCGTCGAGCTCATCCGCCCGTTGATGACCGGGGGCTGGCCTGCACATGCGACGCTCGATCTCTCGGTCCTAGTCGGCTACGGCGCGGTTTCGTATTCGATCGCTACGGCCCTGGTGCGCCGCCGCCTCCTCGCTTAAGGCACTCTCTTCGCGCTGCGGAATCAGCACCATCTTGCCGACGCTGCGGCGGGACGCGATTCCTCTAGAGCAGCGGCCGCCTCGGCGAGCGGGCGAACCGACGAGACCACGGGTCGGATCGCGCCCTTCTCGTAGAGCGCAAACAGCTCGGCGTTGGCTTCGCCGATCTTCGCAGGATCGTGCGTTCGGTATGCGCCCAGTGCAAGCCGACGATCGAAATGTTTTTTCAGCAGGATTCGATTGGCTTGGATCGACGGAATCTTTCCGGAGGCGAAGCCGATCACCAGGAAGCGGCCCCCGAAGGTGATCACCTTGGTGGAGAGATCGAAGATCTCTCCACCCACCGGATCGTAGATGACGTCCCGCTCCCCTCCCGTTGGTGGCCGCCTTCTTCGACCCAATCCACCGTCGGGAAGGATCCATGAGCCGCATGTCCCACGGCTCGCACCATTCCGTGACCGTCATCGCGCGCATCGTTCGACCCGCGCGCGAGCTTACTTCTTCACGAACGCCCAGGCGATGCCGTACGCCGCGGTGCCGAGATCCTCGTCGACGTGGGGTTCCGGCTCGGGCGCTAGCGGCTTGCGTCTTCCGCGCGGCGACACCCGCGCCCCGCCTCCCCGGCGTCTATGCCCGCCGGGCACGCTCCTTCAAGCGCACGATGTCCGCTGAAACGTCCTGCCGCTTTACTTTGCGCGACGCGCGCTCCACCTGCAGCAGCGTTCCGGACGTGAAATCGAGGCACGACAGCTTGTTGCCGTATACGCATCCCGTGTCGAGGCCGATCTTGAACGGCAGGTGCCACAACACCTCGCGCTGAGGCGTGTGCCCGAATACGACGGTTTGCGGCAGCCGGTGGCGGTTGCGGATGAACTCCTCGCGGATCCAAAGCAAATCCTCTTCACGTTGCTCTTCGAGCGAGCGAAGGGGCGAGATCCCAGCGTGGACGAACAAGAACGGATCGGCGAGATGGTGAAGCTCGAGCCCTCGGAGAAAGGCGAGATGGGACTCCGGCAGCTTCGCCCGAGCGTCTTCTCCTCGCGAGTAGGCGGCCAAGCCGTAGCTCGCCAGAGTCATTCGCCCTCCATTGAAGAGGAAGACGTCGCCGTGCCGCCCCTCTTCGCCGAGGAAGGCGAGAAACATGTCCTCGTGATTGCCGCGCAGGAACACCGTGCTGCAGGTGCCGGAATCGCGCAGCGCGATCAGGCGATCGATCACGTCGCGCGAGCTCGGCCCTCGATCCACGTAGTCGCCGAGGAACACGATGGTGTCGGCGGCCGCGGGCGCGATCGCATCGAGCATCGTCGACAGCTCGTCGACGCAACCGTGGACGTCGCCGACAGCGACGAGCCGCCCCGCGCGGGCCCTCGAGCTTTCCATCACCTCCGGCATCGCGGGCTCCCGCTCCGGTCAGCCGCCGCGCACCGAGCTCAAGATCGCCTCCAGCCGCTGGCGATCTTCGAGCACCTCTCCGGCGGCTCCATAAGGGTCCATTTCCTGGCGGTCGACCCGGGAGAGAACATCCTCGAATTCGCCGTCGTTCATCGCTTGGCGCAGTCGCGCCGCGAGCTCCTCTTCGGCGATGTCGTAGACCTCGCGACGCCGGCCTTGACGCGCGTGCTCCGATTCGGAGTGGGCACGGCGATGATCACGATGCGTGCGGATCGCCGCGAGCAGCTCGGCAATGCCTACGTCTTGATTGGCCTTGGTGGCGAGCACCGGCACCTCCCACGCGCCCTGCGCCGGTAACATGTGTAGCATGCGCTCGAGCTCGCCCACCATCCGGTCGGCTCCCTCGCGGTCTGCCTTGTTCACCACGAACACGTCCGCGATCTCGAGCAAGCCCGCCTTCATCACCTGCACGGTGTCGCCCGCCTCCGGCACTAGGATCACCAACGTCGTCTCGGCGAGCTCCATGATGTCGAGCTCCGTTTGTCCCACGCCGACCGTCTCGACGAGCACGAAATCCTTGCCCGACGCGTCGAGCAGGCGCACCACGTCGCGGGTCGCGCGGGCGAGGCCGCCGTGGCGACCGCGCGTCGATAGGCTGCGGATGAACACCCCGTCGTCGAGAAAGTGCGCCTGCATGCGAATGCGGTCGCCGAGAACGGCTCCGCCGCTGAACGGACTCGACGGGTCGACCGCGACGACGCCGACGCTCGAGCCCTCGCCGCGTAGCCGCGCGATCAGGCGATCGACGAGTGTCGACTTCCCCGCGCCCGGCGGCCCCGTGATTCCGACCACGTAGGCGCGGCCCGCCCGCTCGTACACAGCGCTCATGACCTTGCGGGTATCGGGATCGCGGTTCTCGACCAGCGTGATCAGCTTGGCGAGCGATACCCGGTCGCCTTCGAGCATGCGGCCGATCAGCTCCTCGCGGTTCGCGCGGTCCATTAGCGCCCCTTGTAGACGGCCGCGCGCTTCTCGAGGAACGCCCGCACGCCTTCGTTGAAGTCTTCGGTGCGCAGAACCTCCTGCTGGTGATGCCGCTCGCTCTCGAGCACCTCGTCGAGGCCAGCATCCAGCGCGCGATCGATCGACTGTTTGATTTTCCCCATGGCGATGGGCGCCTGACCCGCGAGCCCCGCGGCATAGCTCTGGACGCGCTCGGCGAAGCCGTCGACGGGAAACACGTGGTTCACCAAGCCGATTCGTTCCGCCTCCGCAGCTTCGACCATGCCGCCGGTCAACGCGAGCTCGTAGGCCCGCAACCCGACCAAGCGCGGCAGGAAGTAGCTCGCCCCGCCGTCGAGCCCGAGGCCGACCTTGATGAAGATCACGGACAACCGGGCGCGCTGCGACACGAGCCGAATGTCGCAGGCGAGCGCGAGCGAGCAGCCGTAACCCGCTGCCACACCGTCCACCGCGGCGATGACCGGCTTCCTTGCGTGACGGATCGCGCGGATCACCGGATTGTAGTAGACCTCGAGCACATCTTCCTGCGCGGGCACCTCACGGTTGGCTTTGAGATCGGCCCCCGCAGAGAACGCTCCGCCGGCCCCGGCGACCACGAGCACGCGAACGGCCGAATCGCCGCCGCCTTTGACGATCGCCTCCCTCAGGGCAGTCATGATTTCGCGATCGAGAGCGTTACGCCGCTCTGGACGGTTCAACGTCAGCCACTGCACCTGATCACGCGTCTCAACCAGCAGCGTCGAGCCCATCCGGGGCCTCCTCCTCGATCTCGCCGAACTGCAGCCGCCAGGCGGCCAAAACGGCTCGCGCCGCCATCTCGATCGAAATTCGCGCATGCGCTTCCCGCGTCAGATCGGTGACCTCGAGTCGAGGCATTCCACACGGGACGATCGCTGCGAACGGGCGTGGGTCCACGTCGACGTGCAGTGCGAAGCCGTGCCGGCTGACGCCGCGACGCACCTCGATCCCGATCGAGGCGAGCTTGCGGTCGGCGACCCAGATCCCCGGATGACCGGGGCGCCGCGAGGCAGTCACCTCGAAGACCCGCGCGACGTCGAGCAACAGAGCTTCGATTCCCGAGACGAAGCGCCGCACGCCGCGGCCTTGGCTCGACAGACGAGCGATCGAGTAGCCGATCAACTGGCCGGGGCCGTGGAACGTCGCACGGCCGCCACGTCCCACGCGCTCGACAGCGATACCCGCGCGAGCGAGACGCCCCGGGTCCCACAATACGTCTTCCGCGCCCGCCCGCCGTCCGAGGGTGATAGTCGGGGGATGTTCGAGCAGGAGCAACGTATCAGGCCGCAGTCCGCAAGCGCGCTCGGCAGCGATTCGCTCCTGAATCGCCAAGCCGGTCGGGTACGGAACCGTACCGAGTGCCTGCCAAACGCCGCCGTTCATCGCCGTCTCCCTGCGAGCAGGAAATTCTGCGTATAGCGTAGGTGATCCGCGGTCACAATTCGCGAGTCCAGCGCGCAGCGCGCTTGGCAGTCGCATCCGCGAGTCGTACACTGCCGCCGTGGTCACGGCTCGACGCCTGCCGCCGTACAAGAACATGTTGTTCGTGGGCGGCGTCCTGCTCGTTCTGTTCGGCGTCGGGAACTGGGTCACGGGTGCCGTGCGCACCCGACCGTATGCTGCATACCTCGAGCTTCACCCCGGCCCGCGGCTTCCCAGCCAGGGGCTGAAAGCCGACCTCCTCGAGCCCCCCGACGAGGAGCGCCAGGAGCGTGACGTAGCCCGAGCCAAGCTCGAGTTCTACCAAGTGGTGCAAAGTGGGGGCCGGTTCTTGGTGGTGCTCGGATCGATCTGCCTTCTCGGAGGCTGGGTAGCTCGTCGCTCACGCCGTTATCCGAACCTCATGCCGAGCAACCGTTGAAGCGTTTTGCGGCGGATTTGCGGCCTTTTTCTTGACACGCCTACGATCGGCCTTCTACTGTGGTCGGGAAACGCCATCGCCAGAGCCAGCGACTTCGCCGCTCATTCAAGGCGCGCTGCGACCGAAGTGCCGAAAAAACCATGTGAGGTTCGAGAACGTCCGTTGACCGCTGGCGCACCTTCCCCCAACGCCACGGATCTCCGGACCGAGGGGTGGGGTATATCCGCTGGCTGTGAATCGTCACGATGCTCTTGAGCTTGGATCTTGGTCCTACGCTCTGCAGGCGCCGTTCTTGACCGCCGATGCAGTTGCAGCAGCCTCGCGCGCGCGTCGCGTACGCTACCCGGTCTGGCTGCTCGGCGGCCCGGGCGCGGGCGCATACGAGGTCGGCAGAGCCCTGCACGGAGAGGGCGATTCGCGGGGATTCGTGTCGGTTCGCCAAACGCTACCTGGATCGCCCGAGATCGAGGAACGGGTGCGCTCGGCGCTCGCGGACGATCCTGGGATCGACACCGTGAGCCTCTACGTCGAACGCATCGAGCGTCAGACGGCTGCGGTTCAAGAGCGGTTGCTGCGCTGGAGCGCCGAGGGAACCCTCCGTGACGGCCGGGCGATTGCCATCCGGTTGTTGGCGCAGTCCGACGAAGGTTCCCGAGGCACCGAGTTGCTGCCCGCGCTCCGCCATCGACTTTCCGCTTTGACGATCCCGCTGCCGCCGCTGGCCGCGCGGCGAGCGGAGATCCCCGCGATCGCGACGGCGTTGGCGGCGCAGCTCTGTGAGGAGCTCGCGCTTGTCGAGCCGCCGATCGACGACGCCGCGCTTCGACGACTCGCCGAACGCGATTGGCCGGGAAACCTCGAGGAGCTCACCGCGGTGATCACCCGTGCCTTGATCGCCGCCGAAGGCCAGCGCATCACCACGTTCGAGGCGCCTCGCGCCGTGCGCCGCGCGCCG
>JBEVNX010000067.1:0-12337 GCA_040507895.1 Binatia bacterium | reverse complement strand
AGCGCGCTGCCGGCAGTGCGCGTGGAGCTGAACCCGGCGGCGCTCAACCACCACGGCATCGGCCTCGATCAAGTGGCGAGCACGCTCGCCGCCGCCAACGCCAACCGCCCGAAGGGCGAGATCTCAGACGGCGCGCAGCGATGGCAGATCAGCACGACCGACCAGCTGCTGAAGGCGGACGAGTACCGATCGTTGATCATCTCCTATCGCAACGGCGCCGCGATCCGCTTGTCGGACGTGGGGGAGGTGGAGGATTCGGTGGAGAATCTGCGCAACGCGGGCATCTCCAAGGGCAGGCCCGCCGTGCTGGTGATTCTGTTCGCGCAACCCGGCGCCAACATCATCGAGACTGTCGATCGCGTGCTCGGGCTGATGCCGCAGCTCCAGGCGTCGATCCCGGCGGCGATCCGCCTCGCCGTGGTCATGGACCGGACCACGACGATCCGCGCCTCGATCCATCACGTGGAGATGACGCTGCTGATCTCGATCTCGCTCGTCATTCTCGTCGTGTTCGTCTTTCTGCGCGACGTCCGGACGACGCTGGTGCCGAGCATCGTCGTGCCGCTCTCGCTCGTTGGCACGTTCGGCGCAATGGCGCTTCTCGGCTACAGCCTCGACAACCTCTCGCTGATGGCGCTGACGATCTCGACGGGCTTCGTCGTCGACGACGCCATCGTCGTCATCGAGAACGTCGCTCGGCACCTGGAACGCGGCGAATCCCCGATGGCCGCCGCACTGCGTGGCGCGCGCGAGATCGCGTTCACGGTCGTCTCGATGAGCCTGTCGCTCGTCGCCGTGTTCATCCCGATCCTGCTGATGTCGGGCATCGTCGGCCGGCTCTTCCGCGAGTTCGCGGTGACGCTGTCGATCGCCATCCTGATCTCGCTCGTCGTCTCGCTCACCACCACGCCGATGATGTGCGCCAAGCTGCTGCGCCCCGCGCACGGCCGGCGGCGCGGGCGCCTCGATCGAGCTTCGGAGCGCGTCTTCGAGCGCCTGCTCGCGGCCTACGCGGCGAGCCTCCGCTGGGTGCTGCGGCATTCACGGCCGACGCTCGCGGTGGCGCTGCTGACCGTGTGCGTGAACGTCTACCTCTACGTGATCGTGCCGAAGGGGTTCTTCCCCGAACAGGACACCGGCCGCCTGACCGGAGGCATCCAGGGTACGCAGGACGCGTCGTTTCAGGCAATCCAGCGAAAGCTCGCGGAGTTCGTCGACATCGTGCAGCAAGACCCGGCGGTCGACACCGCAGTCGGCTTCACGGGCGGGCAGGGCACCACGAATACCGGCCGGGTCTTCGTCGCCCTCAAGCCGCAGAGCGAGCGCGACGTCACGGCCGCCGAAGTGATCGGCCGCCTGCGGGGCAAGCTGGCGAAGGTGCCGGGCGCCACGCTGTTCCTGCAATCTGTGCAGGACATCCGCGTCGGCGGCCGCATGGGCAACGCGGCCTATCAATACACGCTGCGCGGCGACGATCTGAAGGAGCTCGACGAGTGGTCGCAGAAGATGCTCGACGAGCTCCGCCGGCTGCCGCTCCTCGCCGACGTCAACACCGATCAGCAAGACGGCGGGCTCGAGGCCTCGCTCGCGATCGACCGGGACACCGCCTCGCGGCTCGGCGTCACCACCCAGGCGATCGACGACACGCTCTACAGCGCGTTCGGCCAGCGCCAGGTTTCGACGATGTACACGCGGCTCAACCAGTACCACGTCGTCATGGAGGTGGCGTCGCGCTTCTGGCAGAACCCGGACTCGCTCCAGGACATCTACGTGAGCTCGTCCACCGGCGCGATGGTGCCGCTGTCGGTGCTGGCGCGCTTCGAGCCTCGCAAGACCGCGCTGGCGGTGAACCACCAGGGACAGTTTCCAGCCGTTACGCTGTCGTTCAATCTCGCTCCGGGCGTCGCGCTCGGCCAGGCGGTGGACGCCATTGCCGCGACGAATCGCCGCCTCGGCCTGCCGGCGAACGTTCGGGCGACGTTTCAGGGCACCGCCCAGGCCTTCCAGTCGTCGCTCGCGAACGAGCCGGTGCTGATCCTCGCCGCGCTCGTCGCCGTCTACATCGTGCTCGGCATTCTCTACGAGAGCTACATCCACCCGATCACGATCCTCTCGACGCTTCCCTCCGCGGGCGTCGGCGCGATCCTCGCCCTGCTCCTCTGCGGCATGGACCTGAGCGTGATCGCGCTGGTCGGCATCCTGCTGTTGATCGGCATCGTCAAGAAGAACGCGATCATGATGATCGACTTCGCCGTCGAGGTGGAGCGCACCGAGGGAAAGCCTCCCGAGCAGGCGATCTACGATGCGTGCCTGCTGCGCTTCCGTCCCATCATGATGACGACGATGGCGGCGCTGCTCGGCGGACTGCCGCTCGCGCTCGGCAGCGGCACCGGCTCGGAGCTTCGCCGGCCGCTCGGTGTGACCATCGTCGGCGGCCTCCTGTTGTCGCAGCTGCTGACGCTCTACACGACTCCGGTGGTGTACCTTTATCTCGACCGGCTGAGGCTGTGGTTCGAACGCCTGCGGCGCCGCCCGCTGCGCGCCGGGCGTGTGCTCCGCCTCGAGACCTGACGTGTGACCCCGCGCCGGGTTGACTTCGGGATCGGCCCGGAGATAGGACGCTCAACCGAATGGTTGAGCATTCTCGGGAGCTGAACCGCACGCTCGTGGCTATCGCAGACCCGACGCGCCGCGTGCTGCTCTCGCGTCTGGCCCTCGGCGCGGCGCGCGTCACAGACCTCGCGGCGCGCTTCGACATGTCGCTGAACGCCGTCTCGAAGCACCTCCGCGTACTCGAGGGCGCGGGGCTGCTACGCCGCGAGGTGCGCGGCCGCGAGCATCGACTCTCGCTCGAGGCGCGGCCGCTTCGCGAAGCTTCCGAGTGGATCGCGGCCTACCGGCCGTTCTGGGAGGAACGCCTCGACGCGCTCGACGCGTTCCTGCGGAAGAAGCGCCGCCGCCGGCGGTGCGGGAGGCGCGGTCGGCCATGACGGCTTCGGTTCCGTCCTTGCGGGTCGTCCGGCGGTTGGCGGCTCGCCCCGAAGAGGTGTTCGACGCGTGGATCGATGCCGAGAGCCTGCGGGCGTGGATGTGCGCGGGCGCGACTCACGTGGCGAGCGCCGAGGTCGACCCACGCGTCGGGGGCAAGTTCCGGATCGTCATGCGCGGAGCCCAGGGCGATGTCGAGCACACGGGTCGATACCGGGAGATACGCCGCCCCGAGCGGTTGGTGTTCACGTGGGCGTCGAACCACACGGGTGGGCGGGAGACACTGGTCACGGTCGAGCTCCGTTCTCGCGGAGCGGATACCGAGCTCACGCTGACGCACGAAGGTCTTCCCGACGACGAGGCGTGTCGGCGTCACGAGGCAGGTTGGACGTCGATCGTCGAGAAGCTCGCCGCGGCGTTGGCCGCGAAGTGAAGATTCTCGAGAGGAGGAACCATGGACAATCACCCGGTGGTTTCGCGAGCGGACTGGGTCATCGCACGCACCGAGCTGCTCGCCAAGGAGAAGGAGTTCACCCGCGCGCGTGACGAGCTCAGCCGGCAGCGCCGCGCCCTGCCGTGGGTGAGGGTCGAGAAGGAGTACGTGTTCGATGGGCCCGAGGGCAAAGAGACGTTGTCACAGCTCTTCGCCGGGCGCAGTCAGCTCATCGTCTACCACTTCATGTACCACCCGACCTGGGAGGAAGGGTGCAGGCATTGCTCGTTCTGGGCCGACAACTTCAATGGCATCGTCGTTCACCTCGCGCATCGCGACGTGACCTTCGTCGCCGTCTCCAAAGCGCGGCGCGAGCAGCTCGAGACCTTCCAGAAGCGCATGGGATGGAGCTTCAAGTGGGTCTCAGGGGTCGACAACGACTTCGGCCGCGACTACCACGTCTCGTTCACCCCCGAGGAAATGCGTAAGGGAGAGATGTTCTACAACTACCGCCTGGGTCCCTTCCCGCGGGAGGAGGCGGTCGGCATCAGCGTGTTCTACAAGAATCCGGCGGGCGAGCTGTTCCACACCTACTCCTGCTATTCGCGGGGCGTCGACATGGTGAACGGCGCCTACCAGTACCTCGATCTCGTGCCGAAAGGGCGTGACGAGGCCGGCCTGCCGTTCACGCAGGCTTGGGTGCGGCACCACGACCGCTACGACGATTGATCGCCCGACGGAGGCGAATCCGGTGCTTGTCCCGCCAGCCCCGGTCGTGCTCTAGAGCACAGGGGATCAGGCGATATGGCTCGCGTGCTTTCGATCGCTGCGTGTCAGCTCGCGCTCCGGCCGGTGCGGAGCTTCGAGAACTTCGCCGTCCACGTTCGCGCGCTCCTCGACGAGGCTCGCGGTGCAGACCTCGTGCTCTTCCCGGAGCTCTTCACGATCGAGCTCTTCACGTCGCTGCCGGGGTGGCGCGAGGCGCCGCTCGCCGACCTGCCCCGCATCGACCGCTATACGCACGAGTATCGCGACCTCTTCGGCGCCGAGGCGCGAGCGCGCGGCCAGGTGATCCTCGCCGGTTCGCACCTGGTTCAAGCCGGCGGGCGGCCGCTCAACGTCGCTCATTTGTTCGAACCGAACGGCCGCGTCCACGTGCATGCCAAGACGCACATCTTCCCTGCCGAATCGGCTTGGGGGAGCGGAGAAGGGGACGCGCTCGAGGCGGTCGATCTCGGCTTCGCGCGCGTCGGCATCGCCATTTGCTACGAGGCGGAGATCCCCGAGTGCGCGTCGAGCTACGCCGAGCGAGGCGTCGAGGTCGTTCTCTGTCCGTCGTTCACCCTGACGGAGCACGGCTTCTGGCGCGTGCGGCACTGCGCGCAGGCGCGCGCGATCGAGAACCAGATCTACGTAGTGCACTGCTGCGCCGTCGGCGCTCCGGGCGCGCCGCTGCCGAGCGGCTGGGGGCGGAGCTCGATCCTCGCCCCGTGCGACGCGCCGTGGCCCGCGGACGGCGTGCTCGCGCAAGCGGAGGCGAACCGCGAGAGCGTGATCCGGGCGGAGCTCGATCTCGAGGCGCTGCTCGCGAACCGCCAGACCGGCGCCGCGCCCACGTTCCGCGACCGGCGCCGGCGCGCGCGGCTCTACCGGCAATGGCCGTCGCACCTCGAGCGAAAGGAGGCGGAGCCGTGATGGCGTCGAATCGGCGACTCTCTTGCGCCCTGACGTTCGACTTCGATGCGATGTCGGTGTGGATCGGGTCGATGAAGTCGCAGAACCCGAGTATGATCTCGCGCGGCGAGTTCGGCGCGTTGGCGACCGTGCGGATCCTCGATTTCCTCCGCCGCCACCGCATGCGCACCAGCTGGTGCATACCCGGTCACACGGCGCTCGCCTATCCGGACCTCGTCCGGCGCGTCCGCGACGAAGGCCACGAGATCGTCCACCACGGCTGGGTGCACGAGAACCCGGCGAGCTTCGACGAGGCGGGCGAGCGGCGCGTCCTCGAGCGCGGGCTCGAGGCGCTCGAGAAGGTCGGCGGCGAGCGCCCCCGGGGCTACCGCTCGCCCGCGTGGGACTTGAGCCCGCGCACGCCCGACCTGTTGCTCGAGTACGGCTTCGACTACGACTCGAGCTGCATGGGGGGCGACTTCTATCCTTATTACCTACGGAGAGGAGACCGCTGGTCGCTCGACGGGCCGTACGTCTTCGGCGAGTCGATTCCGCTCGTCGAGCTGCCCGTGACGTGGGGCCTCGACGACTTTCCGCCGTTCGAGTTCATCCTGGGTAGCAACACGGGCCTCTCGGCACCCTCCGCGGTGGAGGAGATCTGGCGAGGGGACTTCGACTACGCGTACGCGAACTGCCGCGGCGGGCTGTTCACGCTGACGCTTCATCCGCAGGTGATCGGGCGCGGTCATCGCATGCTGCTGCTCGAGCGCCTCGTCAGCCACTTCGAAAGCCACGACGGCGTGGTGTTCGAGCCGCTCGGCGAGTACGCGCGACGCTGGCGCGACGAGCAGCCTCTCGAGGCCTGGAAGAAGGCGAATCCGGCATACGCAGGACCGCGCTGAGCGAGCCGGAGCGGAGTCGCTGCGGGTCCGCCGCCGTGGACGGGCGAAGAGTCCGGATTCAGCGACCCTCACCGACTGCGCTCCGACCAGGATCCGAGGAGGGCCATGGAAAACGACATCCGCGTTCTCGATTCGACGATCCACTACGTCGAGAGCGGCCGCGGCGACCCGATCGTCTTCCTGCACGGCAACCCTACGTCGTCCTATCTGTGGCGAAACGTGATTCCTCCGCTTGCCGGTGAAGGCCGCTGCTTGGCGCCCGACCTGATCGGCATGGGAAAGTCGGGCAAGCCGGACCTCGCCTATCACCTGCTCGACCATGCCCGGTATCTCGACGCCTGGTTCGGCGCGCTCGACCTCTTCCGCGTCACGCTGGTCGTGCACGACTGGGGCTCGGCGCTCGGCATCTACTGGGCGCGGCGCCACCCCGAGCGCGTCGCCTGCATCGCGATGATGGAAGCGATCGTCCAGGAGATCGGCTGGGACGCTTTCCCGAAGGACTTCGTGCCGCTGTTCCAGGCGTTCCGCACGGCGGGCGCCGGCGAGAAGCTCGTCATCGAGGAGAACCGGTTCATCGAGAGCGTGCTGCCCGGCGCGATCCTGCGGAAGCTCAGCGACGAGGAGATGGAGGCCTATCGCGCTCCGTTTCGCGAGCCGAAGAGCCGCCGGCCGGTGCTCGCCTGGCCGCGGCAGCTGCCGATCGCGGGCGAGCCCAAGGACGTGATCGAGATCATCGAGGCCGGCACGCGGTGGCTCGGAGAGCATCCGGTGCCCAAGCTGCTGCTCACCTTCGATCCCGGCGTGTTGATCACCGACCGCGCCGCGGTCTGGTGCCGCGAGCGCATGCGCAACCTCGAGGTCCGCAAGATCGGCCCCGGCCTCCATTACGTGCAGGAGGATCATCCGCTGGAAATCGCCGAAGCGGTGCGGGATGGGCGGCGGCGCAAGGTCGCGGTCGCCGCCTGAGGATCCTTCCCCTCAGGCCTTGCTGCGCCGGCGGCGGTACTGCTCGACCATGTAGGCGCCCGCGGCCACCGATCCCCCGTCGATGACGAGCACCGCTCCGGAGACGTAGGCGGCCTCGGGCGAGGCGAGGAACAGCACCGCGTGGGCGACCTCCTCCACCGTGCCGAGGCGTCGCGCCGGGATGTGATTGGCGCGCTCCTCGAGCGCTTCCTTCGTCCATGCCTTGCGCAGGAGCTCGGTGTCGATCGGCCCCGGAGCCACCGCGTTGGCGGTGATGCCGTAGTCGGCGAGCTCGAACGCCATCGCGCGGGTGAGGCCGATCATACCCGCCTTTGCGGCGCCGTAGGGCGCCAGATCGATGGGACCCATCAGGCCGGCGACCGATGCGATGGTGACGATGCGCCCGTAGCGCCGCTGCGCCATGTCGCGGGCGGCCGCTTGCGAGCAGTAGAAGGTACCGAAGAGGTGAGTTCGAAGATGGTTGTCCCAGTTCTCCGGGGTGATCTCGAGGAAGGGCTGCGCCTTGGCGATCCCCGCGTCGTTGACCAGCACGTCGATCTTGCCGAGCGCACCGACGATGCCTGTGACGAACTTCTGCACCGCAGCGTGATCTCGGACATCGCAGACGCCAGCGAACGAACGCCGTCCGAGATTTTGCACCTCTGCCGCAGTTTTCTCGGCATTCTCGCCCTCGAGGTCGGCGATGGCGACGTCGGCCCCTTCACGGGCGAGCGCGAGGGCGATCGTCTTGCCGATGCCACGCCCTGCGCCGGTGACGAGTGCGACTTGGCCGGTGAATCTCATGATCGCTCCTTTCCGACGCGTGGGCGGACGTTTCCCAGCGTTCGTGGGGCCGGATTGCATCGCGGTCGTTGCCCACGGGTCAAGAGGTCGACCCCGTCTTCGCCTTCGTCGGGTTGTGCCCTCGCGTGGCTCTCCGGCGACGGGCGACGATGCCGTCGAGGAAGGCCGCGGCGATCCGCCTCGCGATCTCTTCCGCCGCTAGCTCGCCGCCGGGATCGAACCAGGCGTACATCCAATCGAGAGAGCCGATGATCGCGAAGGCGACGATCTTGTCGTCGAGCGGAACGAAGCGGCCCGACCGTATGCCCTCGCGCAGCATGCGTCGCCACAGCGCCGTGTAGGCGGCCTTCGTCCGCATGATCTCGCGGAAGGCCGCAGGAGAAAGGTGCCGTTCGAGTTTCTCGCGGACGACGATCTCCATGCCGCTGCGATTTCGGTCGAACGTTCGTCCGAGAGCGACCATGGCCGCGACGACCTTGCGCTCCGCGGGCTCCGAACCTTCGGCAATCGCGCGAAGCTCCCGGTAAGGCTCCTCGACGAGCGGCTGTATCAGAGCGCGCAGCAGCTCCTGCTTGGAGGGGAAGAAGTAGTAGAGGCTCGGCTTCTGAATGCCGACCGCGTCGGCGATGTCGTTCATCGACACGTTGGCGACGCCCGCGTCGGCGAAGAGCGCGGTCGCACGCGCGAGGATCTCTGCCGGCCGGTCCCGCCGCGGAGCCCCGTCTCCCCGGCTCCTGAGACGCCTCGCGCCCAATCGTCTACTCGGTCGCCACGTCGAGCCGCTCGAGGTTGCGCATGAGGATCGCCCGGCGCCAGCGCGGTGCCTCCTCGACCACGCGAAGCCGGGGCAACCGCTCGAGCAGCCGGGATAGAGCGATCTGCGACTCGAGGCGGGCCAGCGGTGCCCCGAGGCAATGATGGATGCCGTATCCGAATCCGTAGTGGTCGTTGTCTTCGCGCGCCGCGTCGAAGCGGTCGGGGTCCGCGAAGCGCTCCGGGTCGCGGTTGGCCGCTGCCTGCACGAGAAAGACGCGCTGCCCCGAGCGGATCGTCCGTCCGCGCATCTCGACGTCTGCCATGGCGATCCGCACCATGAGCTTCGCGGGTCCCTCGAAGCGCAGCGCTTCTTCGACGGCGGAGGGAATGAGCCGCGGCTCTCGGCGGAGTCTCTCCCGTTCGGCCGGGAAGCGATCCAGGGCGAGGATCGAGCTGGAGACCAGGTTCGCGGTCGTCTCGTGTCCGGCGAAGAGCAAGAACGCGCAGGTGGCGACCACCTCGTCGTCCGACAACGTCTCGCCCGTCTCTTCGACGCGCGCGAGATCGCCGAGAAGGGTGGGGGCGTTCTCACGCCTGGCCCGGTCGAGCAGCTCCCGGAAATACCTCTCGAGGTTGGCGACGCCGCTCACGCCGAGCTCACGGCGGTCGGCTCGACCGGAACCGAATATGAACGTCGCGACGTCCTCCGACCAGGCGCGGAACTCCTGCTGGTCGGCTGCCGGCACGCCGATGCCGTTGGCGATGACGGTGGACGCGAGCGGGTAGGCGAACGTCGCCACGAAGTCGGCGCGGCCGGCGGCCTCGAGCCGGTCGAGCAGCTCGTCGACGACGCGCGTGATCATCGGCCGCAGGCTCTCCACGGTGCGCACCGCGAACGCCGCGCGCGCCAATCGGCGCAGGTGCGCGTGCTCGGGGGGATCCTTGAACACCATCCAGTTCGCCAGCGACCGCCAGATCGGCTCGAAGGACGCTCGCTCCTCTTCCGAGCGCTCGAACGGCAGCAGCGAGCTGACGCGGGACGAGGAGAGCCGCAGATCCCGGAAGGCGGCTCCGACGTCGTCGTGGCGGGTCAGCAACCACCCGCGGTGAATCTCGCTCCAGTGGACCGGATCTCTCGCGCGGAGCTCGTGAAAATACGGGTGCGGATCCTGGACGATCTCCGGAGCGAGCAGGCTGCGATCCTCGACCGCGTCGCGGGACGCTTCGATCATGCCGCGGCTCCCCTTCTCGTGGCTGCGGTGACGGGCTTCACGACGATCCCCCCTTCGCACGACGCCTGACGACTCGAAACCCGCGCGGGGCCGTGCTACCTATCGACCGGTAGGTAGTCGACCGTGTCGGGGATGTCAACGTGATCGATTTCAATCTCTCCGACGAGCAGACGATGATCCAGCAGGCGGCGCGGCGTATCCTCGGAAAGGTGTGCCCGAAGGAGGAAATCCGCCGCCTCGACGCGGCCGACGAGTTTCCGACCGCCGTGGTACGGGCGCTCGGCGACGCCGGTCTCCTCGGCCTGACGATCGACGCGCACTACGGCGGCGCCGGTCCCGAGACGCTCGGCGCGCTGCTGGTGATCGAGGAAGCCGCACGCGCATCGGGGGCGATCGGCTTCGCGGTGACGCTGTTCCTCTCGTACGGCGGACAGATCTTCGGCCGCCTCGGGTCTGAGCAGCAGCGCGAGGGATTTTTGCCGCGGATCGCGCGCGGCGACTGCGTGGTGGCCCTCGCGCTCACCGAGCCCGGCGCCGGCTCCGATCTCGCGTCGATCCGCACGGCTGCGACGCGCGACGGCGGAGAGCTCGTGGTTCGCGGCGAGAAGACGTTCATCACCTCGGCGGATGCGGCCGACGTGCTCGTCGTGTTCGTGCGCAGCGACCCCGGAGCCGCTCGCGGCGGCGCGTTCTCGTTCGTGGTGGTCGACGCGAAGCACCCCGGGATCTCGATCGCCCGCATCGAGAAGCTCGGCTACAAGGGGTCGAGCATTTGCTCGGTCCATTTCGACGACGTTCGAGTGGGCGCCGAGGACGTGCTCGGCGGAGCCGCTGCCACGGGCTCGGGCTGGGGCCAGCTGATGGCGATCCTGGACGTCGAGCACCTCGAGCTCGGCGCGAACTCGCTCGGCGTCGCGACCGCGGCGTTCGAGGAAGCGCTCGCCTACGCGAAGCAGCGCGAGCAATTCGGGAAGCGGATCGGCGAGTTCCAGTCGATCGGCCATCTGCTCGCCGAGCTCGACGCGGAGATCCATGCTGCACGCCTCGTCCTCTGGCACGCCGCCTGGCTCTACGACGCCGGCCGGCCTTGCGGCCGGGAGGGTGCGATCGCCAAGGTGCTGGCGAGCGAGGCGGCGAAGAAGGCCGCGCTCGCCTGCCTGCAGATTCACGGCGGGTCGGGCTACACGATGGATCTCCACGTGCAGCGCTACGTGCGCGACGCGCTGCTGCTGACGATCGGCGGCGGCACGACGCAGATCCAGCGGAACGTGATCGCCAGGCACCTCGGGCTTCGCCCCGGATGACCGGCGCTCTCGAGCCTCACCACGGAGGTCGACCATGGGCTATGAACGATACCGGTGTCTCGCGACGGAGCGCCGCGGCAAGGTGCTGGTGATCGCGTTCAATCGACCCGCGGCTCTCAACACGATCACCGCCGAGCTCCACCGCGAGCTCTCCGAGATCTTCGCCGATGTGGCCAAGGATGCCGAGACCGAGGCTGTCGTCCTCACCGGCAACGGGCGGGCGTTCTCGGGGGGCGGGGACCTCCGCTGGTTTCAGAACATGAACCCGGCCGAGCTCGACGCGCTATTTCTCGAAGCCCGTAAGATCATCGTGGACTTTCTCGAGGTCGAGCAACCGATCATCGCGGCCGTCAACGGCGCGGCGACCGGCCTCGGCGCCACGCTGGCGTTGTTCGCGGACGTGATCTTCGTCTCCGAGGCGGCGCGCATCGGCGATCCCCACGTACGCATCGGCGTCGTCGCCGGGGACGGCGGGGCGATCATCTGGCCCTGGCTCGTCGGCGCCGCGCGCGCGAAGGAGTTCCTGATGACCGGAGACCTGCTGACTGCGGAAGAGGCGTACCGCATCGGCCTCGTCAATCACGTCGTGCCCGCCGACGAGCTGATGCCGAAGGCGCTCGCGCTCGCGGATCGCCTCGCCAACGGACCGACGCAGGCGATCCGCGGCACCAAGGTCTCGGTCAACAAGATTCTTCGCGAGACCGTGAACCTCGTGCTCGACACCTCGCTCGCGCTCGAGAAGCTCTGCTTCACCACGCCGGACCACAGGGAGGCGATCGACGCCTTCCTAGAGAAGCGGGAGCCGAACTTCGCCGGGCGCCGCTGAGCTCGGAGACGGAGCCGCTACCTCGAAGCCGCCGACACTATGATCAGACGTGGCGTTTCACGCTTCGCTGTCGTGCTGTTAGGCGCCGGCATCGCGCTCGTCTGCGCCGAGACTTGGGTGCGGGCCTTTCATCCGGAAGCGCGGGACTACGCTGTCCCGAGCGGTTTGATTCGGATGGATGCCGACCTCGGCTGGAGACTCATGCCGCGCGCCGAGGGCATTCATCGTTCCCGCCATTTCACTGTGACGTACGGGATCAACTCCCTCGGGTTTCGCGACGAGCCTCGCAGCGTAGCGCGACCTGCCGGCGTGCAAAGGATCCTCCTCTACGGAGATTCGCAGATCTTCGGTTGGGGCATCCCCTTGAAGGAGCGGGTTTCCAACCGTCTGGAGGACGATCGGCGGCAAATTTGGAATCTCGCGGTGCCCGGATACGGGCTCGACCAGGAAAT
>JBEVNX010000037.1:0-7676 GCA_040507895.1 Binatia bacterium | reverse complement strand
CGGCGCGCTCGTTCTCGATGGTCTCCCCAAGCTTGCCTGACCGCTCCCGCCTCCTCTATGGTGCCGCTCCGCGAAGATGTCACCCTTCACATCGACAATCCTCTTTGTCTTCGGCGCCATGATCGGCAGCTTCGCCAACGTCTGCATCCTGCGCATTCCCGCCGAGGAGTCGATCGTCCTTCCGGGTTCCCGCTGTACCAATTGCAAACGGCCGGTCGAATGGTACGACAACATCCCGCTCGTCAGCTGGATCGTGCTCCGTGGACGCTGCCGGAGCTGCCATGCGCCGATCTCGTTTCGCTATTTCGTGGTCGAGCTGCTGACGGCTATCGCCGCCGTGGCACTCTACTATCGCGTCGGCTTCGGCGTGGAGTGGCTTGTGCTGTTCGCGTTCCTTTCCGCGTTGATCGTCATCACCTTCATCGATCTCGACCATCGGATCATTCCGGACGTCATCAGCCTCCCCGGGATCGTCATCGGGTTCCTTCTGTCGCTCCGCGGAGAGCCGGGACCATTGTCTTCGGCGATTGGCATCGTCACGGGTGGTGGAATGCTGCTTGCCGTGGCGTGGGCCTATCACGCGTGGACGGGCCGGGAGGGCATGGGCGGGGGCGACATCAAGCTGCTCGGCATGATCGGCGCGTTCCTCGGCTGGAGGTCCGTGCCCTTCACCATGCTGTTGTCGTCGCTCACGGGCTCGGTGGTCGGCGTTGCGCTCATGTGGTGGACGGGATCTGATACCAAGTATGCGATCCCGTTCGGGCCGTTTCTCGCGCTCGGAGCTGTCATCTACGTCTTCTGCGGCGATTCGCTCATTGCTTGGTACCTCGGCCTTGGGTGGCAGGATTTGCGCTGACGCGCCGCGTTGCGACGTCGGCCAGCCGCACGCCGCTCTCTTCGAGACGTAGGGCCCGAACCCAAATCGCCCGGAACCGGGCGCGCATCGCCGCACGCGACGGCCAAACCCGGACGCCGCCGCTGCCGGTTCTCACGCCGTTCCTGGCGTTCTCTCCTGGCAGACTGCTTGCTCCTTCCGCGGACGATGGTCCGCGAGCGCTCCACGGGATTCACGCTGCTTGAGCTCTTGTGCGCGATCGGTGTGTTGTCGCTGCTCGCGGCCACTTCGCTGCCGCGCATTTCGGCGATCCTGCCCGCGCTGGCCTTGGATCGAGCTGCGCGCCAGATCGCGGCCGAGCTCGCGCTCGCTCGTGTCGAAGCGATCACTCGCAACACTCGCTCGCGCACGATCTTCGACCTGGCGGCGGCCCGCTACTCGGTCGAGTTGGAATCGGAGGGACGGTTCAACGGCGAGAGCGCCGTACGTACCTTACCGGCGGGCGTTTCCTTCAACTCCGTCGCGTCGACCCGGGTCTCGGCAGGGCGGATCTCGATCACGTTCGTGCCGCGCGGCAATACGGCAGACAATGCGACGATCGCCGTCGCCACGGCCTCAGGCGGTTCGCGCCGCGTCGTCGTCAGCGCCGCGGGCCGGGTGAGAGTCGAATGAGGTGCGGTTTCTCGCTCGTGGAAGTGCTCGTCGCGCTGTCGGTTGCGGCGATTGCCGTCGCTGCCACCGCACACTCGGGATTGAGCATTCTCATCGCGCGGCGCGCCAGCGATGTCGAGCAGGCAGCGGCGCTCATCGCCGCGCGATCGATGGAATCGCTCCTGGCCCGCGACTCGAGCGAACTTCGCATCGAAGACTCTTCGGATGTGAGCTTCGAAACGACGGGCGAGTTCGTCGTCCGCAAAGTCGTCGAACCCGGGCCCCGCGACAACCTCTGGCATTTGAGCGTCACGGTGACGCCCGCGGCTGGCGCCCCGATTCGGTTCCACACGTTGCGCCGCTGCCGCTGGAGCATGCGATGAAGGGTGGGAGCGGATGGACAGTTGTCGAGATGCTCGCGGCGATGACGTGCTCGCTGTTGATTCTCGCCGCACTTGGGGGATTCGTTCGCGGGCAAACCCGGTTCCTCGATCGTGAGACCCGTCGCCTGGCGCTACGGGAAAGCTGCCGACGTGTGCTCGACATGGTCGCGCGCGAGGTGCGCGCCGCAGGCTACGAGCCGGTCTCTGGCACGTTCGATGGCGCGGCCGATGGTCTGGCCATCGCGGCGCGCGACCGCATCGAGCTTCGGTCCGACCTGCACGGCTCGTCGGCGACGGATCAGCCGGACGGAATCCTCGACGTCGACTCCGACGAGCGCATCGGCTTCTTCCTGAATCCCGCCCGCGGTCAGGTGTCCGAGACCGTAGGCCGCCAGACGCTACCGTTGACGCTCGACTTCTCGGTGCCCGCGGGCGGATTCGAGCTCCGCTACCTCGACGCCTGCGGCGCGGAAATCGCCGCGACGAGTGGGTCCTCGCTCACGGCAGTGGAACGCGCGCGGGTGCGTAGCGTCGCCGCTCGCTTGAACGTCACGCAGCCCGGAGTCGGGGGAGTCTCCGCAGACATCGTCTCGACGCTCCGCAACCGGGAGGTGCTGCGATGCGAAGCAACGGAATAGCCTTGGTGTCGGTGCTGCTGATGCTGGTCAGTGTGTTCGCGCTCACGACCACGCTTTTCTTCTCTTCCTTTATCGACGCCCGAGCAATGTCGAACGTGTCGGCGGGAGACGACGCCCTCTACGGTGCCGAGGCGGGCATCCACCACGTTTGGGCCCTGCTCGACCCCGCACCCGACTTCTCCCGAGCACTCTCCTGGCCGGCTGGCGAGCCTCCGTTCGGCTCTCCGGTGGGATTTCCGCAGCCGCCGCGAACCTACCGTGTCCTGGTCTCGGCGCTCCCAGACGGCAGCCTGCGCACCGTCTCGGAGGGCACGAGCCATCGGGGAACGCGCCGAAGGGTCGAGGCGATCTTCTTTCGCGAGGTCGCGTTTCGCCCGCTCGCCGGTCTGACGATCGCGCCCGGGACCCGGCTCGCAGAGGTCAGCGGCGAGCTCGACCTCGCGGTCGGCGACACGGATACCGAGCCGGCGCCTCTCGGCGCCGAGACGCGCGCCGACGCCGCCGCGTTGCGCGACGCCCGCGGCGGCGAGCTCGTGGCGACCGTCGGTGCGAGCGGGCTCGCCGACGCGGCGGAGCGCTTGCGCAACTCGGCCGGCGTCACTCTCGACGGGGTACAGTACACCGGTGCCTACGGAACCTCCGAGGACCCAACGAGTGTGCGCTTCGCGGGCCAGGCCGACGTCGACGGCGTCGTGACGGTGGCCGGCATCCTACTCGCCGACGCGCCGCTGCGCATACGCGGCCGGCTCGAGGTCGAGGGTCTGCTACTCGCCCCACAGGGTCTGGACGTGGACGGCGAGCTCGTCGTACGCGGCGCGGCGTGGGCTGCCGGAGCATTGCGGATCGCGACAGGAGCCGCGATCCGGGTCGCTTACGAGGCCGCGGCGCTCGACGTGGCCGCAGAGGTGGGGGGGGCCGCCCTGCCCCGCAATGCCGTCCTGGGGGCGTGGAGAGAAGTCTGGTGACCCCGAGATGAGCGCAGTACCGCCCTTGCGCCTACCGAACGACCCCGACGAGCCAATCGTCGCCGGGCCGATCGCGCGGTTTGTAGCCTGGCCGAGCGATCGTGTAGCCTCGGAGATGTCATGGTATTGGTCGTCGACGACAACGAAGACAGCGTCCGAATCATCGAGGCAATCTTGCGCTCGGCCGGCTTCGAGGTGAGTGTAGCCGGCGATGGCAAGCAGGGCATCGAGATGGCTGAAGCGACCGCACCGGAGCTGATCATCTTGGACATCATGATGCCGGTGATGGATGGCGTCGAAGCGCTCCAGAAGCTCCGTGCCTCCCCGAGAACGTCGCGTATCCCGGTCATCCTGCTCACGGCGAAGACTCAGGACGAGGACGTCATCGCCGGTTATCAGACGGGCGCCGACTACTACATGACCAAGCCTTTCACCGCCAAGCAGCTCCTCTACGGCGTGAGGCTCGTGCTCGGGACGACGGATTCCTAAGCCGTCGCTCGGCGGTGTTCATCACGATCGAAGGCATCGAGGGGGGCGGGAAGACCACTCAGGTCGCGCTCCTCGCCGCCGCGCTCGAGCGGGCTCGGATTCCCGTGCGAGTGACACGGGAACCGGGCGGCACGGAGCTCGGCGGCGAGATCCGCTCGCTGCTGCTGCACTCGGGAACGCGGCTCGGCCGCTTCGCCGAGCTGTTTCTCATCCTCGCCGACCGCTCGGAGCACGTCGAGACCGTGCTCCGTCCCGCGCTCGGCGCCGGCGAGACCGTCCTCTGCGACCGCTTTTCCGACTCGACGATCGCCTACCAAGCTTACGGACGCGAGCTTCCGGTCGACGCCGTGCGAGCAGTCGATGCCGTGGCGCGCCAAGGGCTCCTTCCCGACCTGACGTTCGTGCTCGATTGCCCGGTGGCGACCGGGCTCGCGCGTACGCGCCAGCGGCGCGGCGGCGTCGCGGCGGATCGATTCGAGAACGAGCACCCGAACTTTCACGAGCGAGTCCGTCGCGGCTTCCTGACACTCGCCCGCGAAAGCGCCGAGCGGGTCCGGGTGATCGACGCAACTCAGCCTGTGGATGCCGTCCATGCGGAGATCCTCGCGACCGCCGCGCGACGGCTGGGAATCGGAGGGCCATGAGCGAGCCCCGCTCCAGGCCGCCCGGGCAGCCCGATGGCTTGACGACTCTCTCGTCGATCCTCGGGCAAGATGCCGTGGTGGCGATGCTGCGTCAGGCACTCGCCCGCGGCACGCTGCCGCACGCGATTCTGTTCGCAGGACCTGAGGGTGTCGGCAAGCGCACCACCGCGTTGGCGCTCGCTGCCGAACGGATGTGCACGGCCGGGCTGGACGAAGCGTGTGGCCGCTGCGTCGGCTGTTTTCAGGTGGCAGCCGGCACCCATCCGGATCTGCGCCGCGAGGGGCTCGGCCTCGACGAGCGGGGCGAGCGACGCGAGCGCACGCTCATCGAGCAGGTCCGAGCCGTGCAAGCCTTTCTCGGCGGCCAGGCCCTCGGCGGCCGCGGTAAGATCGCCATTTTCGAGGAGGCCCAAGCGCTTACCGAAGAAGCACAAAACGCGCTCTTGAAGACGCTCGAGGAGCCGCCGCGAGGATCGCTCGTCGTGCTGGTCTCGCACAACGCGTCGCGCCTGCTGCCGACGGTGCGCTCTCGCTGTCAGCGCGTCGCATTCGCGCCGCTCCGTTCCGAGACGTTGCTCGCGCTATTGCGGGATGGGCTCGGCCTCGGCGCCGAGGATGCGGAGTTCCTCTCGCGATACTCCGACGGCAGCCTCGCCTTCGCCGCCGATCCGGCCTCGCTCCGGGAGGCCCATGAGCGCGCGACGCGCATTCTCGAGGCGGCTCGGTCGGGCAGCTATCCCGAGATTGTCTGCGCTCTGCGCGAATCGCTCACGACGAGCCGCGGCGTTCCGCTGGAGATGAAGGCCTTGCTCGGGATCGTGCGGCACCGGATGCGCGCCAGCGCCGGCCTCGTCGGGCAACCGGAATTGACTCCGCGAGGCGAAACAGAGAATCTCATCTCTGCCCTGCATGCCGCGGAGGCTGCCTATGCGGCCGTTGTCGATTTCGGCCGGAACGCCAACCGGTCGCTCGCCGCGGAGCGCATGGCGCTGCGCATCGGCCTTCGGGTGGATTGATCGAGATGGACGAAACGGTCACGCGACCCCTGGAGACGCCGCTCCGGGTGGTGGGTGCGAAGTTCAAGATCGCCGGGGCGATCTACGATTTCGACGCCAACGGCCTGGACGTGTCCGTCGGCGAGCGTGTGATCGTCGAGGCGGAGCGCGGCATGGCAATCGCCACGATCGCCACGCCGGCGCGCGAGTGGCTTCCCGAGGGCGCATCGGGGCGGCCGCTGCGCGTGCTTCGCAAAGCCGACGACCGGGACTTCGCCCGCGAGGACGAGAACCGCCGGCGCGAGCAAGAGACGCACCACTGGCTCCGCGAAACGATCCTCTCCCGTCACCTCCCGATGAAGCTCGTCAAAGTCGAGTACGGTTTCGACGGCACCAAGGCGACCATCTACTTCTTCGCAGAGAACCGGGTCGACTTCCGCGAATTGGTGCGCGACCTCGCGCAGTACCTGCGGATGCGCGTCGAGATGAAACAGATCGGCGCTCGCGACGAGACCAAGCTCGTGGGTGCGCTCGGGCCTTGCGGTCGTGAGCTTTGTTGCTCTTCATGGCTGCGAGAGTTTCATGCGATCTCGGTCAAAATGGCTAAGGAGCAGGATCTCTCGCTCAACCCGTCCAAGCTCGCCGGCATGTGCGGGCGGCTCAAGTGCTGCTTGCGCTACGAGTACGAGACGTACCTGGAGCTCAAGCGAGCGCTGCCGCCGGTCGGCCGCAAGGTGACCTGCGTTAAGGGCGACGGCGTAGTGGTCCGTCAGCTTCCAATGCGGGAATCCGTGCTGGTTCGTCGCGACGAGGACGGCGCGGAAGTCGAAGCCACGCTCGAGGACCTGGTCGAGAAGAAGGCGGAGTAGTGGTCCGTAGCGAACGAAGCGGAAGCGGAATCGGCGAAGCTCGCCGCCGTGGCCGGCGACGAGTCCGGACCAAGGCGAGCCTCGCCGACTCCGCTTCCACGCTTGTTTCGGTTGCTACGGGCAACTAGCGCCTCGGCGACGCTCCGATGAACCGCGCCTACCTGACGACGCCGATCTTCTACGTCAACGCCGAGCCCCACCTCGGACACACCTACACGATGGTGGTCGTCGACACGGTGGCGCGCTACGCGCGAAACCGCGGCATCGAGACGTTCTTCCTCACGGGCACCGACGAGCACGGCGACAAGATCGTCGAGGCGGCGGAGGCGGCCGGCGAGACGCCCAAGGCTTACACCGACCGCATCTCGACGCTCTTCCGCACCACCTGGGATGCCTGCGGCATCGGCTACGACCACTTCATCCGCACCACCGACGCGCACCATCAGCGGTTCGTTCGAGAGGTGCTGGCCCGCATCCATGCGAGCGGCGACATCTACTTCGGCGAGTACGCCGGTCTCTACTGCACGGGTTGCGAGCGGTTTTACACGGAGAAGGAGCTGGTCGACGGAAAGTGCCCCGACCACAAGATCGAGCCCCGATTCATGAAGGAGGAGAACTACTTCTTCCGCATGAGCCGCTATCAGCAGCGGCTTCTCGATCAGCTGCGCGATCACCCGGACTGGATTCGCCCCGAGCGTTACCGCAACGAGATCCTCGGCTTCCTGCGCGAGCCTTTGCAGGACTTGTCGATCTCGCGGCCGAAGAGCCGCCTCACGTGGGGAATCGAGCTGCCCTTCGATCCGAGCTTCGTCACCTACGTGTGGTTCGACGCATTGCTCAACTACACGAGCGCCGCCGCCCTCCAGGGCGAGCGCTTCTTCAACGATTTCTGGCCTTGCGCGGAGCACTTCATCGCCAAGGACATCTTGAAGCCGCACGGAGTCTACTGGCCGACGATGCTGATGGCCGCAGGCCTGCCTCTGTACCGGCACCTGAACGTCCATGGCTACTGGACGGTCGAGGGCGACAAGATGTCGAAGAGCCTCGGCAACGTCATCGCCCCACGGCAGATGATCCAGAAGTATGGCAACGACCCGTTTCGCTATTTCCTGCTGCGCGAGAGCGTGTTCGGGCTCGATGCGGACTTCCGCGAGGAGACTCTCGTCCATCGCTACAACGGCGACTTGGCGAACAACCTCGGCAATCT
>JBEVNX010000031.1:0-39686 GCA_040507895.1 Binatia bacterium | reverse complement strand
GGTTGGTCCACTACCACCGGCTGAAAGCGGCGTTCGAGCGCGGCGTCCTTTTCGATGTGCTTGCGGTACTCGTCGAGCGTGGTGGCGCCGATGCAGTGAAGCTCTCCGCGAGCGAGCATCGGCTTCAGCAGGTTGCCGGCGTCCATCGCCCCTTCCGCGGCGCCCGCTCCGACCACGGTATGCAGCTCGTCGATGAAGAGGATGATCTCGCCGGAAGACTCGACGACCTCTTTGAGAACGGCCTTCAGCCGCTCCTCGAACTCGCCGCGAAACTTTGCGCCGGCGATCAGCGCGCCCATGTCGAGCGTCACGACGCGCTTGCCCTTCAAGCCCTCGGGAACGTCGCCACGCACGATGCGGTGCGCCAGACCCTCGACGATCGCCGTCTTGCCGACTCCCGGCTCTCCGATGAGCACGGGATTGTTCTTCGTGCGCCGAGACAGGACCTGGATGACGCGGCGGATCTCCTCGTCGCGGCCGATCACCGGGTCGACCTTGCCTTGCGACGCCAGCTTCGTGAGATCCCGCCCGTAGCGCTCGAGGGCTTGGTAAGTCCCTTCGGGATTCGAGCTGGTGACGCGCTGGTGACCGCGGACCTTTTGCAGGGCCTCCATCAGCTTCTCGCGGCGGAGACCGCTCGCCCGCAGCGCCTTTCCCGTCGCGCCCGAATCTTCGATCATGCAGAGCAGGAGGTGCTCGACGCTCGTATAGTCGTCCTTCAGAGCCTTGGCCTCGTCCTCGGCTTGGCGCAGGAGCTTGGCCAAGCGCGGGGTCACGTAGGTCTGGCCACCTCCGGTCGCGCTTGATACCTGCGGCAGCTTTTCGAGTTCCCGCTCGAGGGTTTTGCGCACGTTCATAACGGGCAGGCCGGCAGCAGACAAAATGGCGGGCGCCAAGCCGTCCGGCTGAGCGAGTAGCGCCGAGAACAGATGCTCGACGTCGACTCCCTGGTGATGCCGGCGCTCGGCGAGCGCCTGGGCCTCTTGCAGCGCTTCCTGCGATTTTTCCGTGAAACGGTTGATGTTCATGCCGCTACCCTCTCGAGCATGCGGCTTCCCCCGCACGCCACGAGGCTCAAGGTAAGCACGGTCGAGCGCGCCGCAAGCCGGAGCTACGGCGAGGGGCAGGCCTACGAGTGAGCGCTCCCCGGCGCGTGCTGCGCTTGGATGTCCCGAGCCTCCTTCTCGCTCTGGACCAAGTCGCTGTGGCACGCATGGCGGTCCGCGACCCGAGGCAGCGAAGCAGCCCGCCGAGCGAGCAGCTCGCGGCCGTCGGTCCCGACGCCCGGGCTCCGCACCGAGCGCCGAACGGGTTGAGCCGCCGGATCTTTGCCGCTGGCGAATTCCTGGATCTCTTTCGAGATTCTCATGCTGCACCAGTCGTGGCCGCACATCGCGCAGAAGTCGGTGTCGACCTCGAGGTCCTCGTCGTGCAGGGCTCGTGCCGTTTCACCGTCGAAGGCGAGCTCGAACTGCCTCGGCCAGTTGAGTGCCGCCCGCGCGCGGGACAGCTCGTCGTCCCACTGGCGGGCGCCCGAGACGCCGCGCGCGATGTCTCCTGCATGCGCGGCGATCTTGTACGCGATGCAGCCCGCCTTGACGTCGTCGGCCTTCGGCAGACCGACATGCTCTTTCGGGGTTACGTAGCAGAGCATGGCGGCGCCGTGGCGCGCCGCCTCCGTGGCACCGATCGCGCTGGTGATGTGGTCGTAGCCTGGGAACACGTCGGTGACCAGCGGACCGAGCACGTAGAACGGAGCGTCGCCGCACCACTGCTGCTCGAGCTGCATGTTGAAGCCGATCTGGTCGAGCGGCACGTGTCCGGGTCCTTCGACCATCGTCTGTACGCCCGCGGATCGAGCACGTTCGACGAGCCCGCCGAGCGTGCGCAACTCGGCCAACTGAGCGGCGTCGCTGGCATCGGCAAGGCAACCCGGCCGCAGACCGTCGCCGAGCGAATACGTGACGTCGTACTCGCGCATGATCGCGCTGATCTCGTCGAACAATTCGAACATCGGATTCTGCTTGCCATGATGCAGCATCCACTTGGCGAGCAACGACCCGCCACGAGAAACGATGCCGGTGACGCGCCCGGAGACGAGCGGCAGATGCTCGCGCAGCACGCCCGCATGGATGGTGAAGTAGTCGACGCCCTGCCGGGCCTGTCCTTCGATCTCCGCGAGGATGACGTCGTAGCTCAAGTCTTCGATGCGTCGCCCGATGATCATGCTGTAGATGGGCACCGTGCCGATCGGGATCGTCGCGTGGTCGATGATCGCCTGGCGGCATTCGCTGAGATCCCCCCCGGTCGAGAGATCCATCAGCGTATCGGCGCCGTATTTCTGGGCCCACAAGAGCTTTTCGACCTCAGCTGCCGTCCCGCTCGTCACCGGAGAGGCGCCGATGTTGGCGTTCACCTTGGTTGTGATCATGCGCCCGATTCCCATCGGATCGAGGCGCTTCGGCGCGCGCTCCCCTCGCAGTCGGTCCGCATCGGCGATTTCCCGGCCTCGCTCCACGACCGTCTGGTCGACCCAGCGACGCGGTGAAGAGAGCCGGTGGCTGCCGCCGAGCCCGTTCGCCGCCGGGGTCGGTGCTTGACCGCCGCTGCCGGCCAGGTGGCGCTTGTTCGCGGGAATCACCATCCGGCCGCGGTCCACTTCGTCGCGAACCAACTCCGCGGTTACGTGCTCGCGCTCGGCCACGCGCTGCATCTCGGCCGTGATCGTTCCGCCGCGAGCGGCTTCGAGTTGGGTCGATGGTTCGGACATTTCGCTTCCCTCCGCCGGCATTACCCGGATCAGGTTCGAGGGGTCGGTAGGTCGACTTCCTACGCTCTCAGCCGAATTCGGTCGGCTCCCCCAGCAAGCCCTCCCTGGTTAACGCCGGACACCGCCAGGAGTCAATGCGCCCACGCATGCCGAGACCGCCCCCGCAACAAGAGCGCAGCGAGCACACCGCTGGCGAATCCGCCGACGTGCGCCCACCACGCCACGCCCCCCGCCTCGGGGCCACCGAGGGAGATCATGCCGTAAGCGAGCTGCACCGCGAACCACACGAGCAAGAACAGGACGGCCGGCACCTGGAGGACCTTCCAGAACAACAAGATCGGCACCAGCATCAGCACCCGAGCGCGTGGATAGAACACGAAGTAGGCACCCGTCACGCCGGCGATCGCGCCGCTCGCGCCGACCATCGGCATGGAGGAACGGGGCGACATCACCGTCTGCGCCACGGCCGCGACAGTCCCGCAACCGAGGTAGAAGACGAGAAAACGCAAGTGCCCGAAGCGACCCTCCACGTTGTCGCCGAAGATGTGCAGGAAAAGCATGTTGCCGAACAAGTGCATCAAGCCACCGTGCACGAACATGCTGGTGAGCAGCGGGAGGAAACGCGCCACCGGATCGTGCGCGCCGTGAAGGCGGACGGGTATGAGCCCATAGCCATCAACGAACCGGGCCACACCCGGTCCAAGCCGCATCTCGTGCGCGAAGACCACGACGTTCGCCGCGATGATTCCGTACGTGACCCATGGAAACCTCCGCGACGGAACGTTGTCGCGAAGCGGAATCACCAGGGCTCGCCGAAATCGGCGCCGGGATGGCCGTGCAAATTCTGGACAGCGCCGCGACGGAGGCCTAAGTTCGGCATTCGGAAGGAATTCAGCATGCACGAGAGAGACCCGTTTGGCGACAAGCTGAAGGACAAGGAGCGCGGGGAAGAAGAGCAATATTTCGCAAAGCGCGAGCGTGCGCTTCTGAACAAGTTGCGCGGGGGCGACGAAGCCAGCCGTGAAGCGGCGCCCCGTGAAGACGCCGAACGCCGCTGTCCTCAGTGCGGGGGCCCTTTCTCGGCGGCCCCGCTCGACGGCCGCGCCCCGCGGACCTGCTCAAACTGTCGCGGCGCCGCGCCCGATGAGAAGGAGGCGCCATCGGCCTCGAGGAGCCAGGGTGAGAGTTGGCTCGCTCGGTTCCTCCCTCACTCCCTCGTAGGGACGCGCTGAGCTCCGCCGTTGTTCTCGGGAATCGTCGAAGCCGTCGGGAAGGTCGACGCAGTCGTAGCTGCAGGCGGTGGAACGCGTCTGACGATCGCTGCGCCGTTCGCCGGGCTCGCACTCGGCGAGAGCGTATGCGTCAGCGGAGTGTGTTTGACCGTCATCGCCTCCGGCCGGGAATCCTTCGACGTGGAAGTATCGCCGGAGACGCTGCGGCGATCGAGGTTCGCGGCCCTCAAGTCGGGCGACGACGTCAATCTCGAGCGAAGTCTGCGGCTGGGAGATCGCCTGAGCGGGCACCTTGTCTTCGGTCACGTCGACGGCGTTGGTCGTCTCGATTCGGTCACCGTCGACGGCGACTCTTTGCTCTGTCGCTTCGAGGCTCCGGAAGCGATCTCCCGCTATCTGGTCGACAAGGGCTCGATCGCGGTGGACGGCGTCAGTCTGACCGTGTTCCGCTGCGCGAGCCGCAGCTTCTCTGTCTCGATCATCCCACACACGGCGCGCGTCACGACTCTCGGCAACCTACGGCCAAGCGACGAAGTCAACCTCGAGAGCGACATGATCGCGCGCTACGTCGAGAAGCTTGCTGCGCCGTACACCGAGTGAGCCGCGCGCCGGAGCGAGTTTGCCATAGTAGAAGTTGGCGCCTATACTTGGCGCGATGGCCGCCAGAATGGAAATTGCAGAGCGGTCGGCGACCTACGTGAAGTCGTTATCGGGGGTGACCTTCGGGATCGTGACCGCGTATGTGGTCGCGGTGGCGATCGGCGGCGCGTTCCGGGAAAGCGAGATGCTCGACGTGCTCGTCAGCCTCGCGCTGCCGGCGACCGTGCTCTATTTGGTGTATCGAGGATCCGAAAAGCGCTTCGTTTTCTGCGTTGCGTCACTGCTGGTCTCCGGCCTTTGCTTCGGCATCAGTCCGGCGCTCGGTATTCCACGCGCCGGCCTGAGCCTCGTTCTCATGACGATCGGCTCGATGGCGATCCCGCTCCTGATCGATCTGCTGGCGGTCGACATGGGACGGCAGATTCACGTCGCGCGACCTCTCGGTCGTACCGCGCAGCTCGCATTCCTGCTCGCTCTCTTCCCGCTCGTCGGCTGGGAGTTGTGGAGAGCGCACGCCACGGCCGTTCGGGAAGACCGCCGGCTCGTCGGGGAATTGGCGGCACACCTGACCGCCGAGGGAAACTCGCTGGTCGTCGACAAGCTCGACGCGATGACGGGCGATCGTGCGGTGCGCCGTCTGGCGATTCGCACCAAGGACAAGACTTATCCGCTTTCCGACGCGGCTCTCGAGTCGGTCCGCGAGACGCGGACCGTTCGCAAGACGACGCATACTGGGGGCACGAAAGCGACGGAAGTGACTCGCGAGCAGGAAGAGCGACTGCGTCTGATCCTCAAGCTCCAGGGAACAGGGGTCCCCGAGGACGTCGTGCTGTTCAGCCGACGCGGGCCGCTGACGATCTACGCGACCACGGTACCGCTCGGTAAGCGCGGCTCCTGACCGGCCTCTCGGCTCAAGAGCCGACGGCGGCGCTCGGCGAGCGGTCCGACGCTCGCGTCAAGAAGCGCGTCTGGAACGACTCGTCGATGAGCCCGACGTCGAGCCGTCCTTCCTCGAGCCAGGCGAATTGGCCGTTCATGACGCTCTTCGTGAGATCATTCTTGCGGTCGTCGTCGTTGCGCCAGAGATCACGGAAGGCGCGGCTCACCTTACGGCTCGCACTGCGGCAGAAGAGATCGGCGAGCGCCAGCGCTTGCTCTGCTTCCGCAGCGTGGGCATCGGCGAGGCTCCGTGCGCGCGAGATCGCCGCAGTCATCGCGAACAGCTCCATGACGACGTCGACGGTGCGAAACAGGAATCCCTGTTTGCGCTCCATCTTCGCCTGGTAGACTGCCATCGCATGGAAGCTCTCGCGGGCAAGCTTGCGCGCGCTGCGTTCGACGAACCGTAGGTGCGGCGCGAGCGATCCGAATTCCGAGTAGCGCCCCGGAGTGCCCAGCCCGCGAAGCCACAACGGAGGATACCAGCCTGCGTAGAAGCCGAGGATCTTCGGCAACGCCGCCATCTTCTCCTTGAAGCCGTTCTTGGGATCGATCATGGCGCCGGCGACCTCGAGATGCTTGTCGACGGCCTCGCGCGCCATGAACAAGTGCATCACTTCGCTCGAGCCCTCGAAGATGAGGTTGATCCGGCAGTCGCGCATAATGCGTTCGACGGCGATGGGCGTCTCACCCCGGCCGGCGAGGGAAGCTTCGGTCTCGTATCCCCTTCCCCCGCGGATCTGCAGGGTCTGATCGACGATCTCCCAAGCGCGCACCGTGTTCCACTCTTTCGCCGCCGCGGCCTCGAGCCGAATATCGTAGCCGCCTCGGTCCGCCATTCGCGCAGCGAGTTGCGCGACCGCGTCCATGGCGAAAGTGGTTGCTGCTATGTCGGCGATGCGGTGCGAGATCGCTTCGTGCTTCCACACCGGGACTCCCCACTGGATGCGGGCAGCCGACCAGCCGCGCACCACTTCGAGGCAATGCTTGGCGATACCCGAGCAGATCGCCGGCAAGGTCAACCGCCCGGTATTCAGCGTGGTCAGCGCCACTTTGAGGCCGGACCCTTCTTCTCCGATCAGGTTCTCCTTCGGAACGTGCACGTCCTTGAAGCTGACGACGCCGTTGGCGAGCGCTCTGAGACCCATGAAGCGGCAACGATACTCGACCTTCACGCCCGGCCACGCGGTCTCGACCACGAAGGCGCTGATCTTCTTGGTCTTGGGGTTGCGGGCCATCACGACCAGTAGCTCGGCGATCGTGCCGTTGGTGCACCACAGCTTCTCGCCGTTGAGCACGTAGGAATCGCCGACCAGCTCTGCGGTCGTCGACAAGCTCGCCGGATCGGAGCCGACGTGGGGTTCGGTGAGAGCGAACGCGGAGATCGCCCCGGCCGCGCACCGGGTGAGGTACTTCTTCTTCTGCTCGGGTGTGCCGAAGAGCTTCAAAGGTTGAGGCACGCCGATCGACTGGTGGGCCGACAGGAGCGCGCCGAGATTTCCGTCGGCGCTGCCGACCATTTCCATGACCTTGCAGTACTCCGCCACGGTGAGACCGAGCCCGCCGTATTCCTTCGGCACTTTCATTCCGAACGCGCCGAGTTTGCGCAGGCCATCGATCACCTTCTCCGGGTACTCGCCCGTTTGGTCGATCGCCACGGAATCGACGTCGTTTTTCAGAAAGTCGCGCATGGCGTCGTAGAACGCCCGAAATTCCGGTCGCTCTTCGCCGTCGGCAGGGAAGGGATGAACCAAATCGAGCGGGAACCCGCCCAGGTAGAGCTCGCGAATGAACGCTCGCCCCTCCCATTCCTTCTGCCGGGCCTGCTCGGCGATCTCGCGCGATTCGTGCTCGCTGGTGATCTGGATCTCGGTACCGCTCATGCAGTTCCCCCCGTCTCGATCGGCCCTGGGGCCACCAGCACCTTCGCGACCCGCCGTCCCTTCATCTCCACGACACGGATCTCGCGCCCGTTCACTGTCACCCGGTCGCCAACGCGCGCGATGCGACCGAGCTCCTCCGTGATGTATCCCCCGACGGTGCGCGCGTCGCTTTCTTCGAGCCCGAGGCCGAGCTTCGCATTGACCTCCGCGACCTGCAGCAACCCGTCGAGAATCTGTCCTTCTGCGGTCTTTTGGATCTTCGGCGATTCGCGATCGAACTCGTCCTGAATTTCACCGACCAGCTCCTCGAGCAGATCTTCGAGCGTCACGAGGCCGGCCGTGCCGCCGTATTCGTCGACGACCACCGCCATGTGCATGCGCTTCTGCTGAAACTGCCGCTGCAGCTCCTCGGCGGTGCAGGATTCGGGAACGAAGAGAATCTCGCGCTTTTTTTTCAGGAGATCCTCCGAGCTCGAGACGTCTGCGCTCTCTTCGAACAGATCCTTGATGTGCACCATCCCCACTACATGATCGAGCCCGAGCGTGCAGAGCGGATACCGCGTGTGGTGGGTCGAGCGGAGGATCTGAAGATTCTCGGGCCAGGTGCGTGCCAAAGAAACGTAGGCGATCTCGGCGCGTGGGAGCATCACCTCTTTCGCCGTCTTGACCGAATAGTTGAAGACATTCTCGAGGAGGCGGCGCTTGGAGCCCGAGACCGCGCCCATCCGCGCCGACTCGGCCAGGATGATGCGCAACTCTTCTTCCGAATGAACGAGCCCCTCGCGGCCTGCGGCGCCGAGACCGACGAGGCCGAGAAGCGCGTTCGACGATGCATTCAGAAGCCAGAGCGCGGGATAGAAGACGACGCGTAGCACCTGCAGCGGCACCGCGACCGCAAGCGCGATGCCCTCGGTGCGCTGGATCGCGAGTAGTTTCGGAGCCAGCTCGCCGAGCACGATGTGCAGGAACGTGATCGAGAGGAAAGCGACGCCGAACGCCAACGAGTGAACGGCCGCGTCCGACCCGATGCCGATCTGCGACAGCAGGGGACGCAGCATGGAGGCCACCGCCGGCTCGCCGATCCAGCCGAGGCCGAGGCTCGCCGCCGTGATCCCGAGCTGGGTGAGGGACAGGTAGGCGTCGATGTTGCTTGCAACGTGCCGCGCGGACTTGGCGAATACGCTGCCACGGCGCGCGAGCGTCTCGAGGCGTGAGGCGCGGATCTTGACGAATGCGAACTCCGCGGCCGTGAAGAATCCGTTGAGTAGAATCAACGCGAACGCGAGCAGCAGATAGAGATACTGTCGGAGCAAATCATCCATCGCGGAGAGGGATCAGCGGCGGCCGAAGCGCGGGGCCGGCGGTCCGGGGTGTCTTCCGATCCATCGGAAGACACGTATCCTAGAATGTGCTACGCCAGCCATTCAAGGTAGGTTCGGCGCCGGAAAGCCGTTGCCAGACGCGGCTTTCGCGGGCCAACCCAGAACGGGTATAGCCATGACCGACGTCACGGAACCACCGATCGCACCAGCGCCACCTCCCCAAGGGTCGCCTCTCGAAGACGCCTTGCCCACCGCGATCGAGGTGCTCACCGACCCTCGGGCGTTCTTTTCTTCGATGCCACGCGAAGGCGGCTACGAGGCGCCTGGTATCTTCGCCGGGGTCATGCTGGTCGTGTACGGGGTGATCTTCGGGTTGTTTTCGTTGCTGCGTCTGCAGCTGCTCGGTTTCATCACCGCCCTCATCTTCGTTCCGCTCCTCGGCGCGATCGGTCTGGCGATCGGTGCGACCATCGTGCTCTTCCTGTCGCGTGCGCTGAAGGGGGAGGCGACGTTCGAAACGAGCTTCCGCATCATGGCGTACTCGGCGGCCCTGCTGCCGATCGCCGCCGCGGCGGCTCTGGTTCCCTATCTTCCCATCTTGGTGCAGGCGTATGGCATCTACATCCTCATCGTCGCGGTAGTCGCAGTCCACAAGGTCGAAGAGCAACGGGCCTGGACGGTGCTCGGCGGCATCGGCGCGGTGATCGTCCTGCTGGCGCTGCTGTCGACCTTCACGGCCCGGCGCGTCGCGCCGAAGCTGGATCGGCTCGGCCACGACTTGGAGCGCAGCGCCGAACAGCTCAAGCGGGCGGCCGAAGAGATGCGCCGTCAGCAAGAGCCGCAACCCTAGCTTCGGTGCGCCGGGTCGCGGGCCGGTCATGGCGGCGTCTCGGGTCGCTCGATGGTCCTGCTCTCCGCGTACACGCGGAATCGATCGCGCGGTACGGGATCCTCTCACTGCCCAGTGATCGGGTAGTTCGGCTCCCCGCGGCAGGCCGCGCAACCGCAAAGGCCGCGAAGCTCTTCGACCAGGAACAGCGTCTCGTGGCCATCGGACCAGCGCAGCATCAGGCTCGCGTCTTGCAGCCGCTGAACACTCTCGAGCTTCCGCGCCGGCTCGTCCGGTGGCCTCTTCGACGCCTGAGCGCGCTCGCAGTCCAGGCACGGACAAAGCTGACGCAGATTGGCGAAGGGAAAGATGCTTTCGTGCTTGTCTTCCCAGTTGACACCGAGCGCGTAGCGACCGACGGGGTGGATCGAGGTGACCGAATCTTTGGGGGGCTTCGGCACGAGACAACCTCCTAGCCGACGGCGGCCGCCACGGCTAGTGGGACCGCACGCCACTCTAGTGGCTTTCGGGAAACAGCGAATAGGCGTAGGCGCCGGCCGGCGGCTGCCAGGTGCCACGGTACATGAGGTTGGACAGTCCGACCAAGCGAAATCCCGTCTCGAGAAGCGGTCTCACCGACTCCGATCCGCGCGCCGGAAGCAACAGCGAGAGCTCGCCGAGCGTCTCTCCGACGGCGTGTAGGACCAATCGTCGCAGCGCCTCCGGAGAATCCGCGCCTCCGGGCCCGAGCATCGTGCGTCCCGGCGTCGGCATTTGCGCCAGATATCCGTCGAGGGTGCGTCCGGAATGTAGCGTGAGGATCTTTCCGAAGCGTCGTAGAAATTCGAAGTCGCGCCGACGGTCGGATCCGAACAGGCGCCGGTCCATCGCGAGGATATCGGTAAGGTCTTCACCGCGCGCCATACGGACGGCGGAGTCCGTTGCGTGCTCCTCGCGGAAGCCCGCGGGCAGCGTGAACATCGCTACTTCCTCGCCGAGGGAGTAGCCGATGCGCACGAGCAACTCGAACGACGCGAGGTTCAACGAATCCTGCATGATCCGCATCGACGGGGTGCTTGGCTCCCGTTCGATGACCCATCGGAAGAGCTTCGTGCCAACGCCTCGCCCTTGCGCCATCGGGGCGACCGTGGCCGGACCGACCGACACCGTCTCGCCGCGACGACGGTAGAAGATCGAGCCGACGACCTTGCCTTCCTCGACCGCGACGAAGGAGCGATCGGGATCGATCGACAGATAAGCAGTGGCCGCCAGCGCGCCGACCTGCGGGTCCGGATAGAGAGGAGGGCGGTTGTGGCGCGCCATCAGATCGTTGAACGCCTCGACGCCGATGCGACCGACTTCCGGGATGTCTTCCCGGGTCATGCGACGGATCTCGAGCGTCATGTTGCCTGTCTACCGTCGAGGAACTCGAGCAGCAAACGGTTCACGAGCTCGGGTTGTTCCTCGTTCACCCAATGGCTGCAATTTGACACGTACTCGATGCGAAAAGACCCGCGGAATAGCGGCTCCATGCCGTAGGTGAGCTCTTTGCCAAGGGCGACGTCGTTCTCCGCCCAAATCACTAGTGTCGGCGAGCCGATCTGCTTCGGTGCACGCTCGATCTCCCGCATTGCCGAGAAGTTACGAAACGTCGCCCGGTAGTAGTTGATCGCCGCCGTGAGCGCCCCCGGTTTTTCAAGGGCTTCACGATATCGGCGGAGGTCCTCGTCGGTGAAGGTCTCTTTGCGCACCGCCATGCCACGGAACGTGCGCTCGACCATGTGTCTCGGAAGCAGCCGAAACACCAGCTCCGGAAGCGCCGGAACCTGGAAGAAGAACATGTACCAGCTTCTCCCGAGCTGGCGGAAGTTGGAGCGTAGGGCCTTCACGAACAGCATCGGATGCGGACAATTGAGGATGGCGAGCTTGTTCACCACGTCCGCCCGTTGCAGGGCCGTGATCCACGCAACGCCGCCGCCCCAGTCGTGCCCTACGAGATGTGCGTTCTCTCGTCCGAACGCCCGGACGATCCCGGCCACGTCCGCGGCGAGAACGCCGGTTCGATAGTCGGCGACGCGCCGGGGCTTCTCTGTGTCGTTGTATCCGCGCAAGTCGGGCGCCACGACCTTGAAGCGCGAGGCGAGTGCGGGGATCTGATGACGCCACGCGTACCAGAATTGAGGGAAGCCGTGCAGTAGCAACACCAGCGCGCCGCTGCCCGCCGTCACGCAGTGGATGCGGATGCCGTTGGCTTCGACGAACTCGTGCTTCCAGGGGTCTTCCATCAGCTCGTCTCGCGAAACGCGAATCGCACACGGTCGATGAGAGCTCGTGGCCTTCCCAGTCGAACGGCGCGCGCGGCGCGACGATCACCCAACCTCCACCTGCCCGGGGGACCGGTGTGGATGCCGAATCTCATGCATCGAGCGCCAGCCCCGCGTGCTAGCGACAGGGCGCATGCGTTGTCAAATGCCGCGGCGAAAGCGACGACTCGGAGACGCGGGTCGGAGGGAAGAATTTCGTTGACAACGAGAGAGCACCCTCTCTATGTTGCGCGCTCGCCCGACCACCCTCTCGCCCTCCAATGCCGGAGGTGGCGATGAACATCCTACTCGTCGAAGACGACAACTCTCACGCCGAGCTGATCCAGCGATCGCTCGCGCGGGGTAATCAGGTGAACGTGCTGCGCGCGCCGAACGCGCACCGCGCGTTGTCGCTGCTCGACGATCGACCGATCAACGTGGTGGTGCTCGACTATTCACTGCCCGACCGCGACGGGCTCGACGTGCTCAAAGACATTCGCACTCGACACGCGGACCTTCCCGTAGTCTTCGTCACCTCCGCGGATTCCGCGGAGATCTGCGCCAAAGCTTTGAAGGGTGGCGCCGTCGACTACGTTGTCAAGAAGCGGAACTACCTCGAGGTGCTCCCCTCGGTCGTCTCGCAAGCGTGTCCCTCCCTCGGCCCGCGGCCGACCGCCCGCGTCTCGCAGAACGACGTCACCCTCGTCGGCGAGAGCCCTGCGATCGAGCAGCTACGTGCGGCCATTCGCCGCGCCGCAGCGTCCACCGCCACCATCCTCCTTGAGGGCGAAACCGGCACCGGCAAAGAGCTGGTCGCACGGGCGATCCATCAAACTAGCGTGCGATCTCGTGGTCCCTTCGTTCCGGTCAATTGCGCAGAGATCGCGGAGACGTTGTTCGAGAGCGAGCTGTTCGGGCACACCCGCGGCGCCTTCACCGGCGCCGTCTCGGACCGCAAAGGCCTTCTCGAGAGCGCGCACGGGGGCACACTGCTGCTCGACGAGATCGAAGACCTCCCCCCCGGGCCGCAGGTGAAGCTGCTGCGCGTGTTGCAAAGCCGCGAGTTCAAGCCCGTCGGCACGACCCGCTTCGTGCGCTTCGACGCGCGCGTCATCGCCGCGTCGAACCAGGACGTCGAGCGGCTGGTGCGTCAGGGTCGCTTCCGCGCCGATTTGTTCTTTCGTCTCGACGTGCTTCGACTGCGTGTGCCCCCGCTGCGCGAGCGGCGAGAGGACGTTCCGCGCCTCGTCGAACACGCGATCCGCCGCTTCAACGCCGCCAACGGAACGTGCTTCGGAGCGCTTTCGGCAGAGGCCAACGCCGCGCTGGCGCGCCGTCCTTGGCCCGGCAACGTGCGCGAGCTCGAGAACTTGATCGAGCGAACCCTGGTGAATTCGTGTGACCCGAAGATCGAAGAGAGCGTGCTGTTTCCCGTCGGCGATCCCGCGGGCGACGAGACCGAAAAGGAGCGCATTATCGCCGCGCTCGATCGCAACCGCTGGAATCGCGAAAAGACGGCCCGCGAGCTCGGCTGGTCGCGCGTGACGCTGTGGCGACGCATGTCACGCCACAATCTCGATTCGTCGTAGTCGCGCGTTTCAGGCAATGAGCTGTTTCAGCGCCGCGCGCGGCGCCGTCTCTCGTCACCGGCCGCCGTCGCTCGCGAGTGTATTCGCCGACTTGCTCTGCTCGCTGGATCGGCCCGTGCACGGCACGTAAATCGCATCGGCCATCTCCGTCCAATGGCCGAGCCATGTTTTCGCTGGATTCCGCTTTGCGCGGCTCACGAGTTGCGCCGCGACTTTTGCGATCTCCTGCTCGCGGCGACGCCGACCGGCTGCTTCGGCGATCGCCTGTTCGAGCTCCTCGGAGACGAGCCGCTCGATGCGCTTTGGTCGCGCAACCCTCCGAGTGTCGAAGGCGAGCTCCGCCGGCGCATCGCGGAGCTTCGGCCGCTCGCCCGAGGAGGGGTGCTAGTCGCAAGGTCGGTCCTCCATCAAGTGGAGGGCGAGCTCGCCACCACCGACGGGCTCGGCTCGGCGATCCGCGCGCTTCTCCGTGGAAATGTCCTCGAGGTCGGCGACCATCTGGTGCTCGGCTTCGATGACCGCCGGCGGCCGTGCGTCGGCTGGATCGGAGACTGGTTGGAAACCCAGCCGCTGCTCGAGCGCCTGAGGCGCCTGGCCGATGCCTCGGTTCCCGTGCTGATCTGCGGCGAGACCGGCACCGGCAAGGAAATGATTGCGCGCGGCGTGCACGTGCTCGGCCGACGTCGCGATAGGCCGTACCTGGCCATCAACTGTGCCGAGCTTCCCGAAAGCATCGTCGAGAGCGAGCTGTTCGGACATACGCGCGGGTCCTTTACCGGCGCCGCTTCCGACCGGGCTGGCCTCTTCGAGGCGGCATCCGACGGCACGGTGTTCCTCGACGAGATCGGCGAGTTGGCGCTCGCCACGCAAGCGAAGTTGTTGCGGCTTCTCGAAGAGCACTGCGTGCGACGCATCGGCAGCTCGCTGCCAAGACCGCTCGCCTGCCGTGTCACCGCGGCGACGAACCGCGACCTGACGACCGAGATCGCCCACGGTCGCTTCCGTGCCGACCTCTTCTACCGCTTGCGGGGCTCGGAGATTTACCTCACGCCGCTACGCGAGCGGCGCGAGGACATTCTGCCACTGGCCGAGCTGTTCGTGGCGCGAGCGGCGCTACGATCGGCAAAGACGACCGTTGCATTGGGAGAGGACGCCAAGATCGCGCTGCTCGCGCATGACTGGCCAGGCAACATTCGCGAGCTTCGCCACGCGATCGAGATAGCGGTTCTGGCTGCCGGGGGCGAACGGGTGGTGTCGCACCACCTCGGGCTCGTACCAAGGCATTCACAGGGCACTTCCGCCGAGCCGCTGCTCACCGCGAAGGCCGTCGAGCGCGCCCACATCCTGCGCGCGCTCACTTCGACGGCAGGCAACAAAATGGCCGCGGCCAGGATACTGGGTCTCAGCCGGCAGAGCCTCCACCGCAGGATGCTGCGGCACGGCATCTCGATACCGACCGCAATCGGGCAGCCACGCCCGCCGGCGGCGCCCGAAGGCGGCGCGGTCCCGGGTTCCAAACCGGCCTTCTCCAAGCAAATCCCGTGAGGCCGCCGCTAGTGCCGCCTCTGATGCGGTGAAACCGCAGCGGCACACTGCGTGCACACGCCCTGAGAGGCATGAGTCGGCATCTGCGCTTTCCCGCCTTCTTGGTTGGCGCGGTCGTCGGCTCGAAAGGTTGCGCCGGTCTCGCTTCCTCGACCAACGCACGAGCCATCGTAGAGGGGGTCAGCGATGAAGGACGTCTACGCGATCTACGAGTCGAAGAGCGACGGCCACGAACGGTCTCGGTGGGTTCGGGTCGGCGTCGCGTTCGACAACCGGGACGGCTCACTCAACGTTCTGCTCGACGCGCTGCCACTTTCGGGACGCCTCCAGATCCGCACCCGATCGAACGACCGCCCTGCCGAAATATCCGACGCGGTAGCCGCGGATCCCGTCGCCTCGTCTGGATCTGCGGCGCGCACGATCCGGGATGACTCCGCGATGACCTGAACCCTAGAATCCGAAGATCGTGCACATGGAAGCGAGCAACCGCCTCGAGATCCGCTCGGCGTTTTCCGCCGCCGCCGTCTGCTCGCGCCGCTCGCGGAGCTCGCTCTGTCGTGTCGCGATCGTCCGCGAAATCAGCCCGCCCACGGAAGGGTTGGAACGGAACAGGGGTGCGCACGAGCCCGAACAAGAAGGCGAGCAGCGAGACCGCACGCAGCGTCATCGCCACCGTCCAGGTGGGTGGCAGCTAGCGGATCACGGCTTCCGCGGCGAAACCGATGGCCAGGAACAGAACAGCGCCGCCGAAGCGCCTGCGCGTCGGAGCGAGGCGCAAGTAGAACCACCCGAGCACCGCTGTGAGAAGTAGCGTCAGTCCGAGCGCGTACGCCAGTGCGGAGCGACGGAGCCGAGATCGAAAAGGATCTCGAGCGGCGATCCGGACAGCATGTGGGCCGTGACCGATCTCAGCGTTCGACGAGCGTGATCCGCACCCCGTGGGTCTGCGCGGTGCTGAGAAAGCCCGTCGGTTTCCCGTCCGGGGCGGGCTTCACGCTCACTTCGACGCCGCGTGCCGCGAGCTCGGCCGCAGCCGCCGCGACATCGTCCACCTCCAATACCAGCTGATGGAGGCCCGGGCCGCGCTCCGCGAGAAAGCTCGCCAGCGGCGATCCTTCGCCGGCGGGCGTCGCCATTTCTATCTCGGCGGCGCCGATGCCGAGAGCGACCGTTCGCGTTTTGCCGGAAGGGCTAGCCGCGGTGCGTGTCACCGGGAACCCGAAGTTCTTGCGAAACGTCGCCACCGACTCATCGAGATCTTCGGTCGCGATGCTCACCACCTTGAGATCGACTACACGGAACACGCCTCGGTCGGTACCCTACGCCCACCGCGGGGGTCAAGAGAGCTTCGGCGTTGGAGCGCGTGCGGAGCGGACTCGTGACGATCGCTGCCCGATCCTGATAGCTCAGAGGGCTGCACCCTCGCGGGACGCTCCGCCCTCCACCGCCGATGGAACGACTCACGCCGACCACGATCCACATCGCCGGCTATCCCGCTTCGCTCGTCGAGTTCGCGCACGGCACCGTCGCGGTCTCCTTGTACCGCGTGAGCCATCTCGAGGACCTGGTCGATCGCGAGGCGCTGCTCCGAGACGACGTCGCCGCCGAGCCGCCCTACTGGGCACACCTATGGCTCGGTGCCATCGCACTGGCCCGCCGGCTCGCCGAAGCAGGGTCGCTGGCTGGGCGCCGGGTGCTCGATCTCGGCTGCGGCCTCGGGTTGCCCGGAATCGTCGCCGCCGCCCTCGGAGCGGAAGTTTGCTGCGCCGACCGGGAAGCGGCGGCGCTCGAGTTTGCCGCCGCGAGCGCGGCGCACAATCGGCTTGCCCGGGTGCGCTGCGCGCAGATCGATTTCACGCGCGAGGGGCTAGACGGCGACTTCGACCTGATTCTGGCTGCGGAGTTGGTCTACGACCCCGGAAGCTATGACAAGCTCGGCGAGTTTCTCGAGCGTCATCTGCGCCGCGGTGGCGAAATTCATCTCACGGACGCGTTTCGCTCGGACGCCGCGCGGTTCTTCGCTGCGCTGCGGGCCCGAGGCTTCGAAGGCGCGCGCGAGCCGCGGCGTGAATGGGAGAATGGTCGACCCCAGCCGCTGTTTCTTTGGACGTTTCGTCACTCTGGATAAACGGCGGCGATTCGCATAGCAATGCGCGTCTCCCTGTGAACCGCGTGAGAATGCTCGCCCGCTTCCCGCGCGCCGCGCTCTTGGCCGCGCCGGCGGTCTACCTCGCAGGCTGCGGCAGCGGCGGAGCGCGCGTCGCCACGCCCAACGATGGGCTCCAAGGTCCCGCGCCCAGCGCGGTGGTGCGCGCGACACAGCCGCCCGAGCCGCCTGCGGCGACTGGAGTGCCCGAAGCGTCGCTCGGGGGAACTGCCGAAGGCGGCGGGGACGCGACGTCCTCGGGATCCCCGACGTCACAATCCTTGCAAGCGCCGCCGGCATCGCTTGAGGGACGCGATCGTCAATTCGAGATTTTGAACGAAGCCGTGAGCGCGCTGCGGCAGGAGGCCTCCCGGTCCTACGAACGAGTCAGCGACCTCGCGCGCGAGACGGAACGCCTTCGCGCCCTCCTCGCGTCGTTGCAGCGGCGGCTCGCCCGAGGCCGGGAGCAGAACCGCGAGTTGCTCGACCACGTTCGCGAGCTCGAAGAGCGCCTGCAGGAAATCCGCACACTGCCACCGGAGGCCGTCGAGGAAGCTCCCCCGAGCGAGCCACACCCTACCTCTCAGGCGCCCGTGAGCCCTGCGTCACCACCGCAGGGCGCAACAACCGGGCCCGATACCGGCGGTCCCTCGACCGATACGGCGGACGACGTAGTCGCTACGCCCCCCGCTCCCTTGCCGTAGCGGCCATCGACTCCAAAGGGACTAGCGACCGGCGAACACGCGCCCCTGGCCATGTTCGAGCAGCGCGAGCTCTGATTCTCGGCCGGCCTCCCGAGCGAGCCGCCGAATCCATCGCGGAGGCTCGTCCGGCGGTTCGTAGGAGAGCACGAAGGTTCCCCAGTGAATCGGCACAAGGTATCGCGCGCGCAGATCGACGAACGCCTGCCATGCATCCTCCGGGTTCATGTGCACGCGACGGAACGACGCCGGTTGGTACGCTCCGATCGGCAGCACCGCGACGTCGATCGTGAAGCGCTCCCCGTATTCGCGGAAAAGCGGCGTGTATGCCGTGTCCCCTGGAAAGAACACCCGCCCCGACGATCCCTCGACAAGGAACCCGGCGAAGCCGCGATGGTCCGGAAACAAGCCGCGCGTCCCCCAGTGGTTCACGGCCAGCGCAGTGATCTTGATCCCCTTGTGCTCGAGCTCGTTCCCCCAGCCGAGCTCGACCACCCGCGTATAGCCTGCCGAATCCACCAGGTCGGCCAGGTTCTCGGCCACCACCGCAATGGTTTCGCGCTTCGGGAGCCGCCGATGTGTCGGGACGTCGAGGTGGTCGTGGTGGCCATGCGAGACGAGGACCACGTCGATATCGGGGAGGCCACCGCTGGGAAGGCCTGGGGCGACGATGCGCTTCACGACGAAGAGCCGCTGCGAGAGCACCGGGTCGGTGAGTATCGTGACCCCGTCCATCTCGATGAGCACGGTCGCATGACCGATGAACGTGATGCCGAGCTCCCCGGGCCCGACACGCAGCCGGGGCTGAGGTGGCGGCGTACGTGTCGGAGCGAGATTCGATCGAGCAAGGTGCGCGAGGTATCGCGCGATGCTGAAATCCGCGTCGACCCCAGGGCTCTGGGTGAGGAGCCGAGTCGACTTTGCCGGTGAGCTCAACGCGTCAGGATCAGGAATCGCTTCCTTAGCTCGGCGACCTGATCCTGGATGGACGGCGATCCGCGGCTGGTCATCAGCGTGTGAAAGACTTCGAGATCCGCCGCCTCGGCATGACGCTCCACGATCTCCTGCACGGCGCTGACGATCTCGCGAATGAGGCGCGGCACTTCCGCCTGCGGAATCACGAGGTCGCCTCGCCCGAGGGTCCCGCTCCAGTTCGAGGCGTACGGGCGTAACGCGCTCAGGATCCGCTCGGTGATCGCTTTGTCCGCAGACGTCATGCCTCTCCTCGGCGACGGCAGATCGTAACCCACGGTGGTTGCGCTTTCAAATCGCGCCATCCGCGAGGATGTCGCTGTGCTCCCAACTCGGGCGCCGGCTCGTTGACCGGCAAGCGGCCCTTCCCTATGTAGACAAGAGACGCTCATGCACGACGCCGCGCTGCCGTTTCGCCCCCGTGTGTCGAGCCCCGTCGACCGGGCTCTGGCATCGATCGAAGCACAGACGTTGGGTGTACGGCGGCGTGTCAACCGCTTCGTCCTCGAGCGCGCAGTGTTCGTCGCGAGTGGCGCACTGCTGCTCGCGTTCGCCCTGCTCGTCGGCCTGGCGTTCATGTTGTCGCAGACGCAGTTCGCGCTCGGCATGTGGGGGGTGTTCTCGCTCCTCGCCTTCGTCGTAGCCGCGAGCCTTCGCAAAGCGCGTCGCGCGTGGATGCCGAAGAGCGGCGTCGCGCTGAGAATCGATCGGCAAGCGGACTTACAGGACCGACTGGCGACGCTCGCCTCGGTGCCCGCGCAGGCGCGACTCTCGAAGCTCTGGGACGTGCTGCTCCACGAGAACTTGGGGCTGCTGCCGCGTTGGGAACCCCGTCGCCTTCAGCCACGAGCCACGCCCCAGAGCATCTGGTTCTTCGTGCTCAGCGTGGTCCTCGCGCTCCTGGCATCGCAGGAGCTACCGCTCCGCGGCCACGGCGGCGGCGGGCCTTTCAGTGCCGCGGGGGAGTCCGCCGCGCCGGAGGCGGAAGACACCGACGAAGAGGTCGCGTCGTCGGACGGCTCGGGATCTCCGACCTGGTCGCTCTGGAGCGACCTCCCCGAAGATCTTCGTCAAGCGATCCTCGGCGCGCGAGCGTCCCGAAACTACGCTGGGAACATTCCGGAGAAGACCCAGCCTCTCGATCGGGAGCGGGGCGGCCCCGCCATTGCCGGCCGCCGCATGGCGTCCAACGGCGGACCCGTGCGCTCTGCGCCTGCCGATGCCGATGCCGCTCGCTTCGCGGGACAGGGTAACGCCGGAGCGCCGCCGCCTGCCTCGACCGGGAGGGGTCGCGAGTCCGAGAACCCGGGACGCGCGCAGGCGGCCGTCCGCGGAGACGTCCCGAAGGCTCTCCAGGGCGTCGAGAGCGGCCGGCCGCGCAATTCCGCCTCGATGGCGCGCGCTCCCCGTGCCAAGAACGACGGCGGCTCAGGCAGCGGCGGGGCGGGTGCGGGCTCGGGAAGCGACAAGGACGGCCTCTTCGGAGAACGCCAGGAACCGGGCAAGACAACGGGATCGTTCGCTCTCAACCTCGAGGCGCTGCGCAGCGGCGAACCGTCGAGGGACGGTCAGGACGACTCAGCGGCGCCTCCCGTGAGTCGGCTGGCCGAAGACCAGCGCCTAGACGATGCGGTTCGCCGGGCTCAGGTTCCGGTCGAATACGAAGCGATCGTGCAGCGCTTGTTCAATCGCGCAACGGAGACGCAACCCTAGTCGGGAGGACTGCGGTTGGAAGGCGGCGAGAAGCTGATTCGCGAGTTCCGCGCGACGTTTGCGAGGATCCTCGAGCAAGTTTCGCGTGTGATCGTCGGACATGGCGAGGTTCTCGAGCAGATCCTGGTCGCCTTCTTCGCCGGCGGGCACGTGCTCATCGAAGGCGTGCCCGGCACCGGAAAGACCCTGATCGTCCGCTCGCTCGGTGAAGCTCTCAACCTGAGCTTCAACCGGATCCAATTCACCGTCGACCTGATGCCCGCGGACGTGACCGGAACCCGCATCATCCTCGACCGAGAGGACGGCCGGCGCGAGCTTGTTTTCGTCGAGGGCCCGCTGTTCAGCCACGTCCTGCTGGCGGACGAGATCAATCGCGCGACGCCGAAAACGCAATCGGCGCTGCTCGAGGCCATGGCGGAACTACAGGTCACGGTTGCGGGCAACACGTACCGTCTCCGGCCGCCGTTCTTCGTTTTGGCGACGCTGAATCCGATCGAGATGGAGGGCACGTATCCGTTGCCCGAGGCGCAGCTCGACCGCTTCTTCTTCAAGGTTCACCTCCCATATCCCGGGCACGCCGAGCTCAAGCGGATACTCGGCGCGACGACCGGCGCGGCGAGCTCGACGATCGACCCAGTCTTCGCGCGCGACGAGGCCCCGCAGCGACTCGAGGCGTTGAAGCATCTCGTCCGCGAAGTGCTGGTCGCGCCGCACATCGAAGATTATGCGGCGGCATTGGTTCGGGCCACGCATCCGGACGGATCGTCCTTGGTGCAAGATCCAGCCCTTCCCGGTCTGACCAAGGACGAGTTCGTCAACAAGTATGTGAGCTTCGGCTCGAGCCCGCGCGGCGGCCAGGCGCTGATCCTCGCGGCCAAGGTCCACGCCCTGCTCGCGGGACGCGCCAACGTCGCAATCGAAGACGTCGAGAAGAGCGCAGTGGCGGCGCTCAATCATCGCCTGGTCTTGAACTTCGCCGCGGAGGCGGAAGGTATCGACCCCCTTGTGATCGTCGGGCGGGCGGTGCAGTCGGTGCGCAAGCTGCGGCGCTGAGAATCGGTCGAGCGTTCTCCATCGTCTCACCCGCGCATTTTACGAAGGACCCGCGAAGCTGGCTTGCCGGGCGTTGCGAAATGCCCTACCCACGTTCGTTCGCCCGCTAGCGGACCGTGGTAGCGTCCATGGCACGTTCAAACCGCCTCCCTTGGGCGCTCGCCCTGATTGGGTTCTCGCTCTTCCTCTACTTCTGGGGCCTCGGACGCGTCCCGTTTTATACGAAGGGCGAACCTCGCGAGGCGCTGCAGGTCTGGGAGGAGGTGCACAACGGCGACTGGATCCTCCCCATGCGCAACGGCGTCGATCTGCCGTCGAAGCCGCCCCTGTTCCACTGGCTCGCCGGGCTTGCCGCCCTCGCGTTCGGCGAGGTCACCGAGTTTTCCGTACGGTTTCCCTCCGCGGCGCTCGCGACGCTGTCGGTGCTCCTCGTCTTCTGGCTCGGCGCCGAGAAATGGGGAACGGCCGCCGGCGTCTTCGCCGCCTTCATGCTCGCGACCAATTTCGAGTGGATGCGGGCGGCGACGACGGCTCGGGTCGACATGACGCTCACTGCGCTCTTGATCGCGGCATTCGTGGCACTCGATCGCGTCGTCTCGGCTCCCGCACCGACTCCGCGCGCACTGATCGCGTTCTACCTGTCGATGGCCTTGGCCACTCTCGGCAAGGGACCCGTCGGCGTCGTGCTGCCGGCTCTCGTCGCGATGATCTACCTCGCCCTGCGGAGAGACCTCGCGCGATGGCGCCAGTTGCAGGTCGTCGCCGGCGCGGTCGCCGTGCTGGTCATTGCCGGTTCCTGGTACGCGTTGGCAATCGCTCGTGGCGGCGTTGCGTCCGTGCAGAAGCAACCGTGGGTGGAGAACGTCGGGCGGTTCTTCGCGGCGAGCGCCAGCGGGGCGGGCCACGAGCCTCCCTTCTACTACATGATCGGCGGGTTCTTCCTGGGTTTCGCGCCGTGGAGTTTCTTCGTGATCCCGCTTGCGATTCATCTCTACGTGAACCGCCGGCGGCTCGAAATGCTCGGCTATCTGTATCCGCTCGTGTGGTTCGGCGCGGTATTCACGTTCTACTCGGTCTCGCAGAGCAAGCGGACCGTCTACCTGCTACCCGTCTATCCGGCGGCGGCGTTGTTGCTCGGTGCTTGGTGGCAGAGCGTGGCGAGTGATCCGCGGTCGGTGTCGCCGATCCTGGTCCGGGCGTTGCGAGCCGTCGCCATCGGCCTGGTTGTCGCGCTCGTATTCTCGATCATCCTCTTGCTCGCGGTCGGCTTCTCCGCTGAGCCGCTCGCCTGGCTCCGCCCGCTGCTGCACGAGAAAGACCGCGCGAACCTGCCACTCCTCGAGACGCTGATTCGCCAGCGCTTCACGGGGTTCGTGCTCTTCGTGGCGGCGCTCCTGCCGATGATCGGGGTCTGGTTGTTCAGCGTACGGCAGAAGAACTGGTCGCTGCTGTTCGCCGCGCTGGTCGCATTCGTCGTCAGCGGCGAAGCAGTGATCGACGTCGCCTTCGAGCCGGCTTTGGCGGAGCGCCGATCGTTCAAGCCATTCATGGAGACGGTGCGCGCGGTGGTCGAACCGGAGGATTCGCTATCGTTCTACCGCGCCTTCGACTATGGCGCCGTGTTCTACGCGCGGCGGCATGTGACGTCGCTGCACGAGGGCTTCGGGGGTCCGCCGCCGAGCGATCGCCGCGCCTACGTCCTGCTCTGGAAGTCCACGTGGGACCGATTGCCGCCCGAGCGCAAGGATCGGCTGCAGCATCTTCTCACGAGCGCGGGCACGGGCCCCAAAGGACGGGACGCACTAGTCTTTGCGCTACTCAAGCCCTCCTCCGACCCGCTCCTCTAAAGGGGTGCCGCCCCCGTCATTCGGCGTCGCGCCGCGCACCCCTCGCGACGGGCGGGAGGCCGACTAAAAGGGATAGTCGAGGCCGGTGAACACTGCGGGGCCGTCCGATCCGAAACCGACGTCTACGAAGCCGACGACCTGCGGGCGGACCAGGCCCCGGAAGCCGACGCCCCCGACGAAGTGCAGGTCATCGACCGGGATGGTGCTCTTCGAATGGAAGACCTCGCCGGCGTCGATGAAGGGGGCGACTTCGAGCTCGGTGGTGACATCGAACAGCCGGCGACGAAGCGCCAGCGCACGAAGCTCCACGGTGCTGAAGAAGCGATTCGCGTCGACGAAACGATCCGCTCCGAAGCCTCGCAGGCTCTTCACCCCGCCGATCGAGCTGCGCTCGTAGAAGGGAACCTCGTCCGCATTGGTCAGGTAGTCGAGGACGGAGTGAAAGGCGAGCACGAAACGCTCCCGGAACGGGACGAACTTGCGAAGCTCGAACCCGTACTTGACGTAGGATTCGGAGCTCCCCAAGGCCTTGGCGACGATCTCGACGTGGGCGGCGCCGAGTGTTCCCCGACTCGTGATCGTGGTCAAGTCGCGATCGTCGTACGCGATCGTGATCCTCTGCGCGTTGACGGTGGAGCCGTCGAGACCCGGCGTCCCGGGGTACTCCTCCCCGGTGAAAGGCAGGTCCGTGACGCCTCCTTGATGGATCGAGACGTCCTCGAACCGTTCTTGCCACGCGACCTCCAAGTTCTCGACCGGGCGATAAGCGATGCGTAGCAGAGTAGCGAACTTATACTGCGTGTAGTTGCTCTCTTGATCGTCCGATGTGTTGTTGCCGAATCCGAAGAAGCGCAGCCGCGAATCGCGGAAATACGTGAGGTTGACGAGCACATCCATTGCGCCATCCAGCACGCCATCGCGCTCGTACTCGCCGATGAAATCCTCGTCGATCTTCTCGGACTTACGAAGCGTGATGAAGTAGCGCTGATCGACCGTCGGGTATCCGAGCAGCCGGAACGACGGGAACCATCCCGTGATCTTATTGTAGCGTATGTCGTGGGCGATGATGTGCTCGGGGCGGCCGTTGCGGTCGAGCAACAGAATGACCGGCAAGAAACCGTATGTGTTGCCTTCGTTCGGATCGGTGAGAATCTCGGGCAACGGCACGACACTCAGGCCCGCCCGCGCCGGCGTCGCGAGCAAACACGCGGCGAGCGTCAGGAGCGGGATGGGCCGGAGCATCGGCGAACTCTAACAGAGGGTCCGGGAAGTTGTGAAGATGATCTCATGGTCTCATTGCGCCGGCCGCCACCGCTCGCGCGCGAGCATCACAAACAGCAGGGCCGCGGCAAGAAAGTGGAACGACCAGAGCTGAAACAGCGTGGCGAGAGGCTTGCCGAGCAACTCCAGGCCAGCGAGCAGATTCAGCAGGAACACGACCCAGAGCGCGATCTCGAAGTCGCGCCGAGCCAACCAAAGCCGGGTCGATGCCGCCCCCAATGGGAAGATCAGGTTCGCAAAGTAATACTTCCAGGAATATGGCGCCGCGACCGTCGAGTAGAGCAAGTAGAGAGATAGCTCGTCGCTATCGATCCGGTCGTCATTTCCAGCGTTTCGGCGAGTTTCGCGCCGGGAAACGAGCACCAGGGCAAAGAGGAAAGCGGCGTGCAAGGCGACGGTGATCGCGGCGACCACCTGCGCGGGAAGTACAACCACCGGTGATCCTCTGGGGTAGGGTCGGAAGAGGCGATAGGCGAACGCGGCGATCGACTGATTGATCTTGTTCGCCATTTCGTAGTGATCCGCTTGGTCGGTCAGTACGGCCAGCCAATCGCGTAATAGCTGGGGATACGTCGTACCCCACCACATGACCGGCAGGGCCATCAGCGCAGCGAAGGCCGCGAGGCTCCATGCGAGGAATCGCCAGCGGCGATGCAACACGATCTCCAGCAGGAAGACCACCGGCACGATCTTGGCGGCGATCGCGCCGGCGAGCGCGAGTCCCGCGAACAGATAGCGTGCGCGCGATGCACCCTCGTAGGCGCGCAGCACGAGCCAGAGAAGCAGGATGTTCAGCTGGCCGTGACCAAGATTGTTGTCGATGAATCGAAACGAGAGCAACAGGACCAAGGCGTAGAAGCCGGGGGGTGCCCGGCCATCGGGAAACAACAACCGCACTGTGGAGCGGAAGACGCTCACGAGGAGCACGGCGTTGAACGCGAACCACAGCAGTCTCCCGGCCACCGTGGGCAGGAAGGCGAGCGGAAAGAACAGGAACGTTACGACGGGCGCGTAGAGGTACCGGTGCGGATCCTCGAGGCGATAGATCCTCTCGCCGGCCACCGCGCGCTCGGCGGCACGCTGGTACACCTTGAAGTCGCCCATGCTTTGGCTCACGTGATGGGCGGCGTACAGCGTGAGGGCCAGCGCGAGCGCAACCACACCCCATCGGGTCCGCGCCATCGCTTCGGCACGAGCCGCGACCTCGAGGAAACGGGTGCTCATGGCGATCGCGGCTGAGAAGCGAACGAGCGAGAGGCCCCCGCAGGGTCTCTCGCCCGCAACCGCCGCTAGATCTTACCCTGGAGGATAAAGGCGATGACCAGCGTGTAGAGCGCCAGAGCCTCCATCAGCGCGAGGCCGAGGATGAACGGCGTGAACAATCGGTCGGCGGAGTTCGGGTTTCGCCCTATGCTCTCCATCGCGGCCGCCGTCGCACGGCCCTGTCCGAGCCCGACTCCGAACGCCGCCAAGCCCATGCCGATGCCCGCGCCGAGAGCGATGAGCCCGCCCGCAACGCCCGCTGCCCCGGCGCCCTCGGCTGCCAGCACGGGCGTGGCGGTCAAGCACAGCGCTAGGGCCGCTAGGAACGTGACAATTCTCCGCATGTTCATTCTCCTTTCGCTCAGAGGATTGGCCGCCCGCCTTCTCTTTTCTCTCGCCGCAACCGTTGCGGTTCCACCTCATGAGCTTCCGCGAAGCGTCAGTGGTCGTGCGCGACCGCCGACGCGATGTACACGGTGCTGAGAACCGTGAAGACAAAGGCCTGCACCACGCACACGAACGCCCCGAGCACGTAGAACGCGACCGGGATCACCGCCTTGGTGAGATCGGTGAAGATGCCGAGTACGAGGTGGTCTGCGAACATGTTCCCGAAGAGACGAATCGCCAGAGAGATCGGCCGGAACACGTGGCTCAGCCCTTCGACGAGAATCATCAGCGGAGCCAGCCAGAGCACCGGGCCGACGAAGTGCTTGAGGTAGGCGATGCCGTGCTCACGAAAGCCGAAATAGTTGTACGCCAGAAACGAGACGAGGCCGAGGCCGAAGGTGGTGGCGAAGTTGTCGGTCGGCGGCGTGAATCCAGGGAGCAAGCCGATTAAGTTCGCGAACAGGATGAACGTGAACATCGCAGCGAGGAGCGGCACGAACTCTCGCCCGTGCCGTCCCATCATGCCGTTGGACATGTCGTCCACGAACGACGTGATGACCTCGAAGAGCTCGCGGGCATTCGGGCGGCCGGACGGCACCAGAGGATCGCTCGCCGCAGCGAGCTGCTGGCGGGCCATCCAGGCGATGGCTAGCACCAGTGCGGCCACCAGCGTTGCGGTCACCGAATGGTTCGGCAGCGCACCGAGGCCCGGGATCGCACCCACCCAGTTGAATCCGTGTTCCATCACTACGGCCTCGCCGCCCGACCAAGCCCCGGTGACCCCTGACTCCGGAGCACGACGGCGAGAGTCGCTAGAGGGAAACAGCTCACGCCGAGGGCGAAGCCGTCCGCATCGGCGACGACGCGGCCCGACAGCACGGCGGCGCTCAAGCCCAGGTAGAGGGAGACCTTGATCACGCCGAGGACGGCGGCGAGCTTCCGTCTGGCGGGGTCTGTGATTGCGCGCGCGGCGATCCAGAAGGTCGCGAACGAAAGGCCGATCAGCGCACCCCCGAGCAGCACCCCGCGTACCGGATGACCCGCCAACCCGAAGACGAGAGCCAACACTGACACGAACCCGGCGTGCGCTTCGCCGACGCGGCGCAGAACCCCGTCAAGCATTCGGCCGTCGCTCCAGCCGTCGCAGCGTAGTCACCATCCGATAGAGGCCGGTACAGCTACCCAACAACGTGCAGGCGATCAAGCCCCACGGCGAGGAGTCGAAATGGCGATCGGCGAAGTAACCGAGAAGCGCGCCGGCGATGATCGAGCCGAGAAACTCCCAAGCAACCGCCATGAGCTCACCGAACCGCACCCAGACGTTGCGTCCCTCCGGCTGGGGATCTCTCACCGAGAGCCCAGCGCTTCGGCCGCTGCGTCGGCGGCGCCGTCGACTTCGGCTTCGCCGTGCGCAAGCGAAAGGAACGCAGCCTCGAATTGAGACGGTGGCAGGTAGAATCCGCGCTCGAGCATGCCATGGAAGAATCGCGCGTAGCTCTGGGTATCCGCCGCGCTGGCTTCGGCGAAGTTACGGACGCGCTCGACGCCGAAGAAGATAGTCCACATCGAGCCGGCGCGATTGAGCACCGCTTGCACGCGCCGGTCGCGCAGCACGCGGCGGATCTTCTCCTCGAGCCGCGCACCGAGTGCCTCGAGCCTCACGTACGATTTGGGGCCGAGATCGCGAAGAGTGGCGAGGCCGGCCGCGACAGCCAGCGGGTTTCCCGAGAGGGTCCCTGCCTGGTACGCGCCGCCGATTGGCGAGAGCTTGTCCATGATCTCGCTTCGACCTCCGAACGCGGCCACCGGTAGACCGCCACCGAGGATCTTGCCGAGACACGTCAAATCCGCTGCGATACCCGTCAGCTCCTGCACGCCCCCCTTGGCCAGGCGAAATCCGGTGATCACCTCGTCGAAGATCAGCAACGTGCCCGTTCGTCTCGTCAGCTCGCGTAGGCCTTCGAGGAAGCCGGCCCTCGGCAGCACCACGCCCATGTTCCCGACCACTGGCTCGACGATCACCGCGCCAATCTCGCGGCCGTAGGAACGAAGGAATCCTTCGACCTCGCCGAGGTCGTTGAACTGCGCGACGCGGGTTAACGCGACGAACGCTTCGGGAACTCCTTCGCTGTCCGGGGTGCCGAACGTTGCGGCGCCGGATCCAGCGCGCACGAGCAAGGCGTCGACGTGACCGTGATAGCATCCAGCGAATTTCACGATGCCCGGCTTGCCGGTGAACGCGCGCGCGACACGGATCGCGGACATCGCAGCCTCGGTGCCGGAGCTGACCAGCCGGACCTTCTCGATCGACGGGTAAACGCCGGTGATCTCGCGCGCGAGTTCGACTTCGCCGGGCGTCGGTGCCCCGAATGAGACGCCGCGGGACGCCGCTTCTTGGACGGCCCGCACGACGCTCGGGTGCGCATGCCCGAAGATCAGCGGGCCCCAGGAGCAAACCATGTCGACGTAGCTTCGGCCATCGACGTCCGTGATCCGCGCGCCCTGCCCGCGGGAAATGAAACGTGGACATCCCCCGACGCTCTTCCACGCACGAACCGGACTGTTGACGCCGCCGGGAATGATGCGCCGTGCTTCGGCGAACAGCTTCTCGGACCTCTTCACCGGAAGAGACTTCTGCCACAACGGCTACGAGACAACCAACGCATGCGGGGCCGCCAACTCGGAAAGCAAAGGCAAACTTTCTTCTTGAAACCGCGCCGGGAACGGACTAGACGGAGTGCCCCGGTTTCAGCTCGCGTGCGATGTCACGCGGCAGCACCAGCGGCGGTGGAGGCGTGGCACAGCATCGGCTCTTCGGGGCCGTTTCGCCAGTCAAAAGTTCTCCACCCCGGATCAAAGTTGCGTACGACTGTGGATCCTTTTGTGGATGGCGTGGCCAACGGGCTGCAGCGCCAGGAGTTTTTTCTCCATCCACCGCTGTGGATAAGTAGTTTGAGATTTCGTGAATAGGGGTGGAGGCTGGGAGTGACTACTATGGAAGCGAGCTGGTCGCGGGCGACCGGTATCTTGCGTGAGAAGATCGGTAGCCAAAATCTTGAGACGTGGTTCGGTCCGGCGCTCTATCTCGGCGTGCACGAGTCGCGCGCGGTGCTCCAGCTACCTAACAAGTTTTTCGTCGATTGGATTACGGACCACTACCTGGGCGCGCTGCTCGAGAGCTTGCGTGAAGTCGTTGGGCCAGAGCTCGTTGGAATCGTCCTGCGGGTCAACCCGAACATGCAGGGCGAGCTCTTCCCGCGCGCGGAAAGGCGTAGCGAGGCAATCCTGGAAGAACCGCCGCGGCGTGCGCCACGGCGCGGCGGTTTGGTTCCGCGATACACGTTTGCCAACTTCGTAGTCGGGGCCAGCAACAAGTTCGCGCACGCGGCGGCCGAGTCCGTGGCGGCGAAGCCCGGCGAGCACTACAATCCTCTGTTCATCTACGGAGGTGTAGGACTCGGCAAGACACATCTCATCAATGCCATCGGCCACCAGGTCTTCGAGCGAGCCACCGGAGCCAAGGTGGGTTACTTCTCGGCGGAATCGTTCATGAACGAGCTGATCACGGCGATCCGTGAAAAGCGCATGGACGACTTCAAGAATCGCTTTCGTAGACTCGACGTCCTCATCTTGGACGACGTTCAATTCCTAGCCGGGCGCGAGCAGACGCAGGTCGAGTTCTTCCATACCTTCAACACCCTTCACGAGAGCCATCGTCAGATCGTGCTGTCGTCGGACAAATTTCCCAAGGACATTCCGCAGCTCGAAGAGCGCCTCCGAAACCGGTTCGAATGGGGTCTCATCGCCGACATCCAGGCCCCGGACATCGAGACGCGCGTTGCGATCCTGCTCAAAAAGGCAGACCTCGAAGGCCTGACTCTGGGTCATGATGTGGCGATGTTCCTCGCCTCGAAGTTCGAAGCGAACATTCGCGAGCTCGAAGGCTCACTAACCCGTCTCGGAGCCCTCGCATCGTTTTTGCACAAGGCGATCACCGTCGAGTTCGCCCGCGAGGTTTTGAAGGACTTGGTGAAAGACCGCGGCTTTCAAGTTACTGTCGAGAGCGTGCAGCAGGTAATTTCCGCGCAGTTTGCGGTCAAGATGGCGGACCTCAAATCTCCGAAGCGTACGCGAGCCCTCGCGTTCGCGCGTCAGGTCGCCATGTATCTTTCGCGCAAGCTCGCGGGCGCTTCCCTGCCCGCCATCGGTGAAAAGTTCGGTCGTGACCACTCCACCGTCATTCACGCGATCCAAGTCGTCGAAAAGCGTTGCGAGGAGGATCCGTCGTTTCACTCGACCCTGGAAGGTCTCGAACGACTGATCGAGAACCAGGGAAAGGTGTGAACGAGCTGTGGGTGATGCTGTGGATAATTTGGTTGAAACACGGTCCGGGGTAACGTGCTTGAGTTTGCTCCAATGCTTTGCAAACCTTGCACCCACAGTGCGGCAATCGATCTTCGTCTTGTATCGTGAGCACTTACAGAGTTGCTAGGAAGATCCACAGCTTCTTCTACTATGATTCTTTTTCTTTTCTTACCTGTTTCTAGAAGAGAGAACTGAATGGAATTCGAGATTGAGAGAGCAGAGTTCCTCGAGGGCTTACGACTGACGCAAGGGGTCGTGGAGCGGCGAAACACACTTCCGATACTTTCGAACACTCTGATCGAGCCGATCGAAGGCGGTGTGTCGATTCTCGCGACCGATCTCGACGTCGGCGTTCGGCGTTCCTGCAAGGCGAAGGTCAAGGGAAGCGGCGCCATCACGGTCAATGCGCGCAAGATCTTCGAGCTCGTGAAGGAAATGACGGGCAATGCGATCCGAGTTCGTGGCACCGAGAACCATCGCGTAGAGGTGCAAAGCGGCAAGACGCGCTTGAACCTCGTCGGGCTCGACCCAAAGGAGTTTCCGAGCATCCCGGGTTTGTCGGCGAAGCCAGGGAAAGCGGCGAGTGAATTGAAAGCTCAAGCGCGCTTGTTCGCCTCGATGATCGAGGGCACTTTGTTCGCCGTTTCCCTCGACGAGACCCGGCTCAACTTGAGTGGTGTCTACTTCGAGAACCACGGTGGCGCGCTTCGCATGGTGGCTACCGATGGACATCGTCTGGCGATGATCGATCGCACGATCGACGGTAAGGTACCTGAGAAGGGCGTGATCCTGCCTCGTAAGGGGTTGGTCGAGGCCAAGAAGCTTCTAGAGGCGGCCGACGTCGAAGAGGATATTGCCACGTTGTGGGTCGACGGTCCGATCGCGAAGGTGAACCGTGGTCAGGCTGAGCTCTTCATGCGGCTCATCGAAGGTGAGTTCCCCGACTACCGTCAAGTGATCCCGAAGCAGAGCAAAGCGAAGGTCACTCTCGGCCGGGAGGAGTTTCTCCGTGCGCTCGGCTGCCTTTCGGTGCTGTCCACAGAACGGGCGAAGGGCGTGAAGCTCACTCTAAAGACCGGTGCGCTCGAGGTGCAGGCGAACAACCCGGATGCCGGCGAGGGAGTCGACGAGATCGAGGTGGCGTACTCGGGAGAAGAGCTCTCGATCGGGTTCAATGGACGCTATTTGATCGAGGCTTTGGTCGCGATGCGCGATGGTGAGCGGGTCGACTTCTTGGCCAGTGACGATGTGAGCCCCGGGATACTCAGGCCCGAGGGGGATGACAGTTATTGCTACGTCGTCATGCCGATGCGGCTTTGATCGAATCGTTTCGCAGTCTTCGTTCGCCCTAGCTTGCAGTCCATTCCTGGTTCCGAAGAAATGCATCCGGATTATCATATCTTCTGGGATGTATATAATACCATTTTAAACCCCCAAGAACGCTTTACAATCTTGAGCTTTTCCCGTAGATTGACAACCGAGCTTCTAAGGCGGTCTCTCCGCTTTAACAAAACCCTTTTTGAGGAGATATTCTCTTGGCAGAGCCCATCCCCGAATCGAAGTACGGCGCAGAGTCGATTCGGGTTCTCGAGGGGCTGGAAGCGGTACGCAAGCGCCCCGGAATGTACATCGGTGATACGGCTGAACGGGGCCTCCACCACCTCGTCTTCGAGGTCGTCGACAACTCGGTCGATGAGGCACTCGTCGGATTCTGCGACCGCGTCTCGGTGACGATCCACGTCGAGGGAAGCGTCACGGTCGAGGACAACGGCCGTGGCATTCCGACGGAGGTGCATCCGACTGAAGGCGTGTCGGCTGCTGAAGTAGTCCTCACCAAGCTGCACGCGGGCGGTAAGTTCGACAAGGGAGCGTACAAGGTTTCCGGAGGGCTACACGGCGTCGGGGTCTCGGTGGTCAATGCACTGTCCGAGTTTCTAGAGGTGGAAATTCGCCGCGAGGGCAAGGTGTACTCGCAACGGTTTCACCGTGGAGCGCCGGAGGCGCCGCTTCGCGAAATTGGGCAAACAGACCTGCGCGGTACCAAGGTCACGTTCAAACCCGATCCACAAATCTTCGAAGTCATGGATTTCAGCTTCGAGATTCTCTCGCAACGACTTCGCGAGTTGGCGTTTCTGAACAAGGGCCTACGCATTACGATCAGTGACGAGCGTGAAAGCCGCAGCCATGAATTCTTCTTCGAAGGCGGTATCGTCTCGTTCGTCGACCACCTCAATCGGGCCAAGACGCCGATCCATCCGGATGTCATCTTCCTTGCCGGCGAGAAGGAAGGTGTGGTGGTCGACATCGCGATGCAATGGAACGAGAGCTACACGGAGTCTGTGTTCTCTTTTGCAAACAACATCAGCACGATCGAAGGGGGCACTCACCTGATCGGCTTCAAGTCGGCGCTCACGCGGTCTCTCAACGCGTTCGCGACCTCGGCGGACCTTCTCAAGAAGGAAACGGAGAGTCTGCAGGGCGAGGACGTGCGAGAAGGTTTGACAGCCATCGTCAGTGTAAAGGTGCCCGAGCCCCAGTTCGAAGGGCAGACGAAGACAAAACTCGGTAACAGCGAGGTGAAGGGGCTCGTCGAAGCATTCGTCAACGACAAGCTGAGCGCATATCTCGAGAAGCATCCGAACGAAGCGAAGCGCATCATCCTCAAAGGGGTGGAAGCAGCGCGCGTGCGGGAGGCGACTCGCAAGGCGAAAGAGTTCGCGCGACGGAAGGGGGCGCTCGACTCGGGGAACCTCCCCGGCAAGCTCGCCGATTGCCAGGAACGTGATCCAGCGCATTCAGAGATTTTCATCGTCGAGGGTGACTCCGCAGGCGGGTCGGCGAAGCAGGGTCGCGATCGAAAGAATCAAGCGATCTTGCCTCTTCGCGGCAAGATCCTCAACGTCGAGAAGGCGCGCTTCGATAAGATGATCTCCTCGCAGGAGATCCGACTGCTGATCGTCGCGCTCGGCGTCGGTATCGGCAACGAGGAGAAGGACGCCGCCAAGCTCCGCTACCACCGGATCATCATCATGACCGACGCCGACGTCGATGGTTCGCACATCCGCACGTTGTTGCTCACGTTCTTTTACCGCCAGTATCGAGAGCTGATCGAAGGCGGACACCTCTACGTGGCGCTGCCACCGCTCTACCAGGTGAAGCGGCAAAAGAAGGAACGCTACTTGAAGGACGACGCGGCGCTCGAGAGCTTCCTCATCGAGACCGCGACCGAGCAGTGGGAGCTGCGAGCGGCCTCAGCCGACACCACGATTCATGGCGAGTCTCTGGGCGAGCTCGTCCGGCACGTGAACCGCTTCGAGCGGATCCTCACCGCAGTCGAGCGTAAGCGCCGGAACCGACACCTGGTCGAAGCGGTCGCCTGGACGGAGGCGTTCGTGCCGGAAACGCTGCGCTCGGAGGAAGAGCTCGATCGCGTGCTCGGTGAGGTGAATCGCAGGCTCGAGGCTGCAGGTGCCGAGAAGCTCGCCTATGAGCTGAGCCCCGATTCCGAGCACGGGAGCTACCGCGTGATCGCTACGGCGGGTATCAACGGCAGCGGCGTACGGACCACCATCGACGCGGAATTTCTGCGATCGCCGGAGTTCGAGGAGCTGCGCCGGCTCGCGACCGTGTTGCGCCAGGCGGGAGACGCGCCGATCACGCTGCAGTCCGGCGACCGCCACGAGCAGGCCGCGACGCTGGGAGAGGCAGTGGCCAAGCTGATGAATCACGCGAGACAAGGCTTGGAAGTGAAACGCTTCAAAGGCCTCGGCGAGATGAATCCTGATCAGCTCTGGAAAACCACGATGGATCCCGCGGTAAGGGTGCTGCTGCAGGTGAAGATCGAGGACGCCTACGAAGCCGACGAACTGTTTTCGACGCTGATGGGTGATGAGGTCGAGCCCCGCCGGCGCTTCATCGAGCAGAACGCACTCGACGTGCGCAATCTCGACGTCTAGCGCCCCTGCGCTGTACGGCCGATATGGACGACCTCAAGCAACCCCGTTCCACGATCACCATCGAAGACGAGATGCGGCAGTCCTACCTGGACTACGCCATGTCCGTGATCATCGGGCGGGCGCTTCCGGACGCCCGCGATGGCCTCAAGCCGGTGCACCGGCGTGTTCTCTACGCCATGTACGACTTGTCGAACGATTGGAACCGCCCATACAAGAAGTCAGCGCGCGTCGTCGGCGACGTCATCGGCAAGTACCATCCCCACGGCGATACGGCTGTTTATGACACGATCGCGCGCATGGCGCAGGACTTCTCACTGCGCTACCCGCTCATCGACGGTCAGGGAAACTTCGGGTCGGTCGACGGCGATCCGCCAGCCGCCATGCGGTACACCGAGGTACGCATGGCGAGGATCGCGAGCGAGCTCCTCGCCGACATCGAGAAGGAGACCGTCGAATTCCAGCCGAACTACGACGACACGCTTCGCGAGCCGGCACTGCTGCCCGCCAAGATCCCGAATCTTCTGGTGAATGGATCTGCGGGAATCGCGGTGGGCATGGCGACGAACATCCCGCCGCACAACCTGAACGAGGTCATCGACGCGGCCATCGCCGTCATCGAGCAACCGGACGTCACGGTCGACAAGCTCATCGCCAAGGTACCAGGCCCGGACTTCCCGACGGGTGGCATCTTGTGCGGGAGCAAGGCGATTCACGAAGCCTACCGCGAGGGCCGGGGAATTCTTACGGTTCGCGCGCGCGCGGCGATCGAAACCGACGAGCGTAGCGAACGGCAATCGATCATCGTCAGCGAGATCCCCTTTCAGGTGAACAAGGCCCGGCTCATCGAGCGCATCGCGGAGCTGGTCAACGAGAGGACGATCGAAGGCATCGCGGATCTGCGCGACGAATCGGATCGGGACGGCATGCGCATCGTGATCGAGCTCAAGCGTGACGCCGTCGCGGAGATCGTGCTGAATCAGCTCTACCGTCATACACCGATGCAGGACTCCTTCGGCGTCAACATGCTCGCCATCGTCGACGGCCGTCCTCGCGTGCTGACCCTCAAGAGCGCACTCGAGGTCTTCATCGATCATCGGCGCGAGGTGGTTCGCCGTCGCACGGGTTTCGAGCTCCGTGAAGCGGAGAAGCGCCTTCATGTGCTCGCCGGCTTCCGCGTCGCGCTCGATCGTCTCGACGCGGTGATCGCTATGATTCGCGCCGCCGCCGACCCGAGCGCCGCGAAAAGCGGCTTGATGACGCAGTTCGGTCTCACGGAGATTCAGGCCCAGGAAATCCTCAATCTCCGGCTCCAAAGGCTCACGTCCCTCGAGCGGGACAAGATCCTCACCGAACTCGCCGAGACCGAGACGCAGATCCGTCGCTACCGCGAGATCCTCGCCGACGAGCGCGAGATCGACAAGATCATCGTCGGCGAACTCGAGGAAATGCGTAAGCTCTACGGGGATGAGCGGCGAACGGAGATCCAGGAGACGGCCACGGAATTCACGGCTGAGGACCTCATCGCCGAAGAAGACATGGTGGTGACGATCTCACATGAAGGATACATCAAGCGAAATCCCGTCGCCGCGTACCGGGCCCAGCGACGCGGCGGACGCGGCAAGATCGGCGCCACCACTCGAGAGGAAGACTTCCTCGAGCATCTGTTCGTCGCGTCGACCCACAGTTACATTCTGTTCTTCACCTCGATCGGCCGCGTCTACTGGCTCAAGGTTCACGAGGTGCCGCTGATCGGACGAGCCGCACGCGGCAAGCCATTGGTGAACCTGCTGAACCTGGCGCCCGACGAGAAGATCTCCGCCATCGTGCCGATCCGAGCTTTCCGGGAGGGACATTTCCTGTGCTTCGCCACCCGACGCGGGTTGGTCAAGAAGACCGACCTGATGGCCTATGCGAATCCCCGGCCTTCCGGATTGATCGCCATCGCACTCGAGGAAGGAGATGAGGTCATTGACGTGCGTGAGACCGACGGCCAGCGCCAATTGATTCTCTCGACCCGCAACGGGCAGGCGATTCGCTTCGGCGAATCCGCCGTCAGGCCGATGGGCCGCGACACCTACGGCGTCAAGGGCATCACACTCGATGAAGACGACGCGGTCGTGGCCATGGCAACCGTCGACCCGGCGGCGAACCTCCTCGCGGCTTCCGCGCTTGGTTCCGGCAAGCGCACGGACATGGACGAGTACCGCATCACCAACCGGGGCGGCAAGGGCATCATCACCATGCGCGTGACCGAGAAGACCGGCCCGGTAGTTGGCGTCCTCATGGTGACCGACGATGACCAGATCATGCTCATCACAACGGCTGGGAAGTTGATTCGGTTACGCGTCTCGGAGGTGCGCCGCAGCGGACGCAACACGCAGGGCGTACGGCTGATCGGTCTGGAGCCGGGCGAAGAGGTCGTCGCGATTGCCCGCGTGGCGGAACGCGACGAGCCAGAGCCCGGCCTCGATGGCGACGGATCCAACGGCGGCAACGGAGGCGACCCCAACGGCGGCGTCAGCCATGGCGGAAGCGAAGAACCCGACGGCGATCCTGTTTGATTTCGACGGTGTCATCGTCGACTCCGAATCGCTCCATCATCGCGCCTACGAGCTCGCGCTCGCGCCCTACGGGCTGAGCTCAATTCCCTTCCACGTCTATGCCGACCGATTCAGCAACCGGGGAGTGGGGCTCGAGTACTGCGCCGAGCAGATTCCAGGACTCGACGTCGCTCGGATGAAGCAGGAGAAGGAGCGCTGGTTTCGGCAGATTCTCGAGAAGGATGCTCGGTTGCTTCCCGGCGTCGAGTCGGTGCTCCGGTCACTGAGCGCGGGGCGTCCGCTGGCCATCGCGACGGGTTCGTCACGAGAAGCGGCGAAGGCGGTGCTCTGGCGCTTCGGTTTAACGACGTGCTTCCAGCGGGTGATCGGTCGAGAGGACTACGGCCGCGACAAGCCAGCACCAGACGCGTTCTTGCGCGCGTGCGACGCGCTTGGCGAGGATCCCGCACGCTGCCTCGCGGTGGAGGACTCTCTCAAGGGCATGCGCGCGGCTTGTGAGGCCGGCATCCCGTGCGTCGTCGTTCCGAACGACTACACGCGCGGCGGCGACTTTGCGTCGGCAGCCGCGATCCTCTCGAGGCTCGACGAGCTCACCCCCGCCCTCGCCGAAGCGATCCACGCTCGCGCCGCGGCGGGGTGAGGTCACCTCGACGCCGGCCGGAGCTCAATCCTTCCCGCCGAGCTCGTCGTACAGCTCGATCACGGGGGCACCGTCGAGCAGGGGTTGCAGGGTGCGGAAGAGCCCTTGGATCGCGGTCGTCTTGCCGTGACGATCGAACGCTTCGGGATCGGCATAGCGCTCGTAGAAGAGAAAGGTCCCTGCATCCTTGCGCCCGCGGTGAAGGAGATAGACCAACGTTCCGGGTTCCTCGCGCCTGACGTAGTCGATTTGCTTGCGAAATGCCGCTTCGGCCTCGGCTTCGCGACCCGCCTTCACTTTGAGCTTGGCGACCACCACCATGCGTCTTCCTCTCCTTCAGTCGAGCTCCACGGCGCCGTAGCCGAGAATTCTTCTGGCGATGATCAGCAAGTTGATCTGCTGGGTGCCTTCGAAGATGTCATTGATCTTGGCATCGCGCATCCACTTCTCGGCCAACAGGGCCCGTGAATAGCCGAGCGGACCGAGGTGTTCCACGACCTTCTGCGTGACACGCGTCACCACCTGGCCGGCCTTGGCTTTGGCGACGGATGCCTCGAGGCTGTTCTGGAGCCCGCGGTCCATCATCCACGCCGCTCGCCAGGTCAGGAGTCGCGTGGCGGCGACGTCGGCTTCCAGTTCGGCCACGTCGCGCTCGACTGCCGTGAGATTTTGCGCGGAGACGCCATAGCGCACAGTCCGACCCACGGCTGCCAAGTGACTCTGCAGTAGCTCGAGAGCTGCCCGAGCGACGCCCACCGACTGTGCCGCGACGATCGGCCGAGTGGCATCGAACGTGGCCAGGGCCCCGCGGTAGGTGCCGCTGGTGGCCTGCTTGACGACCTGTTCGCCGAGAAGGTTGTTCGAGGGAACCCGGCAATCCTCGAATATGAGCTGGGCGGTGTCCGAGACCCGGATACCCATCTTGGCCTCGAGCTTGCCGATCTCGACGCCCCGACGGTTCGCCTCGACCACGAACGGCTTGATGCCCGCCCGGCCGGCCGACTTGTCGATCGTGGCCCACACGACCACCAATCCATCCGATTCCTTCAACGCGAGAGATCCGTTGGTGCAGAAGATCTTGGTACCGTTCAGCACCCACTCGTCCCCGTCGCACGTGGCGGTGGTCTGGATCGCGGAGGTGTCGGAGCCGCAGCCTGGCTCGGTGATCGCCATCGCCGCCCATCGGGGAGCTCCATCCCGGAAGCCGCCGAGCAGGCGCTCGCGCTGCTCCGGGGTCCCAGCCGCAACGATCGCGGCGGTGCCGAGCCCCGAGCCCGGACGCAGCAGGTAGAGGCCCGCGTCGCCCCAAGACATCTCCTCGACGACCACGGCGGTGAAGAGATTTCGCTCGTCGCCCGGCGGGCTAGGGGACTCACCGGAGCTCGACATCTGCCACGCATGCCGGATGAAATCCCACGGCGCTCGTGTTCGCGCTCGTCGAGTTCACGAGAGATCGGACGCATGTGCGCTTCGGCGTAGCGCCGGTAATAATCCCGGGCCGCCCGTGCGGTTTCGGAGAGTACGAAATCGATCATGCGAGCCCTTCGGTATCGAGGTTTTCGAGATGTGGCGTGTGGTTGCGGCGTGTGACGTTCCACCGCGCACCATTCCAAATGAGTTCGTTGAGCGCGGTGTTGAGCACACCCGTTACGTCGTGGAGTCGTGCCCGAGGGAGTTCGAGCACGTGAAGGAGCGCGGCGCTGATGACGCCGCCATGGGTGACTACCGCGACCAGCTCATCTGGGTGCCGGTCACGCAGGGTGTCCAAAGCCGTGACGACCCGCGCCGA
>JBEVNX010000223.1:0-6873 GCA_040507895.1 Binatia bacterium | reverse complement strand
CGGCGCGGAGCGCCCGCACGTCGTCGAGCGAGGCCACTCCGCCCGAAGCGATCACCGGCATCTGGGCTGCGACCGCGAGCGCAGCGGTCGAAGCGACGTTCACGCCCTGGCCCGTGCCATCGCGGGCGATGTCGGTGAAGAGGATTCCCGCCGCGCCGCGCGCACGGCACGCCGCCGCCGCGTCCTCCACACGCACCGCCGTCGTCTCCGTCCACCCGCGCGTCGCCACGCGCCCGGCGCGGGCGTCGAGAGCGACGTAGACTTGTCCGGGGAACTCCCTGGTGATCTGTTCGAGGAGATCGGGAGCCTCGAGCGCCACCGTGCCGAGAATCAGCCGCGCGGCTCCGGCTGCGAACACGGCCCGCGCCCCCTCGAGCGTCCGCACCCCGCCGCCGAACTCGATCGGGATCGTCAAGCGAGCTGCGATCGCGCGCAGCGTCTCGAGGTGCACCGGCGCGCCGGCCACCGCGCCGTCGAGATCGACGACGTGGAGCCACTCGCCGCCCTCGGCCTGCCAGCGAGCCGCCATCGCCACTGGGTCGTCGCCGTACACGGTCTCGCGCGCCAGATCACCCTGGAAGAGCCGCACGCAGCGCCCCTCCTTGAGATCGATGGCCGGGATGACGATCACGACCCGTTCACGCGCGCGGCGAAGTTCGCGAGCAGGCGCAGACCGACCGTTTGGCTCTTCTCGGGGTGAAACTGGCACGCGAAGACGTTCCTCCAGGCGATCGCCGCCGTGAATTCCACCCCGTAGTCGGTGGTGGCGGCTACGACATCGGGCTCGGACGGGACGACGTAGTATGAATGGACGAAGTACACGTACGCTCCGTCGTCGATGCCGCCCAGCTCGCCGACCCGGTGGCGAATCTTCAACCTGTTCCAGCCCATCTGCGGGATCTTCAGACCGTCGAGCGCGCTCCCGCCGAAGCGCACCACGCGTCCGGGTAGGATGCCAAGGCCGCGAATCGGGCCGAACTCCTCGCTCTCCTCAAAGAGCAGCTGGAGGCCGAGGCAGATCCCGAGAAACGGCTTGCCGGAGGCAACCGCGGCGTGGACCGGCTCGACGAGGCCGCGGCTCGAAAGATTTTCCATGCAGGCGCCGAACGCGCCCACGCCCGGCAGCACGACGCCGCGCGCTTCGAGGATTTGCCGCGGGTCGCTCGTCACGCGAACCGTCGCGCCCGTGCGCGCGATCGCCTTCTCGACGCTGCGCAAGTTCCCCATTCCATAGTCGACGATCGCGATCATGCGCCCTTCACAACATTCCCTTCGTCGAGAGCACGCCTTTCACCCTCGGATCATACGATGCGGCCTGCGAGAGCGCGCGGGCGAGGCCTTTGAACGACGCCTCGACGATGTGATGCGGGTTGCGCCCCGACAACATGTTCACATGGAGGTTCATGCCGACCTGGTTGGTGAGCGCGAGCAGGAAGTCGTGCACGAGCTCGACGTCGAACGTGCCGACGCGCTCGTGCGCGAGCTTCACGTTGTAGGCGAGGAACGGCCGGCCGCTGAGATCGACGACCACCGAAACCAGCGCCTCGTCGAGCGGCACCGTCGCCTCGCCGAAGCGGCGAATGCCGCGCTTGTCGCCGAGCGCTTCGCGCAGGGCCTCGCCGAGCGTCAAGCCGACGTCCTCGACGGTGTGATGCGCGTCGACTTCGAGGTCGCCTCGCCCGCGCACGCTCAAGTCGAAGAAGCCGTGGCGGGCGAACAGCTCCAGCATGTGATTCAGAAACGGCACCCCGGTCTCCACTTCGTAGGTTCCCGCGCCGTCGATCGAGACCGTGATCGCGATGTCGGTCTCCTTGGTGGTGCGATGCACCATCGCGCGCCGCGCTCGAACCACCCGTCGCGCGGACGCCGTGCTCTTCTTGGCGATCGCTCGTCTAGCCATTCACCGCCTCCTCGCGCCCGCACGCCGCAAGCGCACTCTGATCGAGCGGGCGTGTGCTTCCAGCCCCTCGAGCTCCGCCAACCGCACCACCGTAGGCCCGAGCCGATCGAGCGCCCGCTCGGAGCCGCCGATGATGCTCGTGCGCTTGACGAAATCATAGACCCCGAGCGGCGAGCTGAAGCGCGCCGTCGCGCCGGTCGGCAGCACGTGGTTGGGCCCGGCGACATAGTCGCCGACCGCCTCGGGAGCGTGCGAGCCGAGGAACACCGCGCCGGCATGGCGCACGCTCGGCAGCCACCGCTCCGGGTGTTCGACGGCGAGCTCGAGGTGCTCGGGGGCGATCGTGTTGGCGACGTCGATCGCCTGGCGGAGGCTCTCGACGACGAAGATCGCACCGAAGCGCGCCAGCGCCCGCCGCGCCGTCTCGCGCCGCGGCAGCGCGGCCAGCTGTCGCTCGACCTCGCGGGCCACCGCCTTCGCGAGCTGCGTGCTGACCGTCACGCACACGGCGGCAGCTTGGTCGTCGTGCTCGGCCTGCGACAGCAGATCGGCGGCGACCCACTCGGCGCGAGCCGAGCGGTCGGCCACGACCAACACTTCGCTCGCCGCCGCGAAGTTGTCGATGCCGACGCGGCCGAACACCAGGCGCTTGGCCGTCTGCACGTAGACGTTGCCGGGGCCGACGATCTTGTCGACGCGCGGCAGCGTCTCCGTGCCGAAGGCAAGCGCCGCCACCGCCTGCGCGCCGCCGACCCGGAAGAAGCGGTCGACACCGGCGATCGACGCCGCGGCGAGCACGGCGCCGTAGCTACCCTCCATGGGAGTCGGCGGCGATACGGCGACCACCTGCGCGACGCCCGCGACCTTGGCCGGAATGACGTTCATGAGCACGGACGACGGGTAGGATGCGCGGCCTCCCGGCACGTACACGCCGACGCGCTCGAGCGGCTCGACTTTTTGACCGAGCACGAGCCCCGATCGATCGCGGTATCGCCAGCCCCTTTGCGACTGACGGCGGTGGAAGGCCCGGATGCGGCGTGCCGCGACGCACAGCGCGCGACGCGCCCCCGGATCGATGGACGCTTCGGCACGAGCGAGCTCGGCCCGCGACACTTCCATGCTGCCGCTCACGTCCACGTGGTCGAAGCGGCGCGTCGCTTCGACGAGGGCGCGATCACCCCCCTTCCGGACGCGCTCGACGATGTCCCGAACCGCCCGCTCGACGGCGCGGTCGCCCACGGAGGCGCGCTCCGCAATTGCGAGGAGTCGGCGGCTGAAACTCGCTCCGCCGGCGCGGAAGATGTCGATCGCCCGCTTCATCCGCCCGGGCCCGGCTCTCGATAAATGTCCGCGCCGAGTCGGGAAAGCTTTTCCTCGATTCGCTCGTAGCCGCGGTCGAGGTGGTACACGCGGCGAATCTCGGTCGTGTTGTCGGCCGCCAGGCCGGCAACGATCAAGGAGACGCTAGCGCGCAGATCCGTGGCCATGACCGGCGCCCCGGAAAGACGCTCCACGCCGCGCACGACCGCGTTGTTGCCCTCGATCGTAATGTCCGCACCGAGCCGAACCAGCTCGAGGGCGTGCATGAAGCGGTTCTCGAAGATCGTCTCGGTGATCATCGCGCTCCCGTCGGCGACCGACAGGAGCGCCATCATCTGCGCTTGCAAATCCGTGGCGAACCCGGGAAACGGCGCCGTCTTGACGGTCACGCTCCGCGGCCGGTCGGGACCGCGCACGCGGATTCCTTCGACGTCGACGTCGAGTCGGGCGCCGGCCTCTTCGAGCTTCAGCAAGAAGGAGTCCAGATGCGCGACGCGCGCGCCGCGAACCACGCAATCCCCGCGGGTGATGGCGGCGGCGACGGCGAACGTGCCGGCTTCGATGCGGTCGGCGATCACCTCGTGATCGACTCCTCGGAGCTCGTCCACGCCGTCTAGGCGCACGACGGAGGTGCCGGCGCCCTCGACGCGGGCGCCCATCTTGCCGAGGGCGGCCGCCAGGTCCTCGATCTCGGGCTCGCGCGCCGCGTTCTCGATCTCCGTGACGCCGCGGGCGAGCGTGGCCGCCATCATGAGGTTCTCAGTGGCGCCGACCGATGGCGTGTCGAGCGCGATGCGCGCGCCTCGAAGCCTTCGGCCACCCGGGCCCGCCGGGGCCTCGGCCTCGACGTAGCCGTGAACGATTTCCAGCTTCGCGCCCATCTTCTCGAGGCCGCCGAGATGGAGATTGACCGGCCGCGCGCCGATCGCGCACCCGCCCGGAGTCGAGACGCGGGCGTGACCCTCGCGCGAGAGCAGCGGCCCGAGGCAGAGGAACGACGCGCGCATCGTCTTGACGAGCTCGTAGGGCGCCTCGTGGCTCCTCACCGAGACCGCTACCAGCTCGACCGTGTGGCCGTCGTCGCGGGCGACCTCCACGCCGAGGTCTTGCAGCAACCGCACCGTGGTCCGGATGTCGGCAAGCTCGGGAACGTTGCGAAACCGGCACCGCTCACGCGTCAACAGCGAAGCGAAGAGCAGCGGCAGCGCCGAGTTCTTCGATCCGCTGACCGCGACTTCGCCGCGCAACGGCCGGCCGCCCCGCACGACGATCCTATCCACGACGCACCGTGAGAACCCGTTCGAGGCCGGCCAAGTCGCGCTGCGCCGCAACGACCCGCAGCCCGGCCGCCGAGAAGATCGCCGCCACGGAGCCGCCCTGTCCCTCGCCGATCTCCACGACGAGCGCCGCGTCGTCGTCAAGCACGCCGCCGGCCTCCGCGGCCAGCCGACAATGGAACGCCAGCCCGTCAGGGCCGCCGTCGAGAGCGAGCCTCGGCTCGTGGTCGCGCACCTCGGGAGCCAGCCGTTCGAGCTCCCCGCTCGAGACGTAAGGTGGATTGCTGACCACGATGTCGAAGCGCCGGCCCGCGTACGGACTGAACAGATCCCCGCAGCGCAGGTCGACGCGGCCCGCGAGGCCCCATCGCCGAGCGTTTTCGCGGGCGACGTCGACCGCGTCCGGCGAGACATCCGAGGCGAACACCGCCGCCTGCGGCAGCTCGAGCGCCAGCGTCAAGCCGATGACACCGGAACCGCAGCCGACGTCGAGGATCGTGAGGCTCGAAAGCGCTCGCGTGGCGCCGAGCACCGTCTCCACCAGGATCTCGGTCTCCGGACGAGGCACGAGCACGCGGCCGTCGACCAAGAACTCACGAGAGAAAAACTCCTGGTGCCCGCGCACGTGTTGCAACGGCTCGCGACGCCCGCGGCGGCCGAGCAACGCGTCGAAGGCACGCCGCTCGCCGTCGCCGAGCGCGCGGCGGGGCTCGGCGAAGAGGCGGGCTCGATCGAAGCCGAGCACGTCGGCGAGCAGCACCTCCGCCTCGAGGCGCGCGTTCTCCACGCCTCGCGCGGCGAGAAAGCTCGCGGCGCGATCGATCTCGACGGCAACGAAGCCGCTCATGCCGGGGCTCCTTCGCGCTTCAGCGCTTCCGCCTGGCTCGAGCTGGTGAGCGCGTCGATCACCCCGTCGAGCTCGCCGTCTAGGAATCGATCGAGTGAATAGACGGTCAGGTCGATGCGGTGATCGCTGACCCGGCCCTGGGGAAAGTTGTAGGTGCGAATCCGCTCCGATCGATCCCCGCTCCCGACCATGCCTCTTCGCGCGGCGGCGATCTCGGAGCGTTGCGCCTCCTCGGCGCGCTCGAGCAAGCGGGCGCGCAATATCTTCAGCGCCTTGGCTTTGTTCTTGTGCTGCGACTTCTCGTCGCGGCAGTGGACGACGATGTTGGAGGGGAGATGGGTGATTCGCACGGCAGAGTCCGTTGTGTTGACGCTCTGACCGCCCGGACCGGAGGCGCGCATCACCTCGATCTTCAAGTCCTTGTCGAGGATGTCCACCTCGACGTCCTCGGCCTCGGGAAGCACGGCGACGGTCACCGCCGAGGTGTGGATCCGCCCGGAGGCTTCGGTCACCGGCACACGCTGCACGCGGTGCACGCCGCTCTCGAACTTCAAGCGACTGAACGCGCCCTTGCCTTCCACCAGTGCGATGATCTCCTTGAATCCGCCGAGCCCCGTCGAGTTCGAGCTCATCACCTCAACTTTCCAGCCGCGCCGCTCGGCGTAGCGGGAGTACATGCGAAAGAGGACCGACGCGAACAAGCTCGCCTCCTCGCCTCCGGTTCCGGCGCGGATCTCGAGCAGCACGTTGCGCTCATCCCTCGGGTCCTTCGGCAGCATCAAAGTGCGCAGCTCGGCTTGCAGCCCCGCGAGACGCTCCTGCAGCACGGCAAGCTCGGACCGGCCGAGCTCGCGCATCTCGGCGTCGCCGTCTTCCGCCAGCTTCTCCGCGTCCGCCGCCTCTCGTCTCGCACGCTGCCAATCTCGGAAGCGGCCGATCAGCGCCTCGAGATCCGATCGCTCCTTGGCGAGCCGGGCGTACTCGCGCGGATTCTTCGCGGCGCCCTCGCGCGCGAGCAGGCCTTCCAGCTCGTCGTAGCGCTTGGCCAGCGTTTCCAGCCGCTCGAACATCGTCCGCTCAGCCCACCGTCGCGTCCGGTGGTCGCGCGACTGACTTCACGAGAAAGCGGAGCGGCCCGCAAGCCGCTGGACGAAGCTCAGGTCTTGTAGCCGTAGCGGCGCTTGAAGCGCTCGACACGGCCAGCGGTGTCGATGATCTTTTGCTTGCCGGTGTAGAGCGGATGGCAATTGGAACAGATCTCGACATGGATTTGTGGGCGCGTGGAGCGCGTTTCGATCTTGAAGCCGCAGGCACAGACGACCGTGCAGCTCTGGTACGCGGGATGAATTCCTTCCTTCATGATCGTGTAGCCCGAGAATCGCCAGCTATAGCACCGGGCCACGGCCCACGCAATTCACCGGGTTCGGCCGCCTGGCCGACGCGATCCTCCAGCCAGCGATCGAGATCGGCGAACACGCGATCCTTCTCGATCTCGTTGAAGATCTCGTGAAAGAGGCCCGGATAGAGTC
>JBEVNX010000164.1:0-18271 GCA_040507895.1 Binatia bacterium | reverse complement strand
TCCGGACCAAGGCGAGCTCCGTCGACTCCGCTTCCGCTGCAACCTCGGCCGGGGCGGACTCTTAGATCGCCGATGCGGCTCGGCATCGACGTCCGCAAGATCAGCGACGGCGGCATCGGCGAGTATATCCGCGAGACGCTGACGGCCGCGCGCGCCTTGCGCCCTGACCTCGAGATCATCGCCTTCGGCGCGCCCGGCGGGCGTGCGGAGCTGCCGCTGGACCTCGTCGAGTGGGTCACCGTCGGCGCCGGCAAGTACTCGATCGCCGAGCACCTCAGCCTGCCCCGGGCGGCGCGCGGCCGAAGGATCGATCTCTACCACGCGCCCCACTACGTCTTGCCGTTCCTGCTCTCCGGGCCGGCGGTAGTGACGGTGCACGATCTCATCCACCTGCGGTTTCCGCGGTCTCCCATGCATTGGCTCTATGCTCGATCCATGATCGGCTGGGCGCTGCGGCGGGCCGCGCGCGTCATCACCGTCTCGGAGACGACGGCGCGGGACCTTCGCGAGATGTTCGCTCCTCCGGGGGCCCAGCTGCGCGTCATCCCGAACGGCGTGGCGCCGCGCTTTCAGCCGCTGGCAGCGGATCGCGTGGCGTCGGTGCTCGAAGCGCTCGGCGTCGAGCGGCCTTACGTGCTCTTCGTCGGCCACTGCCTGCCTCACAAGAACGTCGAGACGCTCGTCCGCGCCTGGGATCGCCTGCCGGAGCCGCGGCCTCGGCTGGTGCTCTGTGGGGGCGGCTTCGATCGCTCCGCCGCCGTGCGGGGCGCGATCGGCGCCGCCACCGGGCGCGAGCGGATCCGAATCGTCGCGGGGGCGGGCAGGGAGGAGCTGGTCGCGCTCTACAACGGCGCCGAGCTCCTCGCCTCGGTGGCGCTCTACGAGGGATTCTGCCTGCCCGTCGTCGAGGCGTTCGCTTGTGGCACGCCCGTGCTCGGCCCCGATGCCGGAGCCGTGCCGGAGATCGCCGCGGGCGCGGCGATGCTGGTCGCGCCGCATCGCGTTGACACGATCGCGGCCGAAATGTATCGCCTGCTCAAAGATCAGGGGCTTCGCAAGGAGCTCGTGGAGAGGGGAAAACGGCGCGCGGCGGCGTTCTCCTGGACGGAGGCGGCCCGTAAGACTCTCTCGGTGTACGAGGAGGTTCTGGCGAACTCTTGAAGGTAGCCCTGGTTCACGACTGGCTGACGGGGATGCGGGGTGGGGAGAAGTGCCTGGAAGCTGCCTGCGAGCTGTTTCCGGACGCGGACATCTACGCTCTGTTTCACCGCAAGGGGTCGGTCAGCGCTGCGATCGAGCGCCACACGATCGTCACGTCGTTCCTTCAGCGCGTGCCGAACGTCCACCGCTACTATCGCTACCTGCTGCCGCTGTTTCCGATGGCGGTCGAGCGTTTCGACCTCGCGCAGTACGACCTCGTGCTCAGTATGAGCCATGCGGTCGCCAAGGGCGCGATTCCACCGCCCGACGGCGAGCATGCCTGCTACTGCTTCTCGCCCATGCGTTACGTATGGGACCGCTACGACGACTATTTCGGCCGCACGGCGAAGCCCGTCGAGCTCGCGATCTCCGCCTGGGCTTCCTACCTGCGCACTTGGGACGTGAGCGCGACCGCCCGCGTCGATCGCATCGCCGCGATTTCTCGACACGTCGAGCGGCGCGTGGCGCGCTACTATCGCCGCGAGGCGACCGTGATCTACCCGCCCGTCGAGGACCGCTATTTCGAGGAGCCGCTGCCGACCGGCAAGGGCGAGTACTTCCTGATGGTTTCTTCGCTGGTCCCCTACAAGCGCGTCGACGTGGCCCTCGAGGCCTTCCGTCGCTGCGGGGATTCGCTGTGGATCGTCGGCAGCGGGCCCGAGGAGCGGCACCTGCGCGCGGTGGCGCCGCCGTCGGTGCGCTTTCTCGGGTGGCAGCCCTCCGAGCGCCTCCCCGACCTCTACCGCAACGCTCGCGCGCTTGTCTTCCCCGGCGTGGAAGATTTTGGCATCGCGCCGGTCGAATGTCAGGCGATGGGCCGGCCCGTGGTCGCGCTGCGGAGCGGCGGGCTCTGCGAGACGGTACGCCCCGCCGGCAATGGAGGGGGCCCGACTGGCGTCCTCTATCCGACGGCGGGCGTCGATGGGCTGCTCGAAGGGCTCGCTGTATTTCGTGACTGCGAGGCGGAGTTCGCGCCGTCGCGCCTGCGCCACCACGCCAGCGCCTTCCGGCGCGATCGATTCGTCGACGAGCTGCGCGGCTTCGCCGCGCCGGGAATCCGCACGTGCTGAAGCAGCATCACCAGATCTTCCAGGGTCTGTTCTTACTCGCCGACATGACCGTCGTCTCCCTCGCGTGGATCTTCGCCTACTACATGCGCTTCGACTGGGGGCCGATCCCCGCGCCGAAGGGCGTCCCGCCGATGACGAACTACCTGCCGATGGTGTTGTTCGTCTGGGTGATCTGGGCGGTGGCGCTGCGCAGCTTCGGGCTCTACCACCTCACTCGCGGCACCCAGGCGATGAATGAAGCGATCCGGGTCGCGCAGGCTTCGACGCTGTCCGTGCTGGTGTTCATGGCGGTGGCGTTCCTCTTCTGGGAGAAGGACTACTCGTTCTCGCGAGGCGTCTTCTTCTACTTTTGGGTGCTCGCGGTGGTGATGTTGGTCGCCGAGCGCCTCCTGCTTCGCCAGGTGCTCGCCGTGTTCCGCGCGCGCGGCTACAACTTGCGCCACGTGCTGATCATCGGCTCGGGCGACCTCGCGCAGACTGTCGCCAGCAAGATCGCCGAGCATCCCGGGCTCGGCTTCACGATCCGAGGGTTCCTGGCCGAGCGGCGCGAGGAGATCGGCCGGGCGATTGACGGCGCGCGGGTGATCGGCACCTACGGGGACGTGCAGGCGATTCTTGAGCAGAACGGCATCGATCAGGTGCTGATCGCGCTGCCACTCGATTCGATCGGCTACCTCGAAGAGATTCTCAAGCGCATCGGTCCTTCGATGGTCGACATCAAGGTGATCCCCGACATCTACAAGTTCATCAGCCTGCGAGGCGGCATCGAGGACTTCGACGGTATGCCCGTGGTGAGCCTCCTCGACACCCCGCTCGGCGGCTGGAACGACGTGCTCAAGCGTGCGGTCGACGTGATGCTGGCGACGGGCTTGCTCATCGTGCTCTCGCCGCTGTTCCTGCTCATCGCGCTGGCGATCAAGCTCACCTCCGCCGGCTCGGTCTTCTACCGCCAGGAGCGCATGAGCCTCGACGGACGGACGTTCCTGGTTTGGAAGTTCCGCACCATGCGCGCCGACGCGGAGAGCGACACCGGGGCGGTGTGGGCGCGGCGCGAGGATCCGCGCCGGACGCGGCTCGGCGTGTGGCTTCGCCACACCAGCCTCGACGAGGTGCCGCAGCTGCTGAACGTGCTGTGGGGGGAGATGAGCCTGGTCGGCCCGCGTCCGGAACGGCCGGTCTTCATCGAGCAGTTCCGGCAGAAGATCCCCAACTACATGCTGCGCCACAAGGTGCGCGCCGGGATGACGGGCTGGGCGCAGGTTCACGGACTTCGCGGCAACACCTCCGTCGAGCAGCGGATTCGCTACGACCTTTACTACATCGAGAATTGGTCGCTGCTGCTCGATCTGAAGATCCTGTTCTTGACGCTGTTCCGTGGGTTCACCAACCCGAATGCCTACTGATCGACCTGTGACGTTTTGAGACGGACGCGGGGGCAGCGAGGTTCGCCTCGGCCTGGACTCGTTGTCGGCCACGGCGGCGAACGTCACCGCGTCCGTCTCACCCGCGACGGGCTACTCGCGCGGATTCGGATGGGGCGGCTCGTCGGCGCTGACGGTTGCGCGCCTTGGGCCCAACCGTCATTACGTAGAGAATAGCCCCAGGAGCGTAAATGAAAGTCTGTGTGGTGGGAACCGGTTACGTCGGGCTCGTCGCCGGCACGTGCTTCGCCGAGTGCGGCAACGACGTGATAGGCATCGACGTCGACGAGCGCAAGCTCGCGCTGCTGCGCGAGGGAAGATCGCCGATCTACGAGCCTGGTCTCGAGGAGCTCCTGCGGCGCAATCAGAAAGAGGGACGGCTCTCGTTCACGAACGACCTCCTCGCCGCGGTCAAGACTTCGCTCTTCTGCTTCATCGCGGTCGGCACGCCGGAGCGGAGCAACGGCTCGGCCGACCTCTCGGCGGTGCTCGACGTGGCCACCGAGATCGGACGGGCGATGGACGGCTACCGAATCATCGTCAACAAGTCGACCGTGCCGGTCGGAACCGCCGACCAAGTCCGGCAAGCGGTCGCGGCCGTGACCTCGCAGCCGTTCGACGTAGTCTCGAATCCCGAGTTCCTCAAGGAAGGGGCCGCCATCGACGACTTCTTGAAGCCCGACCGCGTGGTGATCGGCAGCGACTCGCCCCGAGCGATCGATCTCATGCAGGAGCTCTATGCGCCGTTCGTCCGCACCGAGAACCCCATCCTCGTCATGGACAACCGCAGCGCGGAGATGACAAAGTACGCGGCCAACGCGCTGCTCGCGACGCGCATCTCGTTCATGAACGAGGTGGCAAACTTGTGCGAGCGGATCGGCGCGAACGTGAACCTGGTGCGCCGAGGCGTCGGCTCGGATCGGCGCATCGGCCAGCACTTCCTGTTTCCCGGCATCGGCTACGGCGGGTCGTGCTTCCCGAAGGACGTGAAGGCGATGATTCATTCCGCCGAGGAGTGCGGCCTCGATTCCACCATGCTGCGCGCGGTGGACGCGGTCAACGATCGTCAGAAGCACGTGCTCGTGCACAAGGTGAAAGCGCTCTTCGGCGACAGCCTGCGGGGGCGCACGTTCGCGGTCTGGGGCCTTTCGTTCAAGCCGCGTACGGACGACATGCGCGAGGCGCCTTCGCTCACGGTCATCGAAGGCCTGCTCAAGGCGGGAGCCAAGGTGCAGGTGCACGACCCCGAAGCGCTCGCCGAAGCGCAGCGCTTTTTCGGGGACCAGGTGAGCTACCACGCCATCAACTACGACGCGCTCGGCGGCGCGGACGCGCTGCTCATCCTCACCGAGTGGAACGAGTTTCGCCGCCCCGATTTCGCGCGCATGAAGCGGTTGCTCAAGCAGCCGGTCATCTTCGACGGCCGCAACCTCTACGAGCCCGACGACATGCGGCAACTCGGCTTCGTCTATCACTCGATTGGGCGATCACCGGTGATCGAGGGCTGAGCCCGGAGCGAGTTGGCGTCGCGAGATGCGGCCGCTAGGATAGCGCTCGATGGCGAGGGTCATGATCACCGGGGGGGCGGGGTTCATCGGCTCGCACCTCTGCGAGCGCTTCCTCGCCGACGGCCACGACGTCATATGCGTAGACAACTTCATCACCGGCAACGCCGACAACATCGAGGCGCTGCTGCCCGACCAGCGCTTCTCGTTCATCCACCAGGATGTGACCCAGTACATCTACGTGAAGGGCCCGCTCGACGCGATCCTGCACTTCGCTTCGCCGGCGAGCCCCGTTGACTACCTCGAGCTGCCCATCCAGACTTTGAAGGTCGGCTCGCTCGGCACGCACAAGGCGCTCGGCCTCGCCAAGGAGAAGAGCGCGCGCTTCCTGCTCGCGTCGACCTCTGAGGTGTACGGCGATCCGCTCGTCCACCCGCAGGCCGAGGAGTACTGGGGCAACGTCAACCCGATCGGCCCGCGCGGCGTCTACGACGAAGCCAAGCGCTTCGCCGAGGCGATGACCATGGCGTACCACCGCACGCACGGCGTCGCGACCCGCATCGTGCGCATCTTCAACACGTTCGGCCCGCGGATGCGCACCAACGACGGCCGCGTCGTGCCGAACTTCATCATGCAGGCGCTGCGCGGCGAGGACGTCACGGTATACGGCGACGGCAAACAAACGCGCAGCTTCTGCTACGTCTCGGACCTCGTCGAGGGCATCGTGCGGCTGCTTCACGCCGACTACGACGGGCCAGTGAATCTCGGCAACCCCCGCGAGATGACCGTGCTCGAGTTCGCGCAGACGATCCTGCGGCTGATCGGCAGTCAGAGCCGCGTCGTTCACCGTCCGCTGCCCGTCGACGACCCGAAGGTGCGGCAGCCCGACATCCGGCTCGCACGCCAGCTGCTCGGGTGGGAGCCGAAGATGGACGTCGAAGCGGGCCTGCGCACAACCATCGAATACTTTCGCGGCAAAACCTGAGGAGAATCATCCATCGTGAAGGCGTTGATCACCGGCGGGGCTGGCTTCATCGGCTCGACGATCGCGGACGCGTATCTCGCCGCGGGCCACGAAGTGGCGGTCGTCGACAACCTCTATTCCGGCAAGCGCGAGAACGTCCCGGCGGGCGCGCAGTTTCATGAGATCGACATCGTCTCGCCTGCGATCGCCGACGTCGTCGCGGCCGAGCGGCCGGACGTCATCAGCCACCACGCCGCGCAGATGGACGTGAGGCTCTCGGTCGCCTCGCCCGCCTTCGACGCCGAGGTCAACATCCTCGGCACGATCCGCCTGCTCGAAGCCGCGGTGAAGAATGGCGTCGGCCGAGTCATCTTCGCCTCCTCCGGCGGCGCCACCTACGGCGAGCAGGAGCGCTTCCCCGCCCGCGAAACCGATCGCACCCAGCCGATCTCGCCTTACGGAGTGAGCAAGCGCTCGGGCGAGCACTATCTCTTCTACTACCACGCCGTCCACGGGCTCCCGTACCTCGCGCTGCGCTACGCCAACGTCTACGGGCCGCGCCAGGACCCGCACGGCGAGGCCGGCGTGGTGGCGATCTTCTGCGAGAAGCTCCTCCGCGGCGAGCCGCCGCGCATCAATGGCGACGGCAAGCAGACCCGCGACTACGTCTTCGTCGAGGATCTCGTGCGCGCCAACCTGGCCGCGCTCGACAGCGCCCACGTCGGGCCGGTGAACGTCGGCACGGGGCGCGAGACGGACGTGGTCGCGCTTGCGGCGAAGCTGGTCGCGCTCTCGGGAAGGCCGCTCGCCCCGCAGCACGCCCCCGCCAAGGCCGGAGAGCAGCGGCGCAGCGTCATCGACCCCGCGCTCGCCAAGCAGGCGCTCGGCTGGGAGCCGCGGGTGGCGCTCGACGAGGGCCTCGCGCGCACGTATGAATGGTTCCGCCAGCGACTCGGGGCATCTGCCCGCTGAGCAGCCCTCACACTTCCCGAGCGCTTCGCCCAATACTGCGGTGACCGACGTCGCGCACATCCGCAACTTCTCCATCATTGCTCATATCGATCACGGCAAGTCGACGCTCGCCGACCGCCTGCTCGAACGAACCGGCGCGCTCACCGAGCGCGAGCGCAAGGAGCAATTCCTCGACTCGATGGACATCGAGCGGGAGCGAGGCATCACGATCAAGGCGAGCGCGGTGCGGCTCGGCTATCGCGCGCGCGACGGGCGGGAGTACCAGCTCAACCTGATCGACACCCCGGGCCACGTCGACTTCAGCTACGAAGTCTCGCGGAGCCTCTCGGCGTGCGAAGGCGCGCTGCTTGTCGTCGACGCCTCGCAAGGCGTGGAAGCGCAGACCGTCGCCAACGTTTACCTGGCGCTCGACCACGACCTGGCGATCCTGCCGGTCGTCAACAAGATCGACTTGCCGAGCGCGGATCCCGAGCGCGCCAAGCGCGAGCTCGAGGAGGTGATCGGTCTCGACGCCTCGGGCGCGCTGTGCGTGTCGGCGAAGGAAGGCGTGGGAATCGACGAGGTGCTCGAGTCGGTCGTGCGTGACATTCCGCCGCCCGCGGGCGATCCGGCGCAGCCCCTGGCCGCGCTGATCTTCGACAGCTGGTTCGATCCGTACCACGGCGCGGTGATTCTCTGCCGAGTCTTCGAGGGTCGCGTGGCCAAGGGCACGCGTATCCGTCTCATGGGGACCGGCGGCGAGTTCGATGTGACTCGCGTCGGCGTGTTCGCGCCGCGCCCGCTCGAGGTGGAGGAGCTCTCCGCGGGCGAAGTGGGGTTCATCATGGCCGGCATCAAGGCCGTGGCCGAGACCCGCATCGGCGACACCGTGACCGAGACGGCGCGCCCGGCCGTCGCGCCGCTGCCCGGCTTCAAGCCCGTGAAGCCGATGGTGTTCTCGGGGCTCTACCCGTCAGACAGCGCGCAGTACGACGTGCTGCGCGACGCAGTCGAGAAGCTCAGGCTGAACGACGCGTCGTTCTCCTACGAGCCCGAGACCTCGCTGGCGCTCGGCTTCGGCTTCCGCTGCGGCTTCCTCGGCCTGCTCCACATGGAGATCATCCAGGAGCGGCTCGAGCGCGAGTACTCGCTGGACCTCATCAACACCGCACCGACCGTTGCATACCGCGCGAAGACGACGTCGGGCGAGGTGCTGACGGTCGAGAGCCCGGCGAAGCTTCCGCCCGCGCAACACGTCGAGGAGATGGCCGAACCCTACATCCTTGCCTCGATTCACATGCCGGCGGAGTTCGTCGGCGCCGTTTTCGCGCTCTGCGAAGAGAAGCGCGGCAAGCAGCGCGAGCTCCGCTACATGGGCGAGAACCGCGTGGTCGTCGAGTACGAGCTGCCGCTCGGCGAGATCGTGCTCGACTTCTACGACCGGCTGAAATCCGTCTCCAAGGGCTACGCCTCGATGGAGTACGAGTTGCTCGACTTCCGGCCCTCTGAGCTCGTCAAGCTCGACATCCGCATCAACGGAGATCCCGTCGACGCGCTGTCGATCATCGTGCATCGTGACAAGGCCTACTATCGCGGGCGCGACCTGGCCGCGAAGATGAAAGACCTGATCCCCCGCCAGATGTTCGAGGTCGTGATCCAGGCCTCGATCGGCAACAAGGTGATCGCCCGAGAGACCGTCAAGGCACTGCGCAAGAACGTGACAGCGAAGTGCTACGGAGGCGACATCACCCGCAAGCGCAAGCTCCTGGAGAAGCAGAAGGTGGGCAAGCGGCGGATGAAGCAGGTCGGCAAGGTCGAGATCCCGCAGGAAGCATTCTTGGCGATGCTGAAGGTCGAGAGCTGACGGAGAGCGGCAGTACCAACGGTACTGGCGACCAAAGGGAGCGACGAATTGGAGGCGCAAAGCGCCGAAGTGGGCGATGCTGAGGGTCGAGAGCTGACGGAGAGCGGCAGTACCGATGGTACTCGTGACCAGCGGAAGCGATGAGCGCGCGAGTGACGACATGGCGATGTTCAAATGGAGAGCTAGTGGCTAGCAAGTACACGAGCGGCGGTGGAAGCGGAGTCGGTCACGGTCGGCGTGGTCTGGACTCGGCGCCGACCCTCACCGACTCCGCTTGCGCTCGTTCGTTGCAGGGAGCCAGCAGGCCGGACACCCTTACGCCACGGGTGCGAATCGTTTAAGATCCATCGATCGCGATGCCTGCCGAATCCCCACGCGCCATCGCCGACACGGACCGGCGCACGGCGACGGGCACGGAGCGCTCCGAGCCGCGGCGGAAGTCCGTCGTTCGCGAGTACGCCGAAGCGCTGATCGTCGCGCTGCTGCTCGCCCTCTTCATCCGCAGCTTCATCGTCCAGGCCTTCAAGATCCCCTCGGGCTCGATGATTCCGACGCTGCTGATCGGCGATCACATCCTCGTCAACAAGTTCGTCTACGGAGTGCGCCTGCCGTACTTCGGCACGTCGATCGTCCCGGTCGGCACGCCCCATCGCGGCGACGTCGTCGTGTTCGTCTATCCTCAAGACGAGGAAAAGGACTTCATCAAGCGTGTGGTCGCCGTCGCAGGTGACACGATCGAGGTCCGCGACAAGCGCCTGTACGTCAACGGCGAAGCCGTAGCCGACCCGTACGCGCACTTCGCCGAGGGGAACGACCACCGCACGACGGCGCCGCGCGACAACTTCGGCCCCTTTCAGGTGCCGGCGGGCTACATCTTCGCGATGGGCGACAATCGCGACCGCAGCTACGACAGCCGCTTCTGGGGGCCGGTGGCGCTCGACAAGGTGAAGGGCAAGGCGTTCCTGATCTATTGGTCGTGGGAAGGCGCCGACCGCTGGGTCCGCTGGGAGCGGATCGGGGAGCTGATTTACTGATCGCGGATGACGACGATTCGCTCCTAGTCCTCGCCATGGCTGCGCTGCGGCTCCCGCAGAGCGTCGTTCGTGCCCACAGACGACCTGCTTCTCAAGCAGAGCCGCGGCAAGAACCATCCCGCGGACATCGACGAGTGACGCAAGGGTAAGCAGCGCGGCGGGTTGAAGCCGTATGCACCGCGCCTCCCGGAAGACCAAACCCGCCGGGCGGCCTGTTCCAGTTCGTCGGCAGCGGTCGCCTCGTCGGCCGGCTGCTGACGCTCGAGGACGCGGTCGAGTTCTTCGACATCGTGCTGCAAACGCATCTCGGCGCGGACGAGAAGCGGGACCTCGTGGCTTACCTGCGAGCGCTGTAGGTGACGCCCTTCCTCCACGATTTCGGGGGCGCCCGACTGGGTCGCCGCCGCGGTCCTGAGCAGCCCCAGGCCCCGGCGGCCGCCGTCGTGTCCAGAAAAATCGGGGCTCGACATTTGCCTCGCCTCGGGAATAGGGTCCCGCGTTGGGGAGTAATTTGGAAGGGTAACGAACGGATCGCGTGGCGCTGCCTCGAAGAGCGCCAAGGAGGGCGCGGTGATCGAGATCATCTGGATGATTCTCATCGGAGCCGTGATCGGCGCACTGGCGAAGTTCTTCATGCCGGGGCAGGACCCAGGAGGATTCTTCATCACGGCGATCCTCGGCATGGTGGGAGCGCTCGTCGCTACGCTGCTCGGGCGATTCTTAGGGCTCTACGGGGCGGGCGAGGGGGCCGGGTTCATCGCTTCGATCCTCGGGGCGGTCCTCGTGCTCTTCGTCTACCGGCAGGCCGTGGCGCGAACGTGAGACTGCGAAAGGAGTGAATCATGGGCTTTCTCGACGAGCTGCTGGGTAGTGGACAGCTGCAGAGCCAGTTCAAGGACTTCGTGAAGCGGTACGAGCAGGGACATCCTTCCGAAGGCTACTCCGACCAGGAGGTGGTCGAGCGCTACCGCGACGTGGCGCATGCGGTCCCGCCGGACCAATACGCGCAAGCGGCTCAGGAGGCGCTCGCCCGCCTGTCGCCGGAGGAGCGCGCGGCGTTCGTGAAGATGCTCCAGGAGAGAGCACAGGCCAAGGGAGTGACATTGCCTTCGCAGGTGGGATCGGATCCGCGCGACCTCGGCCGCGTCGTCACCGATCTGCATCAGACGCCGGGCCGGCTCCGTGACATCCTCGGCGGAGGAGCACCTTCGACCCAAGCCGCGGAGTCCAACCCGCTCGGGGGTATGCTCGCGTCCCCCATCGCTAGGGCGGCGCTCGCGGGGATCACCGCCATGGTCGTCAAGCGAGTCATGCGAGGCGGGACCGGGTAGGGAGCGACGTGATGCGGCCGCGAGAATCGGATTGACTTTCCGTTCCGCGGCCGCGATAACGAAACACAACCTTTAAGCTGGTCCCGCGAGACCAGGAAGGTGAAATGAAGATCGCAGCCGCGAATCGTCTCCGCACGCCTCCTCGAAGGGCCGAGGGGGCTTTTTTTTGCGCGCCGCGGCGCCGGGAGGAGCGTTGAGCAAGGCGAAGACGGCGCCGAAGGCCGTGACCGTGATGGACGCCGACGCCATGCGCCGGGCGATCACGCGCATCGCGCACGAAGTCCTCGAGCGCAACAAGGGGACCGAAGGGCTAGCCCTGATCGGCATCCGCTCGCGCGGCGTGCACATCGCCGATCGCATCGCCGCCGCCGTACGCGCGATCGAGGAGGTCGACGTCCCTCGCGGCATCGTCGACATCACCCTCTACCGCGACGACCTGTCGCGCGGCGACCAGACGCCCCAGGTGCGGGGCACGGAGATCCCGTTCGGCGTCGAGGGCCGGACGATCGTGCTGATCGACGACGTGCTGTACACGGGGCGAACGATCCGCGCCGCGATGGACGCGCTGATGGACTTCGGCAGGCCCGAGAACATCCAGCTTGCCGTCATGGTCGACCGCGGACATCGCGAGCTGCCGATCCGAGCCGACTACGTCGGCAAGAACCTGCCGACGTCGCGAAACCAGCAAGTCCAAGTCAGGCTCGTGGAGATGGACGGTGTAGACGACGTGATCCTAGAGGGCTGAACGCGATGGCAACGCGCCGGGCACAGTAAGGTCACCATGCCGTTCACCCAGCGCCACCTGCTCGGCCTCGAGGGCCTGCCCGCGGACGAGATCCTCCACGTGCTCGACACCGCTAAGTCCTTCGTCGAGATCTCCGAGCGCGAGATCAAGAAGGTGCCGACGCTGCGTGGCAAGACCGTCATCAACCTCTTCTACGAGAGCTCGACCCGCACGCGGACGTCGTTCGAGATCGCGGCGAAGCGGCTGTCCGCCGACACGATCAACATCTCGGCCACGACCTCGAGCGCGCAAAAAGGCGAGACGCTCGCCGACACCGCGCGCAACCTCGAGGCCATGCGTCCAGACGCCATCGTCGTGCGCCATCCGAGCTCGGGCGCGCCGCATCTCCTCGCTCGCGCCGTTTCGCGTCCGGTGATCAACGCGGGAGACGGCCAGCACGAGCATCCGACGCAGGGCCTGCTCGATCTCTTCACCATTCGCGAGAAGAAGGGCCGCATCGCCGGCCTCGACGTGGCGATCGTCGGCGACATCCTCCACAGCCGCGTGGCGCGCTCGAACCTCTTCGGCCTGCGCGCGCTCGGCGCCAAGGTGCGGCTGGTCGGCCCGCCGACGCTGCTGCCCGAGGAATTCGCGAGCTTTGGCGTCGCCGTACATCACGATCTCAAGACGGGGATCGCCGGCGCCGACGTGATCATGATGCTGCGCATCCAGCGCGAGCGGCAAGGAGCCAACTTCTTTCCGTCTCTCGACGAGTACTCGCGGCTCTTTGGCCTCGACCGCGCGGCGCTCGCGGGCGCCAAGCCCGACGTGGTGATCCTGCATCCCGGACCCATGAACCGCGGCGTCGAGATCTCGAGCGAGGTCGCCGACGGACCCTACTCGCTGATCCTCGACCAAGTCACGAACGGCGTCGCGGTGCGCATGGCGCTCCTCTACCTGCTCGCCGCCCGCGGCCGGACCGAGGCTGAGCGCGAGGCGGAGGAACGAGAGGCGTCGTGACGACCGACGGCGCGATCGTGATCGAGGGCGGGCGCCTGATCGACCCGGCGGCCGGCATCGACGCGCCCCGAGATCTGCTGCTCGAGGACGGCAAGGTGCGCGCCGTGGACGGACCCGGAGCGCTTCACTCGGCGAGCGCGGCGCGCCGCATCGACGCGCGCGGATGCTGGATCGTGCCGGGCCTGATCGACCTCCACTGCCACCTGCGCGAGCCCGGCTACGAGTACAAGGAGACCGTGGCAACCGGCACCGCCGCGGCCGTCGCGGGGGGCTTCACCGCGCTCGCTTGCATGGCGAACACCAACCCCGTCAACGACAGCGCCGCGGTGACGCGCTTCATCCTCGAGCGCGCGGCAGAGGCCGCGCGGGCGCGCGTCTACCCGATCGGAGCGCTCTCTCAGGGGCTCGCCGGCGAGCGCCTGGCGGAGATCGGCGAGATGCGCGCAGCCGGCATCGTCGCCGTGTCCGACGACGGCAAGCCAGTCGCGGACGCGGGCCTCATGCGTCACGCGCTCGAGTACTGCGCGATGTTCGGCATCCCCATCGTCGATCACGCGGAGGATCCCGGGCTGGCGGGCGGATCGATGCACGAAGGGCGGACGTCGATCCGCCTCGGGCTGCGCGGCATCCCCGCCGCCGCCGAAGAAGTCATCGTGTCGCGCGACATCGCGCTCGCCGAGCTGACCGGCGGCCGTCTGCACATCGCGCACGCCAGCACGCGGGGTACGGTCGACCTCGTGCGCGCGGCCAAGGCGCGCGGCGTGCGCGTCACCGCCGAGGCCACGCCGCACCACTTCACGCTCACCGACGAGGCGGTCGCGGAGTACGACGGCAACGCCAAGATGAATCCGCCGCTGCGCGGCGCCGATGACTGCGAGGCGTTACGCGCCGGGCTCGCCGACGGCACCATCGACGTGATCGCCACCGACCACGCGCCGCATCACCGCGACGAGAAGGAGGTGGAGTTCGAGAACGCGGCCTTCGGCATCGTCGGTCTGGAGACCGCGTTGCCGCTTTCGCTGCGTCTGGTAGAAGAGCGTGTTCTGATGCCGTCGGACTGGGTGCGCCGGCTCTCCACGAAGCCGGCCGAGATCCTCGGCGTGCCCGGAGGAACCTTGCAACCAGGAGCGATCGCCGACGTCACCGTAGTGAGCCCCGCGGCCGAGTGGCGTGTGGAGGCGAGCGCTCTTCGGTCGAAGAGCAAGAACAGCCCGTTCCTCGGCTGGACGATGAAGGGAAGGGCGCTCTTCACGCTGGTCGGGGGTCGCGTCGTCTACGAAGGGGCCGGGCGGTGAGCTCGGTCGAAAAGCCGGCGATCCTCGCGCTCGCCGACGGCACCGTCTTCCGCGGCGCTTCCTTCGGAGCCGAGGGCGAGACCACCGGCGAGGTCGTCTTCAACACCTCGATGACGGGCTACCAGGAGATCCTCACCGACCCGTCCTACCGCGGCCAGCTCGTCTGCATGACCTACACGGAGATCGGCAACGTCGGCGTCAATCCCGAGGACGTGGAATCGCGCCGGCCGTTCGTCGAAGGGTTCATCGTCAAGGAATACTGGGCCGAGCCGAGCAACTGGCGCGCGCACGAATCACTCGGCGACTATCTTCACCGTTTCGGAATCGTCGGCATCTCGGGCATCGATACGCGCGCGCTCGTGCGCCACCTGCGCACGGCCGGCGCGCAGACCGGCGTGATCTCCACGCGGGACCTCGACACCGAGCGGTTGGTGCGCAAGGCGAAGGATCATCCCACGCTGGTCGGACGCGACCTCGTGCGCGACGTGAGCTGCGTGGAGCCCTACGACTGGCATCAGGGCCGCTGGCGTCTCGACCATGGCTACGAGACTCCGAAGCACGCGGAGCGCTTCGTCGTCGCCTATGACTACGGGATCAAATGGAACATCCTGCGAAACCTCGCCGCCGCCGGCTGCCGTGTCCGGGTGGTGCCCGCATCCACTCCCGCCGAGGACGTCCTCGAGATGAACCCGAGCGGGATCTTCCTCTCCAACGGTCCCGGCGATCCCGACGCCGTCACCTACGCGGTCGACATCGTCGAGAAGCTCGTCGGCCAGAAGCCGCTGTTCGGCATCTGCCTCGGCCATCAGATCCTCGGCCTCGCGCTCGGCGGCAAGACGTACAAGCTCAAGTTCGGCCACCACGGCGGCAACCAGCCCGTGATGGATCTCACCACCAGGAAGGTCGAGATCACCGCGCAGAACCACGGCTTCGCCGTCGAAGTCGATTCCTTGAAGGGCCTCGCCGAGCTGACGCACGTCAATCTCAACGACAAGACCGTCGAAGGGCTCAGCGTGCCGAGCCGCGGGGCCTTCTCGGTCCAATACCATCCCGAAGCATCCCCGGGCCCCCACGACGCGAGCTATCTCTTCCATAGGTTCATGAAGCTCATCGACACCGGCGAGCTGTGATGAAGGTCGGCCGCGCGGGGTTTGCACCGTGGCCGACGACAAGTCCGGACGGGCGAAGCCTCGGGGACTCGCCGTAGATGGCAACCAGGGTGTTGATCTCGCGTCCGGCGAGCTCGTCGCTCTCTCGAGCACTGCAAAGTGCCGAGATGTTCCGTCGGGCTGAGCGATGATCGCCGCGGCGTCACTCTCGGAGCTCCGCGACCTGGCCGACCGTGCGTTCTCCCGAGCCGCGGGGGCGCCGCTGATTCCCGGGAACCGCGTGCGGCTGCTCGCCGACGCGCGCGAGAACTACCCGGCGTGGCTCGACGCCATCGGCGCGGCGAAGCGGCACGTGCTGTTCGAGAGCTACTTCATTTGCGAAGACGAGACCGGGAACGAGCTCGCGGCGGCCCTGATCGCCAAGGCACGCGAAGGTGTGGCCGTGCGACTCCTCTACGATTGGCTCGGCGGGTTCGGGGAAGCCTCGCGGGCCTTCTGGGCGCGCTTGCGGGCCGGTGGCGTCGAGGTGCGACGCTACAATCCGCCGCAGCTCGACAGCCCGCTCGGCTGGCTGTCGCGAAACCATCGCAAGACGGTCTCCGTCGACGGCGAGGTCGGATTCGTCACCGGCCTCTGCGTGGGCCGCAGGTGGGTGGGCGACCCGGCGCGCGGCGTCGCCCCCTGGCGCGATACCGGAATCGAGATCCGCGGTCCGGCGGTCGCCGAGGTCGAGCGCGCTTTCATCCGCACGTGGGCCGCGACCGGGGAGGCGATGCCGAAGCTCGAGAGCGCGCCGGCCGCTGCCGCCGGCGAGGTCGAAATGCGCATCGTCGCGAGCGAGCCCGCCACGGCCGCGATGATGCGGCTCGATCAGCTCGTCGCGGCGCTGGCGCGCAAGCGCCTGTGGCTGACCGACGCCTACTACGCGGGCACCACGCCCTACGTCCAGGCGCTGCGCGCCGCTACTCGTGACGGCGTCGACGTGCGCCTGCTGGTGCCGAACGCGACCGACATCCCGCTGTTGCGTCCGCTGTCCCGCGCGGGGTACCGGGCGCTTCTCGAGGCGGGCGTGCGGGTGTTCGAGTGGAACGGCACCATGCTGCACGCCAAGACCGCGGTGGCCGACGGGCACTGGGCGCGCGTCGGGTCCACGAACCTGAACGTGGCGAGCTGGTTCGGCAACCGCGAGCTCGATGCAGTCATCGAGAACGAGGGCGTGGCCGCCGAGATGGAGGCGATGTACCTGGCCGACCTGGAGAACGCCACCGAGGTGGTACTCGATCGGCGCCGCCGGCGGTTGTCCGCCCCCGGCGAGCCCCGCCACCCTCGAGCCGCCGGGAGGCCGCGCGGCAGCGCCGGGCGCGCGGCCGCCGGAGCGATCCGCGTCGGCAACACGATCGGCGCCGCGTTCACGAACCGCCGAGTGCTCGAGCCGGTCGAGGCACGGCTGGCGATGGTGAGCGGCGTGGCGGCGTGCGTGATCGCGGTTCTGGCCGCCGTGTTTCCGCGCGCCCTGGCATACCCGCTCGCCGTGCTCGCAGCGTGGGCGGGCATCGCGCTCCTCCACCGCGGCTACCGGCTCTACCGGCGAAAGCCGTCGACGCCCGGCGCCACGCCGCCCGCGCTCGCCAAGGATACAGTTCGCGGGCGAGGAGCGGCGCCTCCATCAGCTTCGAACACGACGTGAGCGCGGATGAGAAGAGAGCGATTCGGGAACCGTTGTTGACCTCGTCTCCGGAGATTCGATACCAAGAGGCGGCGCGAGCGGACGAGTCTCGTTCCGCTTCCCCCGATCCGATCCGCACGATCGAGAAGAACGACATCATGCACGCGTCACCCATCCTGGCACGCCACCCGGCGAGGGAAGCGAATTGAGGCGATGCCCAAGCGCGAAGACCTGAAGACCATCCTCATCATCGGCGCCGGCCCGATCGTCATCGGCCAGGCCTGCGAGTTCGACTACTCGGGCACGCAGGCGTGCAAGGCGCTGAAGGAGGAGGGGTATCGCGTCGTGCTCGTCAACTCGAACCCGGCGACGATCATGACCGACCCGGAGTTCGCCGACCGCACGTACGTCGAGCCGATCACTCCGGACGTCGTCGAGAAGATCATCGCCGCCGAACGGCCCGACGCGCTGCTGCCGACGGTCGGCGGCCAGACGGCGCTGAACCTTGCCCTCGAGCTCGCGCGGCGCGGCGTGCTCGAACGCTACGGGGTGGAGCTCATCGGCGCCAACGTCGCGGCGATCCGCAAGGCCGAAGATCGCGACCTGTTCAAGGAAGCCATGCTGCGGATCGGCCTCGAGGTGCCGAAGAGCGGCTTCGCCACGAGCCTCGACGAGGCCGCGGCGGTGCTCCGGGACGTCGGCCTGCCGGCGATCATTCGCCCGTCGCGCACGCTCGGCGGCACCGGCGGCTCGATCGCCGAGACCGAGGGGGAGTACGAGGCCGCCGTCTCGTGGGGCGTGGAGGCCTCGCCGATCCGGCAGGTGCTGATCGAGGAATCGATCGCCGGCTGGAAGGAGTTCGAGCTCGAGGTGATGCGCGACCGGCGAGACAACGTCGTCATCATCTGCTCGATCGAGAACTTCGATCCCATGGGCGTGCACACGGGGGACTCGATCACCGTGGCGCCCGCCCAGACGCTTACCGACAAGGAGTATCAGGTGATGCGCCAGGCGGCGCTGGCGATCATCCGCGAGATCGGGGTCGATACGGGCGGATCGAACATTCAGTTCGCCGTGCATCCGCGGACCGGGCGCCTGACGGTGATCGAGATGAATC
>JBEVNX010000137.1:0-11724 GCA_040507895.1 Binatia bacterium | reverse complement strand
GGTCGCCGTGACCGGCGAGGAGAGCGAGCTCGATCATTACGCGCGCGCCAACCAGTGGCTACGGCGCTTTCCGATGTGGGACTGGGTCGACGGTCGAACCTCCGAGCTCGCCGCCGTCGGCCTGTTGCCGGCGCGCCTCCAGGGACTCGACATCGACGCGATGCTGGCGGGCGCCCGCGACGCCGACGTGGTAACCCGCACGCGCGAGGTGGCGCGCAACCCCGCCGCGCTGCTCGTCCTCATGTGGTACCACGCGGGCGGTGGCCGGGGCGCGAAGGACATGGTGATCCTGCCGTACAAGGATCGCCTCCAGCTCTTCTCGAAGTATCTCCAGCAGCTGGTCATGGAATCGCTCGGCAAGGAGAAGGACCTCGAGGGGCGAGTCGTCAACCAAGGGATCGCGGTCTACGGCAACAAGGGCTCGACCGACCAGCACGCCTACGTCCAGCAGCTCCGCGAGGGCGTGCACAACTTCTTCGTCACGTTCATCGAAGTGTTGAAGGACCGCGACGGCCGTCCCGTGCCCGTCGAGGCAGATGTGACGAGCGGAGACTTCCTGCTCGGCTTCCTGCTCGGCACACGCAGCGCGCTCTACGAGAAGGACCGCGAGTCGATCACGATCACGGTTCCAGACGTCGGCCCGCGAACGATCGGCGCGTTGATCGCGCTCTACGAGCGCGCGGTGGGACTCTACGCGAGCCTGGTGGGCATCAACGCGTACCACCAACCGGGTGTCGAGGCGGGGAAGAAGGCAGCGGGCGTGGTCATCGAGCTGCAACGAAGGATCCTCGCGTGCCTGAGGGCCGACAAGGCGCAGGCGAAGACGGCGGAGGAGGTGGCTCAGGCGATCTCGGCCCGCGACGAGGCGGAGACCGTCTTCAAGGTGCTCGAGCACCTCGCGGTCAACGCGCCGGAGGTCCGGCGACTCCCCGGCAAGACGCCGTGGGAGGTCCGCTACCAATCGACGTGATATCGCGCGGCGCGCTGATTCGGGGCGCCGTCAAGGAGGTTCCCTCATGCCCCACAAGACCTTCAAGATCATCGAGCTCTGCGGCGTCTCGGAGAAGGGCTACGCGGAGGCGACGCAGAACGCGATCGCCAAGGCGTCGGAGACGCTGCGCAACCTCGATTGGTTCGAGGTCGTCAACATGCGCGGATTCATCCGTAACGGCCAGGTCGCGGAGTTCCAAGTCGTTCTCAAGGTCGGGTTCCGTCTCGAATCGCACTCCGCGGGCGGTTGATGCCCGGCTTCTTCCTGCGCTGGGCGCTCAACGCCTTTGCGCTTTGGGTGGTGAGCACGATCGTACCCGGCATCCACGCCGCAGGAATGTTCGCGACGTTCGTCGCCGCGCTCGTGCTCGGCATTCTGAATGCGCTGCTGCGGCCGGTTCTGCTCGTGTTGACGTTGCCGCTCAACTTGCTGACTCTCGGACTCTTCACGTTCGTCATCAACGCGCTGATGCTCGAGCTGACGGGGGCGATGGTGAAGGGCTTCACGGTCGACGGCTTCGGCTCGGCGATCCTCGGGGCGCTGCTGCTCAGCCTGGTGAGCTTCGCGCTCAACGTGCTGGTCTACGACCGCGGACGGGGCGTCGTACACGTCGAGTACCGACGCTTTTGAAGCGCTTCGCTTCAGGTTATGGTCACGGGACCATGGCGAAGCGGCTGGGAGACGACGTCCTACGGCGCGAGGGCGCGATCTCGGAGGATCAACTCGGGCGGCAGTTCTGCCGCAACTGCGGCGGCGGTATCGTTCTGGACGACACCGACCACCGGGGAATGAAGGTTCCCCACCGCCGCATCTGCCGCAATTGCGGCAGCGAGTACGGCACCACGTCGGCAACGCTCTATCCATCCCGTAGCGAGTACAGCGACGTCAGGCCGGGCTTCTACTCGAGCCCGAACGATCAGCCGAGCCAGAGGTAGCGCCAGACGAACAGTAGGGCGATGGCGTAGCCGAGCCAGTGCGCCTCGCCGGCTCGACCGCCAGCGAGCTTCATCCCGAGGCCATCGACAAAAACGTGGTGAGCCCACCGAGCGCTTCGCGGCCGACGGTCGAGCCGGCGGCGGAGATGCCGAAGCGGCGATCGAGAAGCTCCACGAGGCTCATCGGGGCTCGCGGCGCCCGGGCTCTTCCATGCGCGGCGCATTTGACCGGGATCGCACGTTCTGTGCAATTGCGCCCACCGTCTGGAGGAGTGGCCGCTTGGATCGCTGCGTCGACCGTGCATCCTGCGGCCTCGAACCGATCGCCATGCCACGCGAGACGCCAAACCTGACCCCGATCTTGCTACTGGGGTCCTCGCTGCTGTTCGCATTGGCGAGCGTGGCGGTGAAACTCGCCTCGCCGAGCGTGACGAACGAGATGATCGTGTTCTTCCGGAGCTTCTTTGGGCTGATCGCGGTCACCCCCTGGCTGCTGCGCGACGGATGGACGGGCCTGAGAACTCGGTATTCGCACCAACACGTGACGCGCGCTCTGGCTGGCCTCGCCGCGATGTACTGCTTCTTCTACGCGATCAGCCACCTGCCGCTCGGCGAGGCGATGCTCTTGAACTACTCTTCGCCACTCTTCATCCCCTTCATCGCCCGGGTGTGGCTCGGCGAGCCCTTGCCGAAGGGCTTCGGCTGGGCGGTCGGTACGGGTTTGGTCGGCATCACTTTGATCCTCAAACCGGGAAGCGGCTTCTTCTCACCGGCCGCGCTGATCGGCCTGCTCTCGAGCGTGCTGACCGCCACGGCGATGGTGAGCATCCGGGGACTCACGCGCTACGAGCCGACGTTGCGCATCGTCTTCTACTTCGGGGTGGTCTGCTCGGTCGCTTCGGCTCCGGGACTCGTCTGGGGCTGGCGGCCTCTCTCGCTGCACGCTCTGGCGCTGCTCGCCGCGGTCGGCTTCTTGGCCACATGCGGGCAGATCCTGCTCACGCGCGCCTATTCACTGGCGCCGGCGGCGCGGGTCGGCCCATTCACCTACAGCACCGTCCTTTTCGCGGCGTTCTTCGGCTGGCTCGTCTGGGGCGAGGTCCCCGACCGGCTGTCGATCGCCGGGGCGGCGCTGGTCTGTACCGCTGGCGTGCTTGCGATTCGGGCGCTCGAGCCGCGAGCCGAGGAAGCTCCGGAGGAAGCAATACCCGAAGCGGCGATGTGATCCCCGGCAGTGCCCCCACGCTTCAAGCGCTATCGGTGAATTGATATCTTGGCGGTCGTGGCCATCACTGCCGAAGACGACCTCAGCGTTCTCGGCGACGCAGCGGTGACCTATGTCGAAGACGGGATGCGAGTCGGCCTCGGTACGGGGCGCGCCGCAACGGCGTTCATCCGCGCGCTCGCGGCGCGGTTTGCGGGACGGCCCGCTCGCCTCAGCTGCGTGGCGACGTCGGAGGCGACCGCGAAGCTCGCTTCGAGCCTCGGTCTCCGTCTGACCAGCCTGACGGATGCGGGCGAGCTCGACCTGACCGTCGACGGCGCCGACGAGGTCGATTCCCGACTCGACCTCATCAAGGGGCTCGGCGGAGCCCTCGTGCGCGAGAAGATCGTCGCCGCGTCTTCGCGGCGGCTGGTGGTCGTGGTCGGGGCCGAGAAGATGGTTTCGCGCCTCGGCGTGTCCACTCCAGTCCCCGTGGAGGTACTGCCGTTTGGCGCGGCGCTCTGCCGGCGCCGGCTCGAGGCGCTCGGCGCCAAGCCGAGCCTACGCGTGGCCGGGGTGGCCGCCTTCGTCAGCGACAACGGCAACCACATTCTCGACTGCGCGTTCGACGGGATCGAGGATGCCGCGGCACTCGATTGCGCAATTCGTGAAATTCCTGGGGTGGTAGGTACCGGTCTCTTCGTCGGCATGGCAGAACGGGTACTGGTGCAGGACGGAAAACGGGTGGAAGTCCACCGAAGAATCGCTTGAGGAGTGGCTTTCGATGCCAGCTACGGAACTCGATCTCTTGTCGATCAACACGATCCGGTTTCTATCGGTGGATGCGGTGCAGAAGGCGAACTCGGGTCATCCCGGGCTGCCGATGGGCGCCGCGCCGATGGCCTACGTGCTGTGGACGCGCTTCCTCGAGCACGATCCCGCCGACCCGCGGTGGTTCGACCGCGACCGTTTCGTGCTCTCCGCCGGCCACGGATCCATGCTCCTCTACTCGCTTCTCCACCTCGGCGGCTACGGCCTGACGCTCGAGGACATCCAGAGCTTCCGGCAATGGGGCAGTCGCACGCCCGGACACCCGGAGAGCGACCTCACGCCCGGGGTCGAAGCCACCACCGGCCCGCTCGGCCAGGGGATCTCCAACGCCGTCGGCATGGCGATCGCGGAGGCGCACCTCGCGGCTCGCTTCAATCGGCCGGGGCACGAAGTGATTGATCACCACACCTACGTACTGGCGAGCGACGGCGACCTCATGGAGGGAGTAGCCTCCGAGGCGTGCTCTCTCGCCGGCCATCTCGGCCTCGGCAAGCTGATCGTACTCTACGACGACAACCACATCAGCCTAGCGGGATCGACGTCCGTGTGCTTCACGGAAGACGTCGGCGCCCGGTTCGCCGCGTACGGCTGGCACGTCGATCACGTCGCGGACGGGAACGACCTCGACGGCATCGAGCAAGCGATCACCAACGCCCGACGCGAGGGGCGCCGGCCGTCGATCGTGATGGTGCGGACCGAGATCGGTTACGGTGCCCCGCACAAGGGGGGCACGTTCGAGGCGCACGGGTCGCCGCTCGGGCCGGAGGAGGTGAAGGCGGCCAAGGAGGCCCTCGGCTGGCCGACCGACCCGCTGTTCTACGTTCCGAAGGAAGCCCTGGCGCATCTCCGCCGCGCGCTCGATGACGGCAAGGCCGCTCACGAGCGCTGGAACGAGCGCATGGTGGCATACGGCCGTGCGTTTCCCGAGCTTGCCGCCGAGCTGCGGCGGCGCATGGCGGCCGAGCTGCCGGCGGGCTTGGTGGCGGCGCTGCCGCGCTTCGACGCCGACGAGAAGGGGATCGCCACGCGCAAGGCGTCCGAGGCGGTGATGCAGTCGCTCGCCAAGACGGCGCCCGAGCTGGTCGGCGGCTCGGCGGACCTCGATCCGTCGACCTTCACCTGGCTGAAGGGGCAGGGGGATCTCGAGAATCCCGCGCTGCCGACGGAAGGCGTGCAGGGACGAGTGGGCGGCGCCTGGGGATACGAAGGACGCAACGTTCACTTCGGCGTTCGCGAGCACGCCATGGGCGCCGCGGTCAACGGCATGGCGCTTCACGGCGGCTTCATCCCCTACGGCTCGACGTTCTTGATCTTCTCGGACTACATGCGCCCGGCCGTTCGCCTGTCGGCGCTGGCGCAGCTCGGCTCGGTCTGGGTCTACACGCACGACTCGATCGCGCTCGGCGAGGACGGACCCACGCATCAAGCGGTCGAGCACTACATGGCGTTGCGGGCGATTCCGGGGCTGCTCTTCATACGTCCGGCCGACGCCAACGAGACGGCCTGCGCGTGGCAGGTGGCGATCGAAAGCCGCCATCGGCCGACGGCGCTGGCGCTCACGCGACAGAACGTTCCCACGCTCGACCGGGCTCGATTCGCGTCCGCGGAAGGGCTTCGTCGCGGCGCGTACGTATTGAACCCGAGTGCCGACAAGCCGGACGTTCTCCTGCTGGCGACTGGCTCCGAGGTTCAGCACATCGTCGCCGCCGAGAGGGCCTTGGCGGAAAAGGGCATCAAGGCACGTTTGGTGTCGATGCCCTGCTGGGAGCTTTTCGAGGAGCAAACCGAGGCGTATCGCGAGTCCGTGCTACCGACGGCGGTCACACGCAGAGTGTCAATCGAGTCTGGGGTCACGCTCGGCTGGCAGAAGTGGGTGGGCGACCGTGGCCGATCGATCGGGATCGACCGCTTCGGGGCCTCGGCGCCCGGACCGCGCCTCATGAAGGAGTTCGGCTTCACCACGGAGAAGGTGGTCTCCGAGGTGCTGGCAACGGTTTGAAGACGTGACGGGTGACGATGGAGCTCGTGTCGAGCCGATGAAAATGTCCGCGTGAACCCGGCGCCTTGCGCAATCGCCGCGCGGACGAGGAGGAAACGATGGCCAATCCGTTGATCCGATTGCAGCAATTGGGTCAGTCTCCCTGGCACGACAACATTCGCCGCCAGCTGCTGACGTCCGGGGCGCTGAAGAAGATGGTTGACGAGGGTGACATTACCGGCCTCACCTCGAACCCGACGATCTTCGAGCAGGCGATCGCCGACTCCACCGACTACGACGAGGACCTGCACCGCCTGGCGCGGGCGGGAAAGACGGCCGAGGAGATCTTCGATGCTCTGGCCATCGACGACATCAGGAATGCGGCCGACGTGCTCGCGACCGTGTTCGAGCGCACGGAGCGGAAGGACGGTTACGTGTCGATCGAGGTGGCGCCCCGGCTCGCCGGCGATACGCAAGCGACGATCCGCGAGGCGAGGCGGCTGTGGAGCACGGTAAATCGCCCCAACCTCATGGTGAAGATCCCGGCCACCGCCGCCGGCGTGCCGGCCATCGAGCAGTCCATCGCGGACGGGCTCAACATCAACGTCACGTTGATCTTCTCGCTCAAACGCTACGACGAGGTGATGGACGCCTATCTACGCGGCCTCATCCGCCGCCTCGAGAGCGGCCAGAAGATCGACCGTATCGCGTCCGTGGCAAGCTTCTTCGTGAGCCGCGTCGACACGCTGGTCGACAAGCTCCTCGACGAGAAGATCGCTGCGGGAGCGGAGAAGAAGGATCTGCTGCAGAGCCTCAAGGGCAAGGCGGCGATTGCCAACGCCAAGCTCGCCTACGCGGAGTTCCGCAGGAAGTTCTCGACCGAGGCGTTCGCGGGCCTCAAGAATCACGGCGCCGGCGTGCAGCGCCCGCTGTGGGCGAGCACCTCGACGAAGAACCCGGCGTATCCCGATGTCTACTACGTGGAGGCGCTGGTCGGGTCGGACACGGTCGACACCATGCCGCCCGCCACCCTTGCCGCTTACAAGAACCACGGCAATCCGGAGCCGCGCCTCGAGAAGGATCTCGATGACGCCCGCCACGTCATGGATCAGCTCGCCGAGGCGGGCATCAGCATGGATGCGGTGACCAAGAAGCTCGAGGAGGACGGCGTGGCGTCTTTCGCCAAATCGTTCGAGTCGCTGATCGCGGTCGTCGAGAGGCGTCGCCTGCAGACGCTCGGGGCTGTCGCGCCGCTGGCGGCGACAACTCCGCAGAGGCCTCGCAGGCGAGCGACCCGAGCGAAGCGGACGGCGTCGGCACGGACGAAGACGGCGCGGCGCGCTGCCGGCAAGAAGTCGACCCCGAAGAAGCCACGCAAGGCGGCGGCGAAGAAGAAGGCGCGCGGCGCAGCATCGAGACGGAAATCGGTCGTCAAGGCGAGTCGAAAGCCGGCAAGGACGGCCAGGAAGTCGACCGCGAGGCGCAAGAAGCGCCGCTGAGGGTCGCGCATGGCGATCACGCGCATCTTCCTCGTTCGCCACGGCGCGACCGTGCTATCGGCGGAGGACCGGTTCGCGGGATCGACGGATGTCGAGCTCTCCGACGAGGGCCGGATGCAGGCGGCCCGCCTCGCCGAGCGATTGGGGGCCGAGGACATCGGCGCCGTCTATGCGAGCCCGATGCGACGCACCCGTGAAACCGCCGCGATACTCGCCGCACCCCATCGATTGGAAGTGCAGACGCGCGACGGCCTTCGCGAGATCGATCACGGACGGTGGGAGCAGATGACGCGGGCGGAAGTAGAGAGCCGCTACGCGGACGAGTATGCGGCTTGGGAAGCCGACCCGTTCACGTTCGCTCCCCGGGGCGGCGAGGCGGGTATCGCCGTCATGGCGCGGGCGCTCCCCGCGCTGCGTGAAATCGTCGTCGCCCACGAGGGGCGGAAGGTCGTCGTGGTGTCGCACAAGGCGACGATCCGCCTGGTGATCTCGAGCCTCCTCGGCATCGACGCGCGGGGCTACCGGGACCGGCTCGATCAAAGCCCCGCGAGCCTGAACATACTCGACTTCAAGGGTCCGGTGCGGGCCCGCCTGATGTTGTACAACGACGTGTCTCACTACGCCGGATATGCCACTTCGGCGAAGGGTCGTCTCTCCAAGTGGTGGGACGTGGAGGGCGAGGGGCCGGAGCGCGATGCCGATCGAGCTCGATAGCGAGCTCCTCGCCGACTTCGAGCGCGCGCAACGCTTGGAGTGGCTCGAGACGAACGGCAAGGGCGGCTTCGCGTCGAGCACGGTGCTCGGCGCGAACACTCGGCGCTATCACGGCCTGTTGACGCCGGCGTTGACGCCGCCCGTACGCCGCCACGTCCTCGTGAGCCGGCTCGAAGAGGTCATCGAGCCCGAGGGCGCGTCCGTCGAGCTCGGATGCAACTTCTATCCGGGCGCGGTTCATCCGGGAGGCCACCACTACTTGAGCTCCTTCCGCCTCGACCCGTTTCCGGTGTCCACGTACTGGGTCGGCGAGCGCGGGCTCGAGAAGGCCGTGTTCCTCGTCTACGGCGAAGACACCGTGGTCGTTCGCTACACGCTATTCGCCGGCCCGGGTTGCTTCCTGCAGGTGCGCCCGTTCGTCGCCTTTCGCGACTCCCATTCGCTGACCCATAACAACGCCGCGCTCGATCGCCGGATCGAGCGCCGCGACGGCACCGCATCCATTCGACCCTACCTCGGCTTGCCGACCCTCCACTTCCACCACGGCGCCCGCGAGCTGATCGAGCACGGTGATTGGTGGATGCGCCATCGATATCCGCGCGAGGCCGAGCGCGGTCTCGATTTCGAGGAGGACTTATACAGCCCCTTTGCGCTCCGCCTCGAGCTCTCGACCGGATCGTCGGCGTTCGTCGTCGCTTCGCTCGATCGTCCCGCGAAGCCGGACGGGGCGGCGCTCGAGCGCGCCGAGCGCCGCCGCCGCCGGGAAGTGGTCGACGCCGCTCACCGGGTCGCGCCGGGTCTCGACGAACGGCTGGCGCTGGCGGCCGACGCCTACGTCGTCGATCGTGCGGGCGGAGGCCGGACGGTGATCGCCGGTTACCCGTGGTTCACCGATTGGGGCCGCGACACGATGATCGCACTGCCGGGCCTGTGCCTCGCCACCGGTCGGCTCGGCGAGGCGCGCGACATCTTGTCGACGTTCGCGCGCGCGATCGACCGCGGCATGATCCCCAACGTCTTCCCCGACGAGGGCCACGCGCCCGAGTACAACAGCGTCGACGGCACGCTCTGGTTCGTGCGCGCGTGCGGCCAGTACGTGGCCGCGAGCGGCGATCTCGACAGCGCGAAGAAAATGCTCTTGCCGGCACTCCTCGACGTCATCCGCCATCACCGCTCGGGCACGCGCTTCGGCATCCGCGTCGACGACGACGGCCTGCTGCGGGCCGGCACCACGAGCACGCAGCTCACGTGGATGGATGCCAAAGTCGGCGATCGGGTGATCACGCCGCGTGCCGGCAAGCCGGTCGAGGTGCAAGCGCTGTGGATCGATGCGCTCGACACCACCGCCGAGCTCGCTCGGCAGCTCGGCGACGACGCGGGCGCGCGTGAATGCCGCGAGCTCGGCCGGGCGGCGCGGGCCTCGTTCGCGCGCCGCTTCTGGTTCGCCGGCGGCGGGTTTCTCTACGACGTGGCCGACACTCCGGAGGGTCGCGACGACTCGACGCTGCGGCCGAACCAGATCTTCGCCGTGGCGCTGCCGCGCACGCCGATTCTCGACGAGGAGCGATCGCGAGCGGTGGTTTCGGTGGTGGCGCGCGAGCTGCTCACTCCTCACGGTCTCCGCACGCTCGCTCGCGGGGACTTCCGCTACGGGCCGCACTACGGCGGGGACCTCGCCACGCGCGACGCGGCGTATCATCAGGGCACGGTGTGGCCGTGGCTGATCGGGCCCTACGTCAGCGCGTTTCTGCGCGTCCACGGCCGGTCGACGGCGACGATGGCGCAGGCGCGGGCTGCGGTCGAGCCGTTGCGGCGCTTCCTCGCGGGCGACGGCCTAGGCCAGATCCCCGAGCTTTTCGATGCCGAGGTGCCCCAACACCCGGGTGGCTGCATTGCGCAGGCGTGGAGTGTGGCGGAAGTGATCCGCCTGCTCGCCACCGAGCTGCGAGAGTGACAATCCCGCGATGGGAGGCCTCGTCGCCGATCTGACGCCGTCGTGGCTACCGAGTGGCTCGGGCGGGCACCTTACCGTCCGCTCGCAAAGTCGAGAATCGCGCCCCCAGTTCTCGGAGAGCGGCCCGAGGATCTCTCGGCGACTTCCTCGACTCGCCGGCCGCACTTCATCGGAATCGTGTCCTCGAGTCGCTCGACGCTGCCGGGGTCATCGCCCGCTGGCGCGAATGTCGGTTGCGATGGCGCTACTATACGGGCGGTGGCGGCCGAGGCCCCGACTGCCGCTCGTAACGACGAGGACGTTCACCGCCACGATGCCGGCGCGCTCATCGCCGATCGACGAGGAGGGACATGGCGAGCGAAATCAGCGCCACGAAGTCGAGCGCAGCGCCTGCGGCGTGCGAGTATTCCCACTGGCGTCGCAACGGTTCCCATTGCTCGGGCAGCAACGTCCAGTTCTGCGTCTGCTGGTTCACCGGGTAGGTAAACACGAAAAAAACGACGAGGCTCGCGGCGATCGACAGCGCCGCCACCAGCGTCGGGTAGAAGGCGGCCCGCTGGCGCACGAGCACGGCGAGCCAAGCGGTCACCGCCAACGCGGCGAAAAACACGACGCCGAGGAACGCCCACCCGCGGTAGATCTGTTGTACGGTCAGGTACGCGTCGCGTGACAAGCCAATCTTGTTGGGAAGCGCGAAAAGATGGGCGAAGCCCGTGGACATCACGATCGCGATCAGCGAGAGGGCGACGAGGCGCAGCGCGTCGAGACCCATGTCGTGTGGAAACACGGCGCACCGCGCGGGGGCGCTCGGTGCTGCGCGGCGCAGAATGAGTCCTTCGAGCGCCCGTAGAAGAATCCCTTTTGCAAACCGACGGACGGTGCGCTGGCCGCTCCTCGCTTCTTCAAGCCACGCTCGACACCATTACCGCCCGCCCGCGACGTCGAGAATCGCGCCGGTGACGTAGGACGCGTCCTCCGAGAGTAGCCAGAGGATCGCCTCGGCGACTTCCTCGGCTCGTCCGCCGCGCTTCATAGGAATCGTGTCCTTGAGACGCTCGACCCGGCCGGGGTCACCGCCCCGGGCGTGAATATCGGTCGCGATGATGCCGGGTCGCACGCCATTCACGCGGATACCCTCGGAGGCGACTTCCTTGGCGAGGCCGATCGTGAACGTGTCGACGGCGGCTTTCGAAGCCGCGTAGTCCACGTACTCACCGGGAGAGCCGAGGCGCGCCGCCGCCGAGGAGACGTTGACGATCGCGCCTCCGCCGCCACCGCGATTTGTCGACATGCGGCGTACGGCCTCCCGCGCGCAAAGGAAGCAGCCCGTGACGTTGACCCCCAGGACACGCGCCAGGCGCCCCGCGTCCATGTGCTCGACCCGCGTCTGGCGCTCGACGACGCCCGCGTTATTCACCAGCGCGCGCAAAGGTCCCAATGAGCGGTCGATAGTGTCGAAGAGGTGCACGACCTCGGCCTCGACGCTCACGTCCGCCCGGACCGCGAGTGCCGTCCCGCCGCCGGAGACGATCTCGCTCACCACGGCGTGCGCGGCGTCCTGATCGTGGGCATAGTTCACGCAAACCGCGTAGGAGCGTGCCGCGGCAAGGCGCGCGGT
>JBEVNX010000131.1:0-7922 GCA_040507895.1 Binatia bacterium | reverse complement strand
CTGCCGCTCGACGTCCGGGATTGTCGCCGCGGCGTCGGCGAGCGCCGCCTCGGCTCGCGAGGTCGCCAGTTTGTTTCCGACTCCCCCGACCAGCTTTCGCATGAACAGGTCGAGCGTCCCTTGGAACGCGTCGCGCGTGCGCTTGGCGATCTCGAGCTCGAGATCGAGCTCGAGGAGCTCGAAGTAGGCCTGCGCTACGTCGGTGATCACGTTGAGCACCACTGCGCGACGAACGTCCTCGGTTGCGAACAGATCGGCCAGCGAGGCTTCGGTCGCGCGGCGAATGCGCCCCCAGACGTCGATCTCCCAAGCCATCTGGAACGCCCCGAGAAAGACGTTCCCCGTCTCGTTCGGGAAATCCGAGGACACAAAGAACTTGCCGCGCTGCGCTTCACCGGTATAGTCGACCTGCGGCATGAGATCCGCGCGCGTTACGCCGACGCTGTAGCGCGCCCGCTCGACCCGCGCAGCGGCGATGCGGGCGTCGTAGTTGGCGGCGAGCGCCTCTTCGACCAAGCCCTTGAGCGTGGGGTCCTGAAAGACCTCCCACCAGGGCAGATCCGCGAGCGACTTTTCGTCCGACGGGGCTTCCGCGCCGCGGTAGTCGGCCGGCGCCTGAACCGTCGGCCGCGTGTAGTTCGGGCCGACCGCGCAGGCGGAGAGCGACAGCAAGACCGCGGTTGCGAGCGCCAGCCGCGAGCTCTTCATGAATGTGCCTGTCCGTGCGCGGGAACTGCCGGGGCGGCGACCTCGAGTTTCGCCTTCTTCTTCTTTCCCAGGCCCTCCACGAAGGCGAAATTGCCCGGGATGAGGAAGACGCCCATGAAGGTCGCTACGAGCATTCCGAAGAACACCGCCGTGCCCATGACGTTCTGAGCCCCCGCGCCCGCGCCGCTTGCCATCATCAGCGGCACCACGCCGAGGATGAACGCGAAGGCGGTCATCAGGATCGGCCGGAAGCGCAGCCGCGCCGATTCGAGCGCGGCTTCCTCGAGCGGCATGCCCTCCTCGTGCTTGGCCTTGGCGAACTCGACGATCAGGATCGCGTTCTTGGCGGCGAGGCCGATCAGCATGATGTTGCCGACCTGCACGAAGACGTTGTTGTCGTAACCCAAGAGCCAGACGCCGAAGAACGAGCCGAGGGCGACAAGCGGCGAGCCGAGCAGGACCGCCCACGGCAACCGCCAACTCTCGTAGAGGGCCGCTAAGAGCAAAAACACGAAGACGATCGCGAGCACGAACGTCGGGCCCGCCGGCGGTGCGACCTTCTCCTGGTATGACATCTGACTGTAGGCGTAGCCCATTTCCTTCGGCATCGTCTGCGCAAACACCTCCTCGAGTGCCGCCAGCGTCTGGCCCGAAGCGTAGCCGCGCCCGGACGCTCCCTGGAGCTCGACGGAACGGAGCATGTTGAAGCGCGTGACGAGCTCGGTGCCGTCCTGGGTGCTGATCCGGACGAGCGTGGAGAGCGGGACCATCTGGTCCGTGGTCTTGCTGCGCACGTAGATCTTGCCGATGTCGTCAGCCTTGCGTCGGTAGTCCGAATCGGCCTGGACGTACACGCGGAACAGCCGCCCGAAGCGGTTGAAGTCGTTCACGTACGTGCCGCCGAGCACGGCCGACATCGCCTGGAAGACTTCGTCTATCGGGACGCCGACTAGCCGCGCCTTCTCGCGGTCGAGCTCGACCTTGACCTGCGGGTAGCGGGGATCGAACGAGGTGAACAGGTTGCCGATCTCGGGTCGTTGGCGCGCGGCTTCCATGAACTGGCGGCTGAGCGCGCCGAGCTGGTCCACGCTGAGCGTCCCGCTCCGGTCCTGGAGGAGGAAGTTGAAGCCCGCTGCGGCGCCGAAGCCCGAGATCGTCGGGAGGTTGAATGGGAAGATGATCGCGTCCGGGATGCGGGAGAACTCTTTCTGTAGCCGCGCCATGATGCCGGTGACGTGCAGCTCGGGGGAGTGGCGCTCATCCCACGGCTTCAGGCGAACGAAGAGCGTGCCGAAGTTCGGCTGGTAGGTCGAGGTGACGAGGCCGTAGCCGCCGACCGTCTGGAAGGACTCGATTCCCTCGGTCTTTTCGACGATCTGCTCGACTTTCGCCAGGACCGCGCTCGTGCGCTCAAGGGATGAGGCAGGCGGCAGCGTGACGTTGATACCCATGATGCCCTGATCCTCATCGGGAACAAAGCCCGCGGGAAGCGCGCTGCCGAAGAGGCCGGCGCCGACAGCGACCCCAGCGACGATGACGATCGTGAGCGTGGCCCGCCGCACCAAGAGGCGCGTCCAGTTGACGTACCCTCCCGTGGTCACGTCGAACGCCTTGTTGAAGAGCGTATAGAACTTACCGAGAAGGCCGGTGGTCTTTGCATGGTGCGGCTTCAGCAACATCGCCGCAAGCGCTGGCGAGAGCGACAGCGCGTTGAAGGCCGACAGCAGAACCGAGATCGCGATCGTCAGCGCGAACTGCTGGTACATCCGGCCGGTGAGACCGCCGAGGAACGCCACGGGAATGAACACCGCGGAGAGGATGAGCGCGATGCCGACGACGGCGCCCGACACCTCCTTCATCGCCTGCTGCGTCGCTTCCTTAGGTGCCAGGCCCTGCTCGATGTGGTGCATGACGGCTTCGACGACGACGATCGCGTCGTCGACGACGATGCCGATCGCGAGCACGAGGCCGAACATCGACAAGGTGTTCACCGAGAAGCCGAGCAGCGGGAAGAAGATGAATGTGCCGAGCAGCGACACCGGGACGGTCACGAGGGGAATGAACGTCGCGCGGAAGTTCTGCAAGAAGACGAAGACGACCAGCGTGACGAGGACGACCGCCTCGAAGAAGGTGTGGACGATCGACTCGATCGATGCTTCCACCGCCGGCGTCGTGTCGTAGACGATCTTGTAGTCGAGGTCGGGCGGGAAGATCTCCTTGGCGTGCTTCATGGTCTCGTAGATCGCCTCGGAGGCCTTCAGCTGGTTCGCCCCGGGCAGCAGATAGACGGCCATCGCGCCGCCGGGCTTGCCGTTCAGCCGGCCGAAGGAGTTGTAGTCTTGCGAGCCGAGCTCCGTCCGCCCCACGTCCTTCACGCGGATGATCGCGCCGGTTTCGGTCTCGCGGATGATGATGTTGTCGAACTCTTCCGTCGTGACGAGGCGCCCGGGAGCGGCCACCGTGTAAGTGAACTCCTGGTCCTTGGGCGAGGGCGCCATTCCCACGCGCCCCGCGGGAGCCTGCAGGTTCTGCTCTTTGATGGCGGAAATGACGTCCGAGGGCGTGAGGCCGAGCTTGGCGAGCTTGTCGGGGTTGATCCAGATCCGCATGCCGTAGTCGGTGCCGCCGAAGAGATCGACCTGGGCGATGCCGGGAATGCGCAGCAGCTGGTCCCGCAGGTTGATGCCGCAGTAGTTGATCAGGAAGTTGGCGTCGTAGCTTCCGTTCGGCGAGTAGAGCGAGATCACCATCAGGATGCTCGGGCTCATCTTCTTGACCGTGACGCCCTGAGCGATGACCTCCTGGGGCAGACGCGCCTGGGCGATGTTTACTCGGTTCTGGGTGAGAACGTTCGCCGTGTCCTGGTTGACGCCCACGGTGAAGTTGACATCGAGCTGCATGCGGCCGTCGCTGGTGTTGGACGACTTCATGTAGATCATGTTCTCGACGCCGTTCACCTCCTGCTCGATCGGAGTGGCCACGGACTGCTCAACGGCCACGGCCGAGGCGCCCGGGTAGGTCGCGGTCACGCGTATGTTCGGCGGGGCGAGGAATGGGTACTGCTCGATGCTCAGCCCCTTGAGGGTGAAGAGCCCCATGATCACCGTGATGATCGCGATGACGATCGCGACGATCGGCCGCCGGATGAAGAAGTCTGCCATGGCGTCCTCCCGCTCTACTTGCTCGTCGCCGGCTCCGCCTTTGCGCTCGCCGCTGGCTCGGCCGGCTTCGGGTTGACGGTGGCGCCGTCGCGCACCTTCTGCAGGCCCTCGACGACGATTCGTTCTCCCGGCTTGAGGCCTTCGTTGATTACCCAGAGATCGCCGATGCGCGCACCGGCCTTGACCGTGCGCATGGCGACCTTGTTGTCGGCTCCGACCACCGCGACCTGATGGCTGCCCTGAAGCTCCTGTACGGCGCGCTGCGGCACGAGGAGGGCGCCTTGCCTCGTCTCGGTGGTCGCGCGCACCTTCGCGTACTGACCGGGGCGCAGGAGGTTGCGAGGGTTCGGGAAGAGGGCCACGATCGTCATGGTGCCCGTCTTTATGTCGACTTCGCGGTTGGCGACCGAGGCCCTCCCCTTCTCCGGGTAAACGCTGCCGTCGCCGAGGATCAGGTCGAGCGTCGGTGGGCGTTCCTTGCGGCTGCTGAGGTCGATTCTGTCCGCGAGCTTCAGGTACTCCTGCTCGCTGATCGGAAACGAGACCTTGGTCGGATCGACCTGCGACACGGTCGTGAGCAGCGTGCTCTCGCTGACGAGGTCGCCGATTTGTGCGATGGCGATGCCCGCGATGCCATCGACGGGTGATTTGACCTGCGCCCAATCGAGGTTCAGCTGCGCCTTCTCCACCGCCGCGCGAGCCGAGTCGACGGCCGCCTTGGCGGCGCGCTTCGCCTGAATGGCGTTGTCGAGCTCCTCCTGGGCGATCGCCTTCTCGGCGGCCAGCGGCGTATAGCGCGTGACGTCTTGCTCCGTCTTGGTCCGCATTGCTTCGGCGCGCCCGAGGTCGCCCTTGGCCTGATCGAGCGCCACTTGATACGGCCGCGGATCGATCAGGAACAGCAGGTCGCCGGCGCGGACGAGGGTGCCTTCCTGGTAGCTGCGTTGCTGCAGATAGCCCTGAACGCGGGCTCGAATCTGCGCCGTGATGTTGCCCTCGGTGGTACCGACCCACTCGGCGTAAATGGGCACGTCCCTTTGGATCACTTCGGCGACGACGACGTCCGGCGGCGGGGGTGGAGGCGGCGGGGGCTTGCTGCAAGCGAAGAGCGTGAGAGCTACGGCAGCGCCGGCGCCGAAGAGGGCGATCTCCACACGGGAGCGATCAGCGGCAAAAACCGCATCGCCCGTCGCGCGCTCGATTCTGCGGCTTCTCATTCTCGATGCTCCTTCGGCCACGACCCGGGATCGGCTTTCGGAGAGTCCTCCCCGGACCTCGAAACCATGGGTGGTCGACCCGAGAACTCAGTTCCCTGTCTCGGAAGCGAGCCACCGCGACCTCCTGAGTCTGCAATTGTGAACGATCCATCCATTCCATCCTCTCTATCCTCGGCCCGGTGATCACCCAATCCTCCACCGGGCCGCGAGCTTCCGTGAAGCGACCCGGCTCGTCAACTGCCGAGGGCCGCGCGGCCATTCCCGACCGGATCAACGACCACGCGGTCGGTGTGGGCCGCCCTGTCGCGCACCAGCGGAGCGCGCAACCCGCACGCACTGCCCACTTCGAATCGTTGGCGGAGCCGGCGAGCCTCGGAGGCCCAAGTCGACGCCGCGGAGGCACGCCAAGGTCGAGTGGCGAACGGACCGCTCTCGAAGCGGGCGGTTCTCTCGCTATTCCGACCTGAAGTACAAGAGACACTTGCCTATCGGCGAACGAGCTGAAAATCGTTGAAGGACTCTGAAAGCCCACGTGACTATGTAGCTCTCGCTTCGGCTCGCGGCTTGCGTGATGACTGAGTCACTTTCCTCGCACTGCACAGAGCCTGGCCGCATCGTGCGTCCCGCAACGCACGCGAATCGAACCGGCTGGATGCGCTGGCTTCCCGGGTTGAACGCTCTGCGTGGGTACGAGTGGTCTTGGCTGCGGCGGGACCTCGTGGCCGGCCTCGTCATGACGACCATGCTCGTGCCGGTCGGCATCGCGTACGCCGAGGCATCCGGGCTACCGGGAATCAATGGCCTCTACGCGACCATCGTGCCGCTGCTCGTGTACGCCCTGTTCGGTCCAAGTCGCATTCTCGTCCTCGGGCCGGACTCGGCGCTCGCGGCCGTGATTCTCACAGTCGTGCTGCCGCTCTCGGCGGGCGAGCCACAACGTGCGGTCGCGCTGGCAGGAATGATGGCCATCGTGTCCGGCGTGGTGTGCGTTGCCGCGGGCCTGGCGCGTCTCGGCTTCGTCACGGAGCTGCTCTCGAAGCCGATTCGCTACGGCTACATGAACGGCATCGCGCTGTCGGTCCTGCTGAGCCAGGTGCCGAAGCTCCTCGGCTTTTCCGTCACTGCGGATGGACCGCTCCGCCAAGCGTGGGGAATCGTTGACAAGGTGCTCGCGGGCAGCACGAACGTCGTGGCCTTCGCGATCGGTGCCAGCGCGCTCGCTCTCATACTGCTGCTGAAGCGTCGGCCGCGCGTCCCGGGCATTCTGATTGCCGTGGTCGCTGCCACCGTTGTAGTCGCAGCTCTCGACCTTGCAACACGTGCCGGCGTGTCCGTTCTCGGTCCTCTGCCGCAAGGATTGCCTTCGCCACGCCTTCCCCTCGTCGACGTCGACGACCTGGTTCCTATCCTCATGGGTGGTGTTGCGGTCGCTCTCGTTTCATTCGCGGACACGAGTGTGCTTTCTCGAACCTATGCGGCGCGTCTGCGTGCACCGGTCGACCCGAACCAGGAGATGGTGGGCCTCGGCGTCGCCAACCTCGCGGCAGGCTTTTTTCAGGGCTTCCCGATCAGCAGCAGCTCATCGCGCACGCCGGTAGCCGAGGCGGCGGGCGCGAGGACCCAGTTGACCGGGGTAGTGGCCGCCCTCGCCGTTGCATTGCTGCTGATGCTTGCCCCCGAGCTGCTCCAGCATCTTCCGCACACCGCCCTCGCCGCCGTCGTCATCGCCTCGGCCATCGGCCTCGTCGAAGTGTCCGACCTGCGCCGCATCTATCGCATCCAGCGCTGGGAGTTCTGGCTTTCGATGGCTTGCTTCGCGGGCGTGGCCACGCTCGGCGCCATCCCCGGCATCGCGCTGGCGATCGTGATCGCCGTCATCGAGTTTCTGTGGGACGGCTGGCGGCCGCACTCGGCCGTGCTCGGCCGCGTCGAACGCGTCAAGGGCTACCACGACATCACCCGGTACCCGGAGGCGCGCTTGATCCCGGGGCTCGTTCTCTTCCGTTGGGATGCGCCGCTCTTCTTCGCGAACGCCGAGCTGTTCCACGAGCGCGCGCTCGACGCCGTCGCCAGCTCGCCGACGCCCGTCCGCTGGCTCGTGGTCGCGGCGGAGCCGGTCACCAGCGTCGACGTCACCGCGGCCGACGCCCTCTCCGACCTCGACGACACGCTGCAAGCCGCCGGAATCGAGCTGTGCTTCGCCGAGATGAAGGATCCGGTGAAGGACAAGCTGAAACGCTTCGGGCTCTTCTCGCGCATCGGCAAGCAAAGTTTCTTCGCGACTCTCGGCGAAGCAGTGAGCGCCTACCGCGCGACCCATTCCGTCGAATGGGTCGACTGGGAGGAGCGCACGTCGTAGCTCGAGCCCGGTCGAGGTTCTGCAAACCATCGAACGACCCCGGAGCTTGACGTTTCCTGTTCTCCCGGTCCAAAACGCGCGGGAATGACGATCCGGGGTGCTCGGGGCTCGCGAATCCTTCGCGTCGCTGCAGGGCTTGGGATCGCCACGCTGATTGCCGCGTGCGCGACCGCTCGGCAAACCACTGACGGATGGTTCGGAGGGTAAGCGCCGACTCCGTTGCCCACGACCGCGGCGGCATCCGGCGCGCAGGTTCGGCGCGTGTACTATTCGAGCGTGGAAGGCATGAAGGTTTACAGCGAGCCCTCCACGTCTTCGACGGTCGTTGGAACTCTCTCGCTGCATGAGAAGGTCATACGCTCGAAGCTCGAACGTGGCTATGCGTTCGTCGAGAGCAGTCAGAGCGGGGTGAAGGGTTGGGTCGACAACGCACAACTCATCTGGCGATTGCCAGCCGCACCGAGCGCCGCCGCGCCC
>JBEVNX010000114.1:0-8768 GCA_040507895.1 Binatia bacterium | reverse complement strand
CGGAGAACTTTTTTCCGGGCGCGCTGGTGTATTTTTACGCGGCGATGCTCGGGTTCGCCGAGAACGCGGGTATTATCGGCGCCGATGGGCGCCGCCTCGGTGTCGGCGGTTACAGCGCCGGCGGCAATCTCGCGGCCGTGGTCAGCCTGATGGCCCGTGACCGCGCCCAGCCGAAGATCGCGTTCCAGCTGCTCATCTACCCCGTGACCGACTACTCGTATGACACCGCCTCGTATCGCGAGAATGCGGACGGATACCTGCTGACCAAGGATTCGATGGTGTGGTTCTGGAACCACTATCTGCGCAGCGCGGGTGATGGCGCGCAACCCTATGCGTCACCGCTGCGAGCGCGCGATCTCAAAGGCCTGCCGCCAGCAATGGTCGTAACCACCGAGTTCGATCCCCTGCGGGACGAAGGCGAGGCCTATGCGGAGCGCCTGCGGCAAGCCGGCGTCCCGGTGAAGCTCAAGCGCTACGATGGGCTCATCCACGGCTTCTTCATGATGACCGGATTCTTCCCGCACGCCTTGCAGGCCGTCGACGAAGCGGCGGCGGAGATCCGTGCACTGAAGGCGTGAGCGTCGCAGGATCCCGGAGGCGGAGGCCGCTCGCGCCGACGTGAAGGTGCGCGGGTTTCCTTCGAAGTAGCGAGAAGCTGGCAAGGATGTGGGTGGCCACGCCGAATTGACGGCGTGGGTGGCGGCGGGCTACGCGTGCGCACTCTGGCGACCCCGGCCGCACAGTCCCCGCCGCTCGGCGATCGCTACGCGCGCTACGTGCTCGGCGTGCTGGTGCTCGTCTACATCTTCAACTTCCTCGACCGGCAGATCATCTCGATCCTAGCCGAGCGCATCAAGGCCGACCTCCGGGTCACCGACGCCGAAATCGGCTTTCTCTATGGCACCGCCTTCGCCGTGTTTTACGCGGTGTTCGGCATTCCGCTGGCTCGACTCGCAGACGTATGGGATCGACGAAAGCTCATCGCGATCGGTCTTGCGGTGTGGAGCCTGATGACGGTGCTTTCCGGTTTGGCTCGCGATTTCACCGAGCTCGCGATCGCCAGGTTCGGCGTCGGGATCGGCGAAGCCAGCGCCGCGCCAGCGGCGTTTTCGCTGCTCTCGGACTCGTTTCCGGCCGCGCGGCGAGCCACAGCGCTGGCCGTGTATTCGAGTGGCATCTACATCGGCGCGGGCCTCGGCCTCATCCTCGGCGGCTGGGTCGTCGATCGTTGGGATAGCACGTTCGTGGCGGCGGCACCCTTCGGTCTTCGCGGTTGGCAGGTTGCATTCTTCGCGGCGGGGCTGCCGGGCCTGCTGCTGGCGCTGTGGGTGGTGACGTTGCGCGAGCCGCGGCGGGGCTCCGCGGACGGCATCTTCAGCCCAGTCGAGGCGCATCCGTTCCGTGAGTTCTTCTTCGAGCTCCGCTCCGTGCTGCCCCCTTTCACGCTTCTCCACCTCGCGAGGATCGGTGCGGGCCGGCGGGAAGTGGCCCGCAATCTCGGGGCCGCCGCGCTGATCGCTGCCGTGGCGGTCGTGCTCGGCCGCGTCACCCGCACTCCGTCCCAATGGATCGCGCTCGGCATCGGCCTCTATGCGGCCTTCTCCTGGACGCAGGCCCTCGGTCGCCGCGATCCGGTCGCGCATGCCTTGATTCTCCGTGCCTCCGGGCTCCGCTACGCTGCACTCGCCTTCTCCTTCATGGCGTTCCAAGGATACGGCATCGGCTTCTGGACGCCTCCTTTCTTCGTCCGCTTCCACGGCGTGGACGAGCGGCAGGCCGGACTCGTTCTTGGAGCGATTGCCGCCGTCGGCGGGTGGCTCGGCATCACGCTCGGTGGCGTGCTCGCGGACTTCTGGCGCCGCTCGTCGCCCTGCGGTCGGCTCTACGTGGGCATGCTCGCCGCCGTGCTTCCGGTGCCGATCGTCCTCTTGTTGCTAAGTACGACGAACCTGACGCTCGCCTACGCCCTGACCTTCCCCTCGTCCGTCTGCTCGTCCCTGTGGATCGGCCCGGCGGCCTCTACGGTTCAGGATCTCGTGCTGCCGCGCATGCGCGGCTCGGCCACGGCGGCGTACTTGCTGCTGGTGACGTTCATCGGCCTCGCGCTCGGCCCCTACGCGATCGGGCTGGCGAGCGTCGTACTCGGCGACCTCCGCGGAGCGATGCTCACGGCCCTCGCGGCGAACGTCGCGGCTCTAGCTTTCTCCTTGCTCGCGGCCCGACGCCTCCCGCACGACGAAGCGACCCGCATCGAGCGCGCCCGCGCGGCGGGCGAATCGTTCAGCGCGAGCGCCTGACGCCGACGCGACCACAGATGCCGTCGAGCGGACAACGGCTGCACCACGGGGATGTCGGGTGGCAGAGGTTCTGGCCGAACGCGACCAGCAGGTCGTTGTACGTACGCCAGTGCCGGCGCGGCAGCCGCTCGCGTAGCCGCATCTCGGTTTCCTCGGGATTGCGGGTTCGCACGTAGCCCCAGCGGTTGCTGATGCGATGGACGTGCGTGTCGACGCAGATGCCGTACTTCCGAAACGCGAGCGTCAGCACCAAGTTGGCGGTCTTGCGCCCCACTCCATTCAGCTCCAGAAGGCCTTCCAGGGTGTCCGGCACCGCGCCTCCGTGGCGCTCGACGAGCGTGCGTGACAGCTCGAGAATCGTCCGCGCCTTGGTGCGGTAGAAGCCGACCGGATAGATGACGCGCGCAAGGGTGCGGCGCGGCACCCGCAGCATCGCCCGCGGCGAGCGCGCCAGCGCGAACAAGCGCGCGGACGCGGCCGCGGTGGTCTCGTCCTTGGTGCGCAAGCTGAGCAGGCAGGAGATCAGAGTCTCGTAGGGATCGTGGCGATAGAGGCCGACGACAGGCACGCGCCACCGCGCCACCTCGCGCTTCACGGCTGCGAGGGCGCGCCCGATGTTGCGATCGTCGATCACTCGATGAGGTTCTGGCGCAGCGCGATCGCCACCGCCTGTGCGCGGTGCGCAGCCCCGAGCTTGTCGTAGAGCCGCTTGAGATGGGTCTTGACGGTCTCGTCCGAGATCGACAGGCGTGGTGCTCAGCTCTTCTCTCCCCTCGGCTCGCGCTGGATCATCTCACGTAGCCGAAATCGTTGCAGCTTGCCGGTCGGGGTGCGGGGCAACGAGGCGACCACGACCATTCGCCTCGGCCGCTTGTAGCGCGGCAACCGCTCTGCGCAGCGTGCGTGGATCAGAGCGGCGAGATCCCCCGCCCCCGCCGCGACGACGCAGGCGACGAGCTCCGTGAGGCCCGCTGCGTCGGGCACTCCCACCACGCCGCAGTCCACGACCCCTTCCACCGATCGAATCGCCTCTTCCACGTCGGTCGGCGATACCCATTGACCGGACACCTTGAGCATGTCGTCGACGCGGCCGACCACCCGGTACGCGCCGTCCTCGGTTTGCATAGCTTGGTCGCCGGTGACGAACCATTCGCCGAGAAACGCCCGTTCCGTCGCCTCGCGCCGATGCCAGTATCCGGCCGCCAAGCTGCCTCCCCGAACGAGCATCATGCCGGGCTCGCCAGGTGCGGCATCGCGGCCGTTCTCGTCGACGATTCGCACATCGTAGCCGGGTACCGGCGTGCCGACCGCTCCGGGGCGACACGAGCCCGGTCGGTTGGAGAGGTAGATGTGCAGTGCTTCGGTCGAGCCGATTCCGTCGACGATTTCGAGCCCGAAACGCCGCTGCCATTGCTCGAACAGGGATTCCGGGAGCCCCTCCCCCGCCGAGAGACAGAGGCGCACGGTCGCTAGCGAATCGCGGCGCGCGTCGGTGTGATCGAGCAGGGCGCGATAGACGGACGGCACGGCGAACAAGAGCGTCGGCTGCTCCTCGGCGAGAAGCCGCCAACTCCGCAAAGCGTCGAAAGGCTCGGGCGAAAGCACGCTGCATGCGCCCGCCGCGAGGGGAAAGTACAGGCTCGCGCCCAGGCCGTATGCGAAGAACATCCTCGACGTCGAGTAGACGACGTCGCGTGGGCCGAGCGCGAGCACGTGCCGAGAGTAAGCGTCGACCGCGTGCAGGATGTCCGCCTGTCGATGAATCGTACCCTTGGGGCGGCCTGTGGTGCCGGAGCTGTAGAGCCAAAACGCGGCGTCGTCGCGGTGGGCGGGAAACGCATCGTCGGCCTTTGCTGCAGCGCGGATGGCGTCCTGAAAGGTTCCACCACCCGCGGGGGCGACCGTCCACAGCTCGGCGCCCGGGAGCGAGGCCGCGCTGACGATCGCCTCCATGAGAAGGTCGGACGTCCCGCTCGTTGCGATCACGAGCCGCGCGCGAGTATCCGCCACCAAGAACGCGTAGTCCTCGGCGCGCAGCCCGGGATTCACCGGCACCGGGACGGCGCCCGCCCAAATCGCGCCGAGAAACGCCACGACTAACTCGGGACAATCGGGAAGCGCGATGAGGACGCGCTGCTCCTCGACCACGCCGAGCTCTGATAGCGCACCGGCGAATCGCCTCACGGTCCGAGCGAGGTCGCGGTAACTCCAATCCCGTCGCTCGCGATCGGCCCGCAGCCGCAGCGCCGTGGCGTCTGGCGACGTCTCCGAGAGGGCGAGCAGAGCGGCTGCGACGTTTAAGCGGTCGGTCATCGAGTCATGGCATCACCGCAGCGCGAGACCGCAAGGCGATCGATCGACTCCGCCGTAATCTACACCGCGGTCTAGCTGTAGATGCCTCCGTTGGGGGAGAGGACCTGTCCGGTCAGAAAGCTCGCCTCTTCGGCGACCATGTAGGCGCAGCACGCGGCAATGTCCTCCGGCGCCCCGATGCGGCCGACCGGGGTGTGGCGAACCATCGCCGCGATGGTCTCGTCGCGAAGCGCCGAGCCCTTGAGAATCGGCGTCTCGATCAATCCGGGAGCGATGGCGTTGACAGTCACGCCGCTCGAGCCGAGTTCGAGCGCAAGCGCCTTGCTGAAGCCGGCGATGCCGGCTTTGGCCGCCGAGTAGTGCACGAAGCCCGCAGCGCCTCGCAGGCCGGCGACGGAGGAGATGCTGACGATGCGCCCCCAGCGCGCGTCGATCATGTCCTGCACCAAGTGTCGGGTGCAATTGAACGTTCCCTTGAGATGCACGGCGATCATCTTGTCCCACTGAGCCTCGCTCATCTGCGCCACCGCGACGATTTCGCCGAAGCCCGCATCGTTCACCAGAATCGATACCTTGCCCAGCTCTCGATGCACGCGATCCGCGGCTCGCTCGACGTTGCTGAAGCTCGACACGTCCACTTCGACGGCGAGCACGCGCCGGCCGAGCTCGCCGACCTCGGCGCCGACTCGGTGGGCGGCGGAGATGTCACGGTCCCAGATCCCGATGTTACAACCCTCGCGGGCCAGGCGCAGGCAGATCGCCCGGCCGATGCCGGAGGCGCCTCCGGTCACGACTGCGATTTTGTCCTTCAAAGCCACGAGGCTCCTCCTTGGATGAGAGGGCATCAGATAGCACTCCCGGCGCCGGCTCAGCCATCCCGACCCTCGCGGCGAACGAAAAGCCATAGGCCGATCGCGAGGTAGAGTGCGCCGTGCGCGAGCAGCACCGCCGTGGGCCTCAACGCCGCCGCGAAGCCTTGGCGACGGATCATCAGATCGTTGTAGGCGGTCATAGCCCAGGTGGTCGGAAACGCCAGCGCCGCGGTGCGCATCCAGGGGGGCTCGAGATCGATCGGCCACCAGCAGCCTCCGACGGCAGCCATCGTGACGATTGCGATGGAGCCGAGCGGCAGCACCGATTCCCGGCTTCGCGCGAGACCCGCGACGACGAGGCCGAATGTCGTGCCCGCGAACACGATGCCGAGCGTCGGCAGCGCGAGCGACCATGGCTCGGGGCCGAGCGAGATGCCGAAAGCCGCCCGGCCGACTGCGAACAGCAGCAGCATCTGCACCATGCCGACGACGATTCGCGACCCGAGCTTGGCGACCAGCAGCACCGATAAGGGCGCGGGTGCCGAGCGAAGCCGCTCGAGCGTGCCCCAGTCGCGCTCGTCGAGAAGCGCGAGCGATACCCCGAGCAGCATGCCGAGAAGCAGGAACGTCACGCTGAAGCCGGGAACGTTCTGGTCGAATGTGTTCAACCGCCGCGGCGCCCCGGTCGCGCTCTGCTCGTCGATGTCGAGGCTCCCCGACATGCCCAGAGGGGGGGCCTCGGGGACCGCGGGGAGCTCGATCGGCGACGGAAGCGCGATCCTCGGTAAGTCGAAGTCAGCCAATTCCGGGAGCGCTTGGCCCTCTACGGGTCCGAGCAGCCGGACGACCAGCACCTCGGGATCCGCGCTGGCCAGCTCCGTGAGCTCTGCGGGGACCAGCGGCGGCGCCGGCGGCTCGGGGATGTCGCCGGCCCGTTGGCCGGCCACCTTGCGCAGGGCGGCGAACCAATCCTCGAACGCCTGGCGGCGATCGGCGAGCGTGGCGAGGAAGCTCCGGACCGGAGCGAGCTCGCGCGCGAGCCGCTCCGCGACCTGCCGTCGATGTTCCGCAGCCAGGACGCGGAGCGAGCCCTCCGCTCGCTCCCTCGCCGTACGCTTGCGTTCCTCGAACTGCGCACGCGCCCCCTCGAGGCGAGCGCGCAGCGCCTCCGTCTCGTGCCGCGCCTGCTCGACTACGCGTGTGAACTCCCGTCGCGCCGCTTCCCCGGTCTCGCGCGCCGCGGCGACCTTGAGAGCGGCCTGACGCCTCCCCTCCTCCTCGAGAGCGTGCCGCAGCTCTTCGACCAGAACGCGAACGTTGGCGACCTCGAGGTACTTGACCGGATCCGTGAGTAGCAAAAGCGTCGATCGCGTCCCTTCGGCTAGAGCCCCGCTCGCATCGGCGGGAATCACCAGCGCCACGCCGGCCTCTCGGCGTTCGAGCATCTCGATTGCCTCCCGCCGGCTCGCGACGAACTCGGCGGCGACGGCCGGCTCGTGCCTCAGGCGGTCACGAACTGCGCGCCCGACCGGCCCTCCATCCTCGTCGACGACAGGCAGCCGGTAGGACTCCTCACCGCGAGGTGCGGCGCCGTAGAGGCTCGCGAGCGAAAAACCAGCGACCGTGATGACGATCATCGGGGCGAGGGTGAGGAACACGAGCCCGACCGGGTCGCGTAGCAGCAACCGCAGGTCTTTGTGGAAGGCCGCTAGCAGCGCGCGCAGGATCATGCTTCTCCGGCGGGATCGTCGCGAAGCGCTCGGCCGGTGAGCGCGAAGAAGACGTCGGCCAGATTTGCGCGGCGCAAGCGAAGGTCTCGGATCTCGACCCCTGCGCGCTCGGCGGCGAGCAACACGGAGGGCAGGTCGGCCGCCGCGTCCACCTCGATCTCGTACTCGAGCCCGGAGCGCCCGCGGACCCGAGCCGATGGCAGAAGCGACAACCAGTCTTCGGGCAGCGCGCGAAGTGTGTGAAGCTTGAGCACCGGCGCTCGCCCGAGATCCGACACCAGTGTTCCAGGGGCGCCCGACGCCACGATCTTGCCTTCGTCGAGCAGCACCACGCGGCCGCACAACCGCTCCGCCTCCTCCATGTAGTGCGTGCTGTAGAGCACGGCCGCCCCTTCGGCCGCGAGCGCAGTGATGGCCTCGAAGATGTACTCTCGAGATTGCGGATCGACGCCGACCGTCGGTTCGTCGAGCAGCACCACGGGGGGCCGGTGGAGGATGCCGCAAGCGAGCTTGAGCCGTCGGCGCATGCCGACCGAGAAGGCCGCGATCGGCTCCTCGGCGCGGGTCTCGAGTGCGGCGAGCGAGAGAGCACGCTCGATCGCTCCGCGGATCGACGCACCGTCGAGCCCGACCATGCGGCCGAAGAAGCGGAGGTTCTCGCGCGCGCTGAGCGGGGGGTAGAGCGCTTCCCGCTGCGGCACGTAACCGAGAGCGCGGCGCGCAGCGCCCGCCTGCGCAGGCAATGGGTGTCCGGCGACTTCCACTCGACCGCCGTCGGCGCGAAGCGCGCACGCCAGGATCGATAGTGTCGTCGACTTGCCCGCGCCGTTCGGCCCGAGCAGGCCGACGATCTCACCGGCGTGCACTGAGAACGTCACCGCCTCGAGCGCCTGGCGCCGCCCATAGCGCTTCTCGAGACGGTCTACGACGATGGAGCCGTCCACGGCGGCGTATAGTGTCACAGGCGCCGCCACGGTCCACCTCTTGCCGCGGGCAGCGGCGCCGCCTAGGATCGCCGCGTCATGGCATCGGCCGAGCTTCGGGAGCTCTTACCCGGCGTCCTCACCTGGCCCTGGTGGTCCGAACGCCACAGCTACGACTTCAACGGCTATCTCTTCCTTCATCCGACGGGAAATGTGGCGGTCGATCCCGTCGAGCCGCCGGCCCGCGTACTCGACGAGCTCGAGAAGATCGGCGTCGCTCGGATCCTTCTCACCAACCGGAACCACACCCGCGCGAGCACTGCCGTTCGCGATCGCACCGGTGCTCGCGTAGCGATTCACCCCGCCGACGCGCCGTACGCTCGATCGCAGGGTGCCACCATCGACGAAGAGCTTCGGGCCGGTGAGCGAGTTGGCCCGTTCATCGTCGTCGGGGCGGAAGGCAAGTCGCCGGGCGAGATCGCGCTCCATTGGCCCGAGCGCCGGCTCTTGGTCGTCGGCGACGCCTGCGTCGGCAAGCCGCCTGGGGAATGCGCGCTGCTTCCCGAAAGCGTGATCGACGACCCGGCCGCACTGCGCCGATCGCTCGCGCGTCTGGCCCGCACGATCGACTTCGATGCGCTGCTGCTCGGCGACGGCGCGCCGATCCTCGCAGACGGCCGCGCCGCCCTCGAG
>JBEVNX010000095.1:0-11174 GCA_040507895.1 Binatia bacterium | reverse complement strand
AGGACGCCGGCAAGCTCTTCGAGGGCAACTCGTTCGCGGCGGATACCGGTCCGGCGATTCAATGGCCGGTCTTGAACTACGGCCGGCTCGTCAACGACGTGCGGCTGCAGGACGCTCAGTTTCAGGAGCAGCTCGTCGTCTACGCCGATACCGTTCTGACCGCCCAGCAAGAGGTCGAGGACGCCCTCGTCGGCTACCTCCGCAGTAGCGAACAAGTCGGGTTCCTCATGCAGAGCGTGGCGGCGGCGACCAGAGCAGAAGAGATCTCCCGCGTTCAATACCGCGAAGGTGCGACGGATTTCACTGCGGTGCTGAACGCGCTGCAAGTTAAGATCCGCGAAGAAGACCTCCTCGCATCGACCCGGGGCGCCGTTGCACTCAGCGTGATCGCGCTCAACAAGGCTCTCGGCGGCGGCTGGGAGCTCCGCGGGACGGACGACTTCGTACCGGACGCGACGCTCGACGAGATGCGGGCACGCACGAACTGGGGAAGCTTGTTGTCGACCGAAGGACGCGCCGGCGACGTCGAGGCGGCCAACGCCGAGAGTCGTCCCTGGTGGCATTGGCGATGGTGGTGGCCGAAGTGGTAAGCGTTCGCCGGCGATCGCCGTGGTGTTCAGCCTTGGCGTCGATACTCTTCGTAGTCGTCGCGTGCGGCCGCAATCGCTACGCCCCTCCGCCTCCGCCCGAGGTCACCGTGACGCGACCGGTCGAACGCGAGATCACCACCTACAACGAGTTCACGGGCCACACCGTCGCGATCGAGGCCGTGGACGTGCGCGCGCGGGTCGCCGGCGTCTTGGAGAAAATGCACTTTGCGCCGGGCGCGAACGTCAAGAAGGGCGATCTGTTGTTCGTCATCGAGCCCGCGCTCTACCAGGCCAGAGTCGATCAGGCGCAAGCCGATCTCGACGGCAAGGAAGCGCAGTATCGAGCAGCCGAAGAGCAGTTCAAGATCACCCAGGCGATCGTCGAGGGCAAAGCCGGCAGTCGCACGGATTTCGTGCAAAAGACCCAGGCGAGAGACCTCGCCAAGGCGCAGGTCGCCATGGCGCGCGCGAATCTCGAGGCCGCCAGGCTCGACCTGTCCTACACGCGCATCTACGCTCCGATCGACGGTCGCATCGACCGCAACCTCGTCGACGTCGGCAACCTGGTCGGTGCCGGCCAGGCGACGCTGCTCGCATCGATCGTGCGCGAAGACCCGATTTACGTCTACTTCACGGCGAGCGAGCGCGAGTTGCTTCAGTACCGCGAGCAACAGCGCCAGAATCGATCCGCCGCACCTGCGGGCCAGAACGACTTCGCGTTGCTCGGGCTTGCCACCGACGAGAACCTCGCGTTCCTCGGACTCGCCACGGAGACGGGCTATCCGCATGCCGGCAAGATTGACTACTCCGCCAACCGGGTCGACCCCGAGACCGGAACGTTCGAGGCGCGGGCCCTGTTTCCGAATCCCGATCGCGTGATTCTCGCGGGCCTGTTCGCTCGCGTGCGTGTGCCGTTTTCCCGCGAGCGAGCGATCCTCGTGCCCGACATCGCGGTGCAAGCCGATCAAGGAGGCTCGTACCTCTTGCTCGTCGATGAGCACGACACCGTGCAGTTCCGGCGCGTTCAGGTCGGACCGCTCATCGAAGGGGATCTGAGGGTGGTGCGGGATGGAGTGTCGGGAACGGAATGGGTCGTCGTCAACGGGCTCCAAAGAGCGAGGCCCGGCAGCGTGGTGAAGCCGAAGCGCGAAGCACCGGCCTCGCCGCCGTCGCCGCAAGCTACGCCCGGGGTCGCAGCGAGTGCATCGGGATGATCCCTCGATTCTTCATCGACCGGCCCATATTCGCCAACGTTATCGCGATCGTCACGGTCATCTTTGGTCTCGTGACCGTGCGCTCCCTGCCGGTCGAGCAATATCCGCAGATCACCCCCCCGACGGTTCAAGTTTCGACGTCTTACCCGGGGGCCGATGCCCAGGTCGTCTGCAATACGGTCGCGACCCCGATCGAGGAGCAGGTGAACGGCGTCGAAGGCATGCTCTACATGTCGTCGACCTGCGCGAGCGATGGCTCGTATGCACTGACGGTCACCTTCGACATCGGCACGAACCTCAACATCGCGCAGGTGCTCGTGCAGAACCGCGTGGCGCTCGCCGAGTCCAAGCTCCCCGACGACGTCAAGCGCCAGGGCGTCACGGTCAAGAAGCAGTCCACCAACATCATCATGTTCGTGGTCCTCACCTCTCCCGAAGGGCGCTACGACAGCCTCTACCTAGCCAACTACGGCACGCTCCGCATTCGAGACGAGCTATCGCGGATCAACGGGGTCGGCGACGTCAACGTCGTCGGCGCCGGCTCCTACAGCATGCGCGTCTGGCTCGACCCCCCGCGCCTCAAGGCGCGCAACCTGACGGCGCAAGACGTCTTCAGCGCCATCGCCGAGCAGAACGTGCAGGTGGCCGCGGGGCAGATCGGGCAGCCGCCGGTCCCGACGACGCAGAAGTTCCAGTTCACCGTGACCACCCTCGGGCGGCTCACCACGGTGGCGCAGTTCGAGGACATCATCGTCAAGAGCGAGGCGGGGCGCATGACGCGGGTCCGTGACGTGGCGCGGGTCGAGCTCGGCAGTCAGGTCTACGACCAGTTCTTCCAGAAAAACGGCACGCCGGCTGCCGGCATCGCGGTCTTTCAGCTCCCCGGGGCCAATGCGCTCGACGTCGCCGACCAAGTTCGCGTCGTCATGGAGCGACTGAAGCCGTCGTTCCCCCAAGGGATGGTCTACGACATTCCGTTCGACACGACCAGGTTCGTTCGCCAAGCGATCCGCGAGGTCTATCGCACGCTCATCGAGGCCGGCCTCCTCGTTCTCGTCGTGATCCTGATGTTCCTGCAGGATTGGCGGGCGGTGCTGGTTCCCGCCACCACCGTGCCTGTGACCCTCATCGGAGCGTTTGCCGGACTCGCGATGTTCGGCTTTACGGTCAACCTCCTCACGCTGTTCGGCCTGGTGCTGGCCATCGGCATCGTCGTCGACGATGCCATCGTCATCGTCGAGAACGCCGTGCACCACATCGACGCCGACAACCTCGCGCCGCGTGAAGCGACGATCAAAGCGATGGACGAGGTCACCGGTCCGGTGATCGGCATCACGCTCGTGCTGATGGCGGTGTTTCTCCCGTCGGCGTTCCTCGGCGGCATCACGGGCCAGCTCTATCGTCAATTCGCGTTGACCATCGCCATCATCGCCGGCATCAGCGCGGTCAACGCGCTCACCTTGAAGCCCGCACAGTGCGCCGCCTGGCTTCGTCACAGCACCGATCCGCAGCGGCGCAACGCATTCTTCCGGGGGTTCAACGCGCTCTACGCTCGTGCCGAGCGCACCTACCTGCGCCTCGTCGGATGGATGGTGCTGCGCACCGGCACGATGATGGCGGCTTTCGCTGCACTGATCGGCGTGACGCTGTGGAGCTTTAGCTCCCTGCCGACGGGCTTCCTGCCAACCGAGGACCAGGGCTACGCCATCTGCGGAATCCAGTTGCCCGATGCGGCATCTCTCGCGCGAACCACGGCCGCCATCGAGAAGATGAATCGCATCATGGCCTCCACGCCTGGAGTCGCGGACTGGAATTCGTGGGGCGGCCGCTCCATCCTCGACGGCACCACCGCGTCGAACTCCGGCACCGTGTTCGTCGTCTTCAAGCCCTGGGAGGAGCGACGGGATCCGGCGCTCAGCCAAGAGGCGATTCTCGACGGGTTGCGCAAACAGTTCGCGACCATCCAGGACGGCGTCACGTTCGCGTTTCCACCACCCGCCATCCGTGGGCTCGGCGTGGCCGGTGGATTCCAGATGCAGATCGAGGACCGCGGCAACATCGGTTTGCCGGCTCTGCAGAAGGTCGCCCAGGAAATGGTGCAAGATGGGAACTCGCAGTCCGGGCTCACCGGGCTCAACTCGACCTTCCGTGCCGAAGTGCCCCAGCTCTTCGTCGACGTCGATCGAGTGAAGGTCAAGACGCTCGGCATCCCGTTGTCGAGCGTGTTCAACAGCCTGCAGTCGTATCTGGGGTCCGCCTACGTGAACGACTTCACGCTCTTCGGACGCACTTATCAGGTGCGCATCCAGGCGGAACCGGCGTTTCGGGTCAATCAGGACGAGATCCGAAGGCTCGAGGTACGGAATCCGGCGGGGCAAATGGTGCCACTTTCGACGCTGATGGACGTCAAGCGTCGCTTCGGGCCCCAGATCATTAGCCGTTACAATCTCTATCCATCGGCGGCGATCACGGGGCAGGCAGCCCCCGGCTACAGCTCCGGCCAAGCTCTTTCGCTGATGGAGCAGATGGCGAGCGCCAAGCTGCCTTCCGGGATGGGCTACGAGTGGACGGCTATCTCGTACCAGGAGAAGAAGGCCGGACGTGAATCGTTGCTGATCTTCGCCCTCGCGGTGGTGTTGGTCTATCTGGTGCTGGCCGCGCAATACGAGAGTTGGTCCAACCCTGCCGCGGTCGTGCTGGTGGTTCCGCTCGCGCTCCTCGGCACGGTGATCGCCGTCGCGGTGCGCGGCTTGGACAACAACGTCTACACGCAGATCGGCGTCGTGCTGCTCATCGCGCTCGCCAGCAAGAACGCCATCCTGATCGTCGAGTTCGCGCGCGACCAGCGTGCCGCCGGAAAGTCGATCGTCGATGCGGCCGTGGCGGCGGCGCGGTTGCGCTTCCGGCCGATTCTCATGACCTCGTTTGCCTTCATCCTCGGGGTTTATCCGCTCGTCGTCGCTTCAGGCGCCGGCGCCGCCAGCCGCCGGGCGCTCGGCACTGCGGTCTTCGGCGGCATGATCACGTCGACGCTCCTCGCCGTATTGTTCGCGCCGGTCTTCTACGTGGTCTTTCAGAGCTGGAGCGAACGGCGCGCGCAAAAGCGTGCGACCAAACTCGCTTCAGCCGGCGCTCGTCTTGAACCACCGCCGTCGCAGAGGCTCACTTCGGCCCGATGACCGGCGGGAGCGCTGGTTCTGCACCGTCCTTCTCTACCGACGGTTCTCCCGGCGCCACCGGTTGGGTCGGAGCCGTGACCTTCGGGGAGCGCTTTTTCTTGGGTGCGGGAAGCGGGTCGTGCCGCACCACGAGTTGGCTCGGGATCCTAACTTCCCTGCCAATGCTCAACGTCTCGTGGGGCTCTGCTAAGTCGTTGGCGCGCGCCACCGTTCGCCAGTTGTCGAATCGCCCTGTGTACCACTCGGTGATCTGGCCAAGTGTTTCACCGCGAAACTTGACTACGTGGACCAAGAAGGAGGGCGCGGGCGTCGGCGTCGCAGGTGCTCGAACGGCGAGGTCCTCTGGATCGCGCTGCGACGTCGGCCCCGTACAACCGCTCGCCAGCGCGATCGCCGCCAGCGCGCTGCCGATCGTTGCACGCATCAATGTCAGCCCCCGAGCTGCTTGAGCCGCTGATGTAGCAGATCGCTCTTCGGAACCGCCTTGAGGCCGCGACGCAGCGTGGCGATCGCATCGTCCTTGCGCTTCATTTGCTCGTAGCAAGCCGACAGATTGTAGAAGACGTCGGCTAGATACGGGGGCGAGAGCTCGATCACCTTCTCGTACTGACGCCGCGCGTCTTCGTATTTCTTCTGCGAAAAGTAGACGAAGCCCAGGTTGAACTGGGCATCTGCAGACTTTGGATTGATGCGAATCGCCTCCCCGTACTCCCGCAGGGCGCTGTCCGAATCCGACTTCCGCGTGTACACTTTGGCGAGTAGGAAGTGGGCGTCGAAGGAGTCCGGATCGGCCGCAATCGCTTCCTTGAACCGACGTGCGGCCGCGTCCGAATCGGTCTCGAAGAGGCTCTTGCCTTCTTCCGTAAGCGCTTTGGCATATCCCGCCGCGTACTGTCCGCGCAGGTCCGGCGATGCCGCAAAGGCCTTGTCGAACGCAGCGATGGCCTCGGCGAAACGATTCGCGGCGAGCGCCTCGGTCGCGTGCTGGGCGTCGGCGAGCCGGTCTGGCGCCGCGGGCTTCGCGACTTCCGGCGGCGCGGCTCTGGACACGCTCGACGGCGGCTCCGGCTCCGGCGGCGCGGCCTGCGGCCGCGAGCCGGGAGGCGGCGGTTGCGGCTGCGGCGTCGACGCTCGCAGCTTCGGCGAGGCGATTAGGAGCGCGAGGAGGCCGAGCGCTGCGCCGCCGAGCGCCGCCACCAGGCGCTTCGAAGAACCGCTCCGCACGGCGGAGCGCGGCGTTCGAGCTGGCCTGCCGAGCAACTGCGAGCGCAAGATCTGCGAGGTGTGCTCGCCGACTTTGTCGTCGAACAACAATCGCATGAGGTTGGTGAGCTGCATCGTGCCGCCGGGATCGCCGGACGCACGGAGGTATTCCTCGAGCGCGATTTGCATCTCGCCGGCGGAGCGAAAGCGGCCTTCGGGATCGAGCGCGAGCGCCCGTCGCAGTACGTCGCGCAGCGTACGATGGACCTGCGGGAGCGAGCGGGCCACCTCGTCCGCGTTGATGTGCACGATCGAATCGAGGACTTCGGCAGGATCGGCCTGCGTGAACAGCTTCTTACCGGCAAGCAGTTCGTAGAGCACGAGGCCGATCGCGAAAATGTCGCTGCGCGCGTCGAGGGAGACACCATGCACTTGCTCGGGAGAGAGATACGCGAGCTTGCCTTTCAGCACTCCTCGGGTCGCCTCGGGATTCTCGGCCACTGCCTTGGCGATGCCGAAATCCACGACCTTGACGTCGCCGTCATAGGAGACGAGCACGTTCTGAGGGCTCACGTCACGGTGCACGATGCGCAGCGGGCGGCCGGTCTCGTCGGTCTTGCGATGTGCGTGATCGAGGCCTGCGCAAGCTCGCGCGGCGATGAAGGCGGCGAGATCGGTCGACAGCGGGATCTGCTTCTGCGCGGAGCGCTGCAGCAACGCGCGCAGGTTCTCTCCGTGCACGTATTCCATGGCGATGAAGTAGTAGTTGTCGATCTTGCCGAAATCGAAGATCTGCACGATGTTCGGGTGCGAGAGCCGGGCGGCGATCTTCGCTTCGTTGATGAACATCGAGACGAACTCGCGGTTCCACGACAGCTCGGGCAGGATCCGCTTGATCGCGAGGGTCTTCTCGAATCCCTCCACGCCCCGGCGCTTGGCGAGAAACAGCTCCGCCATGCCGCCTTGGGCGATGCGGTCGATCAGGACGTAGTCGCCAAAGCGCTCGGCCGGCGCCCCTTCGACGCCGGGGGTCGGTTCCGCTGCGTCGCTCATTGAATCTTCCACGCTCTCGACAACATCGAAGCGATCATCCCAACCTACGCCACCCGATCGCCGAGGAGCCGCCGAAACGCCCCCCTGCGCCGCGCCCCCGTCGGATTGTGTACAACAGCGGCCGGCGAAAAAGCGAGCCGAGCGGCGCTCACAGCCCTACGGCCGCGAGCGCGCGCTCGCTTCCGTAGAAGAGCGCGACTCCGGCGAACACCAAGAGAGCCATCGACACGCCCTCTTCCTTGTTTACTTCGGGAATTAGATCAGAAGCCGCGACGTACAGGGTCACTCCGGTCGACAATGCGAGCGCGGCGCCAACCCAGCCGACGAACGCGTGTGCGGTCAGTACGCCAAAAATGCTCGCCACGCCGACCGCCAGCGCCGACGCCAGAGCTCCCCTGCGGTCGACGCCGGCCGCCATCATCACCGAAGCGATCGCGAACCCCTCCGGGGCTTTGTGCAGGATAATGGCGGCGAACACCAGCAAGCCGAGACCGGGGCTCACCAAGAACCCCGATGCAATCGAGATGCCATCGAACAGACTATGCACCACCAACCCGACGAGTGCCGGCGCCCAGGTCGACGAGCCGACGACCAAATGGGGATGCGTCTCTTCGCCGAAGTGAAAGTGCGGCGCAATCGTATGCTCAAACAGGTGCACGACGAGATATCCCAAGAGGATCAGGAGCGGCGCGGCCTCCGTCAACCGCAACGCTTCCGGTTCCATTCGGAGCAACGCGGCGGCCAGCATGAATCCGGCGCCGAGCGCGACGAAGCCATGCAGGATGCGGGGATCCCACGGCTCGCGCCGCGAGACGACCATTAAGCCGCCGAGCACGTTCGCCAACGCGGCGGCGACCCCGAACAGCAAGGTCGAGGTCAGCGTGTCCATGCGGCCATCCTCGCGTCTGCGTTGAGCGGCATCATTAGGCGTAGCCCGTAGCCTGTAGCCGGTAGCCCCGCCTTTTCCTAGACTCCGCGCGCGGGGAGCTCGCGATCCTCGGTCTGACTAAGGGAGTGCATGTCTTCGAGCTCGCGCTTCGGGGTGGCCAGCCCCTCGGGAGGCAGCATCTTCGCCGACTGGGGCGCGCGGGTGGTCAAGTTCGAGCTCTTGGACGGTGACCGAAGCGCCGGCACCTTGTTGGCCGTCGCGGTCGCGGGTGGTACAAGCCCGCTGCCGAAGGGAGAACTCGATGCCCGTTGACATTCGCGACGTCGAAAACCTCGTCCGCAGGCAGGAGGAGTGGCGGGGGCGGCAGACGGTCAACCTGATCGCCAGCGAGAACGCCCAGAGCCGCGCCGTCCGCGACGTGCAGAACTCGGACTTCATGGCGCGCTACGCCGAAGGGCATCCGAACGAGCAAGGACGAGTCAATCGGTACTATCAGGGCACGCGCTTCATCGACGAGATCGAGCGCGCAGCCAAGCGCGAGGTCTGCGAGCTCTTCCGTTGCCGCCAAGCAGACGTCCGACCGATCAGTGGAAACGCGGCGAACACCGCGATCGCTCTCGGCTTGCTACGCGGCGGAGACACGGTGATCGTCAATTCGACGGACGCCGGAGGCCACATCAGTCACAACCTGGTCGGCGTGTTCGGCCGCCGCATCCAGATACGCGGCCAGACGCTCACCGCGGGCCGCGAGAACTCAGTCCATCTGCGCTTCTTCCCACTGTCCGAGGACCGCTACCGCACGGACGCCGCGGCCGCGGTCGAGATGATCGATCGCCTCCGGCCCCAGCTCGTCCTCCTTGGCAAGAGCCTGTTTCTGTTTCCCGAGCCGCTGGCTGAGCTCGTGCCCGTCTGCCGCCAGCACAAGATCCCGATCCTGTTCGACGGCGCCCACGTTCTCGGGCTCATCGCCGGGGGTGAATTCCAAGACCCTCTGCACGAAGGCGCGACCTACCTGACCGGCAGCACGCACAAGACGTTCCCTGGACCACAGCGAGGCGTGATCTTGGCCGATCTCGAAGACGCGGACGCGGACTCCTACTGGGGCCCCGCTGATCGCGGGGTGTTCCCCGGGTCGTCGAGCAACCATCACCTTCACTCGTTGCCGGGACTGCTCGTCGCCGCGCGCGAGATGAAGCAGCATGGCCGCGCTTATGCGAGCCAGACCGTCCGCAATGCACAGGCGCTCGGGCGCGCCCTATCCGCCCAAGGCATCTCGGTCGAAGCGAAGGCGCTCGGCTTCACGAAGAGCCACCAGCTCGCACTCAACGTCGCGGCCTTCGGCGGCGGCGTCGAAGTCGCCACGCGGCTCGAGAACCAGGATGTGATCGTCAACTACAACATGCTCCCCGGCGATCAGGACCCGCGCAGCCCATCCGGCTTGAGAATCGGCGTGCAAGAGATAACACGCTTCGGGATGACCGAGGGCGAAATGGAAGAGCTCTCCCCGCTGATCGCGGATGCGATCCGCGGCAAGGCCGTCAAAGAGGCCGTGAATCGACTCCGCGGCCGCTTCGTCGAAATGCGCTACGTATGAGGCCCAAAAACGTGAGGGGCCCGAGATCGCTCGCGGCCCCTCACGTCGGCTGGAACAACCGCCACGCGTTCAATGACGCGCGAAGATCATCTTCAGTTCCTCCATGATCTTCTCTTCGGGGAAGGAACGCGCGATCGCGAGCTCCTTGACCAGCAGATTCCGCGCCGTGTCGAGCATCTTGCGCTCACCGAACGACAGCTCCTTGTCGGCCTTCAGAACGAAGAGGTCGCGCAGGACCTTGGCGATCTCGAGCACCGATCCCGTCTTGATCTTCTCGGTGTATTCTCGGTAGCGCCGGTTCCACGTCTGCTGGTCGACCTCGACCTTCTTCTCGCGAAGGATCTTGTAGACCTTGCTGACCATGTCGCGACCGATGATGCGGCGCAGACCGACGGTCTGGACGTTCTCGGTCGGGATCATGATCGTCATCTCGCTGTCGACGATGCGCAGCATGTAGAACTTCTTCTGCGTACCGGAAACGTTGCGAACTTGCAGGCTCTCGATGACGCCGACGCCGTGGGCCGGATAGACGACTTTCTCTCCGACCTTGAACTCAGCGCCTATCTTGAGCATTCGCGGTCTCCTTCGGGCGGGGGAGTGAGATAAGCCTGGATTTTAAGTTACTTACGCGCTGCGGTCAACGTGGGTTTTCAGCTCTCCAAGGAGCCGATGAACCGGTTCACGTCATCGATTCCCTCTTTGGAGAGGAACCTGCTGATTTCCTTGACGATCCTCGGCCCGGCAGCGGGATCGTAGAGATTTGCCGTGCCGATTTGGACTGCTCGAGCACCTACCAGTAAATACTCAAGGGCGTCTTCGCCGGTCGAGATACCGCCGATGCCGACTACCGGAATCGTCGTGGCGCGCGCCACCTGATAAACCCCCCGAAGGTTGAGCGGCTTGATGGCCGGTCCGGAAAGCCCGCCGGTGACGTTGCTGAGCACGGGGCGGCGCTTGCGGAGGTCGACGGCCATACCGAGGTACGTGTTGGCGACGCAAAGCGTATCCGCGCCTGCGTCGGCGGCGATCCGCCCTACTTCGGCGATGTCGCTCACGTTGGGCGAAAGCTTGACCCACAACGGTCGGCGTGTCGCAGCTCGAGTAGCCGCCACCACGGTCGCTGTGCGTCGCGCGTCGCTGGCGATGATCCCGCCCCATTCTCGTTTGTTCGGGCTCGAGATATTGACCTCGATCGCCGCGACGCCAGGGACTTCGTCGAGCGCCGCGACCACCTCGGCATACTCCTCGACGGTATTTCCCCAGCAATTGACCACCACCTTGATACTCCTCTCGCGGAGCCAGGGCAGCTTCTCGGCGACGAATCGCTCCAGCCCGACGTTCTGCAAGCCGATCGCGTTCAGCATGCCCGCCGCCGTCTCGACCATGCGCGGCGGCGGGTGCCCGGGCGACGGACGAAGCGAGATGCCTTTGACGACAACCGCGCCGAGGGCG
>JBEVNX010000075.1:0-12396 GCA_040507895.1 Binatia bacterium | reverse complement strand
GCGCGGCCGGAAACTTGTGCTCCGGTGCGAGCCGGTAGTCGACGGAGACGACCACCGCGCCCGAGCGCTTGGCGAGCTGGCGGCAGACGCCGTCGTGGGTGTCGAGCGTGCCGATCACCCAGCCGCCGCCGTGGAAGTAGACGATCGCCGGGAACGGACCGGTTCCCTCGGGGGTGTAGACGCGCAGCGGAATCTCGCCGCCGGGGCCCGGAATTCGGCGCGATTCGACCTTCGCGAGGGGCTCCGGTGGGCCGCCGAAGGCCGCGATGCCGGCAAACGCTTGCCGCGTCTCGGGCACGGGCAGCGAACCGAGCGCGGGCATGCCGGACGCGGTGAACTGGTCGAGAAACTCCTTCGATTTGGCGTGGAGCGGCATGATCGACCTCCAGGGCTGCTCCTACTGCAGTCCGCGGGTCAGGTAAACCGCTGACGTCGACCGCCGGGGGCACTTCCGGCTGACCGGGACTACGGAGGACGCTACCGCTCGCGGCCTGCAGCGTCAGTTCTTCCGGGCGGATTGTCGTTCCAGATGTCGCGGTGCAGCTGCCACGATCCGTCGCTCTGGCGCTTCCAGACCACGACGTACTTGCCGCTCGACATCTGCGCCTCTTTGGCTTCCGGCTGCATGGTGACCGCGACCGTGCCGGTCTCGATCGCATAGTCACCGGCGCGCTCGACGTTCTCCGTGTGAAAGCTAACGTTCTTCGCGCCCGCCTTCAACATCCCACCAAAGACCTTCTCCGCGCCGGCCCGGCCTGTGGCGACCGCTTGATCCGGCGGCAAGATCAGCGCATCGCTCGTGTAGAGGGCGGCGATCGCGGCTGCGTCGCCGGCCTTCACCGCGGCCTCCCACTTCCCGTTGCTCTTTGCGATCCCGGCCTTGGCCTCGTCGACGCCGTCAGCCGTATCGGCTGCTCGCGCATTCGCGAACGGCACCAGCAACGCGACCGCCAGGGTGAGCACCGAAATCGTAGATGTTCTCATCGTCCCTCCATGACGCCGGCGATGGCGTCTGGCATCTACGGCCGGAGCGCGCTAAGCGTCTGCGGTCGTTCCCTAGCCGAAAATCGGAGCCGGAGACAATGAAGGACCGAATCGAAACCCTACTGCACGAGGAGAGCCGCTTCGAGCCGCCGGCGGAGCGGGCCGGCCGCAGCCTCGTTCCCGACTACGAGGGACTCTATCGTCACAGCATCGCCGATCTCGAAGGCTACTGGGAGAGGATCGCCGGCGAATACGCAAGGTCCTCGGTCCGATCGCGGCGCCGGCAGAGCTCGAGTTCGCGGCCAAGCTGCCGAAAACGCGCTCGGGGAAGATCATGCGCCGCGTCTTGAAGGCGCAGGAGCTCGGCCTCGACCCCGGCGACGTGAGCACGATCGAGGAGTGAGCCATGGCGAACCGTGCGGTGGCGCGCACGACGGGAGCGCGGAGGAAGAAGCGGCTCAGCCCGCGCGGTGATCGCCGCGGTCCACAGCCACACGAAGCGCCGCTTCCCTCCGACGACCCGTCGATCGCCGAGACCGCCGAGCGTGTGCGCGGGGCAGGGGGCGCGGTCGCCGGAGCCTACCGAGATCCGCTCGGCGGAAGCCCACTGGTGCTTGCCTCATTGCCGCTCGGCTCGATCGTGCCCACGCCGTTTCAGCGCGAGCTCTCGCCGACGCACACGCGCCGGCTCGCCGAGCGCATCGAGCAGAGCGGAGCGTTCCTCGATCCCATCATCGCCGTGGCCGACCCGCGGAGCACCGGCTTCTGGACGCCGAACGGGCGCCATCGTCTGGCGGCCGCGAACGTGCTTGGGCTGCGCTCGATCGTGGCGCTGGTCTCGGCGGACCCGCAGCTCGCCTTTCGCATCCTCGCGCTCAACACCGAGAAGGCGCACAACCTTCGCGACCGCAGTCTGGAGGCCATCCGCATGGCACGCGCCCTGGCCGGCGAGCGCCGCGGCGCCAAGGAATCGGACTACGCCGCGGAGTTCGAATCGCCGGCCCTCCTCACGCTCGGAATCCTCTATGACGGGAACCGGCGCTTCTCGGGCGGCGCGTACCTGCCTCTGCTTCGCAAGGTGGATCGCTTTGCCTCGGCAGCCCTCGGCTCCTCGCTTCGGAGTCGCGAAGGCTATGCCGCGCGGATCGCTGAGATCGACCAGCGCGTCGGAGCGATCGTCGAGAGACTGAAGTCACGCGGCTTTCGCTCGCCGTATCTGCGCGCGTACGTGGTGGCACGGGTGAATCCCGTCCGCTGGGTGCGAGAGAAGCGGGACGCCGCAAAGCCGGCGATGCCGCTCGGCGAGGCTTTGACTCGCATGGGTCGGAGCATTCGGGATTTCGACGTCGCCTCGGTGAAGCCGAGTGACCTGGCGATGGTGGCCGCCGTCGCGCCGCCTGACGGCGATTGATGCGCTCGCGCTGTGGGTGCAACTTCGCTATACCCCCGACCGAAATGAAGGTACCCGCGTTGCTCGGCATTTCTCTGCTGGCGCTGGCTGTGTTTCAGCCACTAGCCGAGGCGGCGATCCCGGCGCCGCCGGCGGGGCTGCGAGCGACCGAGCGGACGGTCGCCGATGCTCGCGCCGAACAGGCGCTGGCGCCGGCGCGCACCCAGCCGGCGGCACCTGTGCCGAGCGGCGGCGGAAATCAGACGGCGGAGCTGCGTCGCGAGATGGTCGAGCAGAGCAATCTCGTGAGCGCGCGGTTCGAGCAGGTCGATGCCAAGCTCTACGAGATCGTCGGCCGGCTCCAGCTCCTCACCGCGTGCTTGATCGCCTTGTTCCTCGGCGTCTTCGTCTGGCAGATCTCGCTTACCCGCCAGATCGGCGCGCTCAAAGCAGCACGCCGCGCGGCCACTCCGGCTTCAGGCCGTCTCGGCTAGCACCCCAGCGGCAGGCTCGACGTCTGCGAGCCAGCGCTGCGCGCGCTCGGCGTAGCGGCGAAGACCGAGCTCGGCGAACGTCGCGCGTGCGTCGAGGAGGTGGCGATCCCGGCCCGCCCGATCGCCCGCGAGCCACGCGACGCGCCCGAGACCGAGCTTCGCGTGCGCGGCGATCGCGCGCAGGCCAAGCTCTGCGGCTACCTCCCCGACCTGCTCGAAGCAGTTGGCCGCTTCCGCGTAGTGCGCTGGCCCGAGCGCCGTGAGAACGTCCCCGAGCGCTTGGCGAGCCAACAGGTCGCGCAGGCGACCGCCGGCCCGCTCGTACGCGAGGCGGGCCGCCCGCTCGGCGAGCGCGACTTCGCCGACGCTGAGCAACACGTCGACGATCAGCCGCGCGTACAGCGACAGATTGCTCGCCATCGCGAAGCCGTCCTCGAGCGGACGCAAGTAGCGCCCGGCGTCTACCGTCTCGCCGAGCTCGTGTCGCGCACCGAGCGCCACCGCGGCCGCCGTGCGCACCGTCGTCACGTTGCCGATCACTTCCGCGATCTCCAGGCTGGCATCCGCCCAGCGTTTGGCTTCTGCGTAGTCCCCCCGCACGAATTGCAGGTGAGCGAGAACCGACGCCATGCCGCTGCGCGAGGTGCGATTGTTGGCGCGCACCGCGAGGTCGTAGCTGGCGAGCGCATCCTCGATGGCCGCGGCGACGTCGTCGCCGCCGTACACGAGCATCGAGTTTCGCATCCACAGCCCGGCGAAATAAAGATCACTCAGGCGCTCGCGATGTCCGCGGTCGTCGAGCTCGCGGAGCACGCACTCGGTGATCCGCCGAGCCCTCTCGATTTGACCGTCGTACAGGTAACTCAGGCCGAGAGCTCGAACGATGAGCAGCGACACGTCGGTTCGGCCGTTCTCTTCCGCCAGGGCGTAGCCGCTCTCGACGAGCGCAAGCCCCTCGGCGAAGCGCTCGCGGCTGCCGCTCATGACGATGAGCCCGTGGTACGCGCGAAAGCCGGCGGCGGCGTTGACGTCGCCGAGAGCCTCGGCGAGATCGCGGCCGACCTGCGCCACGTTTTCAACGTCGACGGACGGAGGCGCCGCGACGTAGACGACGGCCATGCGGCACAGGTCGAGCGCCGCGCTCAGCACCAGGCGACGGAAGTCGTCGTCCACCTCGGCACCCTCGGCGAGCGATGCGTAGCCGAGATCCCAGGCTTGCCGGTAGAAGTCCGCGGCTGCAGGATACGAAGGCAGCCGCTCCGCCTGCCGGGCAGCGGCGAGCAGCGTTTCGATGGCTTTGCGGCGGTTGTCGCTGCGCACGAAATGATGTGCGACGAGCGCCACACGCTCGGTACCGTCGTCGCGGGCGGCTTCGAGCAGATGCCCGATGCGTTCGTGCATTTGCCGGCGGTGCTTCAAGAGCAGCCCGTCGTAGGCGACTTCCTGCGTGAGGCTCTCCCCGAAACGGTATTCGTCGTCCGACAACAGATTCTTGTGGTGCAGGATGCCGCGGCTTTCGAGCGACGCGAGCACCGCGGCCACGTCGATTCCCTCGCCTTGCAGCAAGCGCTCCAGTTGGTCGCGGTGGAACTGCCGGCCGAGAACCGAGGCCGCCTGCACCACGCGCTTGGCCTGGGCGCCGAGCCGGTCGAGACGTGCCGCGATCACCTCCCGCACGGTTCCGGGAATCAGAATCTCCTCGACGGGACGCGTGAGCGAGGCTTGGCCGTCCTCGATCCTCACGTAGCCCTCCTCGAGCAGGGCGCGCGTGATCTCCTCGGCGAAGAACGGGCTGCCCTCCGCCTTGCCGAGGATCCGCTCCTCGAGGCTCGACGGCAGCGGTCCTCCGGCCACGGCTCGTACGATCGCGCGCGTCTCCGCGTCGGAGAGCGGTCGCAGTGAGAGCTGCGTGAGCGCCACCTGCGAGCGCCACACCGCGCGGAAGTCCGGTCGATGACTGAAGATCATCATGACTCTCGCACGGGAGAGTTGCGCTACGGCGAGCTCGAGGAGCTCCCTCGAAGCATCGTCGATCCAGTGGAGGTCCTCGATGATCAGCACCACGGGGACTTCCTCGCTCACTCGCATCACGAGGTGGGCGAGGGCCTGGAACGTCTCGCGTTTGATCTCGTCGGCCGGCAAGTCCGTCGGCGTCGAGGCGTCGACTCCCAGCATCCGGCTGAGAAAAGGGTAGATCTCCTCGAGACGTGGATCGAACTCGCGGACCCTGTGCGCGATCTTTTCGGCCGCGCGCGGCGTCGTGTCGCCTGCGGTGATGCCGAAGTACTGCTTCAGCATGAGCACGAAGGGTGCATACGGGACACGCTGCTTGAGCGCCGAGCAACGTCCTTCGAAGAACACTACCGGCTCTGCGGCCAAGCTTTGCTTGAATTCGAAGAGCACGCGCGACTTGCCCGAGCCGGCATCGCCGACGATCGTGACGACCTGGGGCGACCCACCGCGCGCTCGCGCGAAGCAATCGCTCAGCTGCAGGAGCTCCTGCTTCCGGCCCATCAAAGGGGTCAGGCCGCGCGCCTCGGCGACGCCGAGCGCGGTGGTGATCTCGTTTCGTCCGACGATCTCGTAGGCCGTCACCGGCTCGGCCTTGCCGCGAACTTCGAACGGCCCGGCGGCGCGCACCTCGAAGAAGCCCCGCACGAGTCGGTACGTCGACTCACTCGCCAAGATCGTGCCCGGGGCGGCGAGCGACTGCAGGCGCGAGGCGAGGTTGGTGGTGTCGCCGATCGCCGTGTAGTCCATCTTGAGGTCGTTGCCGACGGTCCCGACCACGACCGGTCCGGTATGGATGCCGATGCGCGCGGTCAGGTCGAGGCCTCGACGAACGTCGAGTCGCCGGTTGAAATCGCCGAGCGCCTGCTGCATCTCCCAAGCGGCGCGCACGGCGCGGTAGGGAGCGTCCTCGTGTGCCACCGGTGCGCCGAACAGGGCCATCATGCCGTCGCCGGCGAGCTGGTTGACGATGCCCTCGAAGAGATAGATCTGATGAAACGCGAGCTCGAGGTACTGATCGAGAAGGTCGCGGTATTCCTCGGGGTCGAGGCGCTCGGCGATCGCCGTGGAGCCGACCAGATCGCAGAAGAGAACCGTCACGAGCTTGCGCTCGCCGGCTATGGTTCCTTGGATGCCGCGGATTTTGAGCGCGAGATTCTCGGGAATGTGGCGGGAGAGCCGGTCGAAGCGGTCTTCGGCTGCGGGAGGGGAGGGGGGTGTCGTGGCTGGGGTGGCGGGGGATGCGAGCGCGAAGCCGCACTCCGGGCAAAAGCGAAACTCGGGCTTGATGGGCGAGCCGCAGCCCGGACACGTTTCCGCCACGCGGGTGCCGCAGACGTGACAAAACTTGGCTCCGGCGAGGAGCTCGCTACCGCAGCTGAGGCAGCGCATGGAACACCCTTCCCCCCACGCCGCGTCGAGTCAAGGGAGCCTCGCACCGTCAGCGCTGCGTCTCGAACAGTAGGGCGAACGCCTGAGGGAGATCCTTCGGCTCGATCGCACGGTTGCGTGCGGAGCACTCCGACAGGCACTCCTGGTAGGCGGCGTCGAGTCGCAAGTCACCGCCGTCCCAGGACGGCGAAAAGAGTCGCATGGAATCCGCGGCGAGCTCGGGCAGGTCATGGTATTGCCCGCGCTCTTTCAGGATCTGCGCGCTCAGCGCGAACATCAGCAGGCCTCCGGGGATCGCTCCGAGCGCGGTCGTCGGCATCGCGGGATAGCAGAGTCGCGCGGTGTGAGCTCCGAAACGGCGGCGGATCTCGGCCATGGAGTCACGCTGCAGCTGCTTGGCGCCCGCGAGCGGACCCATCGCGTAGACCGGGTCGCCTGGCGGATAGTCGTAGTCGCAAAAGGCGACGATGCTCTCGCCGGCGGCCAGCAGCCCGGCCTGCGCGAGCGCCTCAGCCCAAAGGAGCGACGACGTGCCCATGAACCGGTTGGTGCGCTCGATGTCGGCGTCCGTCGCCACGTCGACCTCGACGAGGCCGAGCTTGCGGACGTTCTCCGGTTGCGAGAAATCGGGGACCTGCAGCACCGGGTGGAACGCGACGTCGATATCCTTGACCAGCGTCGGGCCGTGCTCGGCGTAGCGCTTGGTGGCGCCGGCTGCGATGCCGTTGAGGAGATGCACGGCCCGGTATCGCGAGCGCAACTCGGCGATCACCGCCTCGACCGTCGAGGAGCGAGTCGCGTCCTCGTTCCAGAACCGCGCGGTGAGCCCCGCTTCGGCCGCGGCCTCGACCAAGGCCTGGACGTGAAAGAAGCCGATCTGCAGCTTCTCGCTGTCGAAGTGCACTCCGTAGACCGCGGCGCGCTCGCCGAACAGAAGCTGGATCGCGAGCGCGCGGGTGATGCCGTTCGAGCCGCCAAGAATGAGGATCGCCATGTCCGGCGCCGTCCGCGTCAATTGCGGCCGAAGCGAAGCTCGCTCCACGGCCAGGCGCGCCACGGCCGTCGTCCTTCCCTGCGCCGCCAGCGACGTCGCCAGCGCGCGGCGGTCGAGCCCGCCGAGTGGGAGCTTCTTGAAGACCTCCAGCGCCACGAGGCGCTCCTATCCCCGCCGGGGGGTGGTTGCCAAGCGCGGGACGCGTGCTGCCGATCGAGCCCCGAGCGAGGGTGTGCTAGCTCAATCGGACCGGAGGTCGACATGGCCACGAAACATTCGTTCCGCGCGCACTTGGTCTGGTCGAAGCGCCCCGACGGCGCCGACACGCATCGCGTCGAGTTCGAGAACCGTCCGGCGCTCGAGGTCTCGGCAGCGCCGCAGTACAAGGGTGATCCGGCGAAGCTCAACCCCGAGGAGCTCTTCCTCGCCTCGTTGGTCTCCTGTCAGATGCTCACGTACCTCGCGCTCGCCACGCGAGCTGGCGTGCCCGTTTCCGCATACGAGGATCGGGCTGAAGCGACGCTCACGATGGCGGAGCGCCGCATGCGAATCACCGAGGTCGTGCTGCATCCCCACATCACGATCGCCGCGGGGGCCGACGAGAACAAGGCGCGCGCGCTGGTGGACGCCGCCCACGAAGGCTGCTTCATCGCCAATTCGGTAACGTGTGCGGTGCGCGCGGAGCCGGAGATCGTGCGCGAGCCGTAGCGGGCACGATCACGGTTTGCCGGTCGACGGCACGAAGCGGACCGGAAACAGCTTGCGGGTCACGGTGCTGCCGTCGAGAGATTTCTCCACGAGCAGTAGATCCTGGACGCCGAGCAGCGGCCCCACGGGCAGGACCGCCCGCCCCCCCGGTTTGAGCTGTGCGAGGAGCTCGTGCGGAAGCTCCGCCACGGCCGCTGTGATCAGCATGGCGTCGAAGGGTGCCGCATCCGGCCAGCCGCGAAATCCGTCGCCCGCGCGAACGCTCACGTTGGTGTAGCCGAGCTCCGCCAGAATGCTCGCGGCGCGCGCCGCAAGCGCCGCCTGGATCTCGATGGTGTAGACGTGCGCGCAGAGCCGAGAGGCTATGGCCGCCTGGTAGCCCGAGCCCGTACCGAGCTCGTACACTCGGTCGGCGGGCTGGAGATGGAGGGCATCGGTCATGGCTGCCACGACGAAGGGCTGCGAGATCGTCTGCCCCTCGCCGATCGGCAGCGGGCCATCGGCGTACGCTTCGCGCTGCACGGCCGCAGGAACGAAACGGTGGCGCGGGACCGTGCGCAGCGCCTCGAGAAGGCGCGGATCGGTGATGCCTCGCGCCGCGATCTGCTCCTCGACCATCGCCCGGCGCTCCGTGCCCCGATCCTTCTGCGGCTCGGCGTCGAGACCGAGCACCGCCAGGCCAAGCACGCCGGCCGATAGCCAGAGGCCGAGACGCTTCAGAGGAGGCGCGCTACGAGGCAAGCGACGGCTGAGCCGGTTGACGGCCGAAGAGCGCCCGGCGGAACCGGCGGTCGGGGAGCTGCGACCTCAGATAGACCCAGGCCGAAGAGCCGAGCTGCCGCAGGAAGCGCGGCTCCTCGACGACCATCCCGGCGATGCCGCGCAACACGTCCGGGCGCCTGTAGAAGATCGAGTAGAGGCGGTGGAAGTAGGTCTCGAGAATCTCCTCGCTGAGGCCGTTCGGCACGAACACGAAGTTCATCGCGTTCATGCGCTCCCAATCCTCGTCGAACTTTCCGTGCTCTCGCACGCTCGGATAGGATGGCGTGCCGGGATAGGGCGTGAACTTCGTCACCTGGCAGAGGTCAAGCTCGACGACGCGCAGGAAATCGGCGGTTTCCTCGAGCGTCTCCACCGTCTCCGTGGGATGGCCGATCATCAGGTAACCCTTGGCGCGGATGCCAGCGTCGCGCGTCATGCGCAGCGTCTCGCGCATGCGCGGTAGCCTGACCTCGCGCTTGACGACGTCGAGAATTCGCTGCGAGCCGGATTCGATCCCGTAGGCGATCTGCCAGCAACCGGCGCGCTTCATCAGCCGCAGCGCTTCCGCGTCGAGCAGGTTCGGATGGCTGTTGCAACTCCAGGTGAACTCGAAGCCGTTGGCGATGAACGCCTGGCAGAGCTCGACGACGCGCCTCCTCTTCACGGTGAAGAGATCGTCATAGAAGATGATGTGGCGCACGCCGAGGTCGACGAGACGGCGGCAGTGGCGAAGCACGGAGTCTGTCGAATGGTAGCGCCCGAGCTTGCCCGAGGTCGACCGATCGCAGAAGGAGCACGAGAAGGGGCAGCCACGGCTGGTGACGAGGGTCGCGACGGGCGACTTGCGATAGCTGAAGACCGATGGCTGAAAGCGGTGCGGGAATCCCGGCACGAGGTCCCAAGCCGGGAACGGCAGCGCATCGAGATCCGTGATGTACGGCGAGCGCGGGTTGGCGACGATCGACTCCTTCGAGCGATAGACGAGGCCGGGAGCATCGTCCACCGATCGCCCGGCGTGCAGTCGGTCGATCAGCTCGAAGAAGGAGATCTCACCTTCTCCGACGATGCCATAGTCGAGCGCGGGAAACGCGGCGAGGGTGCGCTCGGGGATCGCGCTCACGTGCGGTCCGCCGACCACGGTGACGATTCGCGAATCGGATTCCTTGACGAGCTCCGCGGTACGGCTGGCGTTGGCGATCGAGATCGTGGTCGCCGAGAATCCCACGACGTCGGGCTGGAAGGCGAGGATTCGTTGCGCCACGCGGGCGGGAGTCTCTCCGCTGCCCTTGGCATCGAAGATGGCGACCTCGTGACCGCGCTCCCGGGCAACCGCCGCGAGCACGAGCATGCCGAAGCCCGGGATCGACTCTTCGGTCTGGCGGAGGCGATCCATGCTGCGATCCCAGAAGAGATACGGCGGCTCGACCAAAGCGATTCGCCACGCCTCAGTGGGGGCGCTCATGAGCGACTGTATAAGAGAATCCTTCGGCGGTGCCAAGCGAACGCCGTGCGCGAGGCTCGTTTGCATTTGACCAGGTTCTCGCTAGAAGCGCGGTGTGTCCGCCGAGCCCGATGAGCCGCGCTCGCTCGCGAGCTCGTGGAAGCTCGCTTTGAAGCTGCTCGTCAGCGCTGGGTTGCTCCTCTTCATCTCTAGACACGTAGACTTCCGCGAGACCGGGCGCTTTCTCGCCCGTGCCGACGCCCCGTTCCTCGCGCTCGCGTTCGCGCTCTATCTCGCCGGACAAGCGCTCTCCGCGCTCAAGTGGCGCCAGCTCGCGGCGGCCGTCGGCTTCCACGCCAGTCCGTCCCGCTTCGTCGCCTACTATTTCATCGGCATGTTCTTCAACGCGTTCGGATTCGGCACGGTGGGTGGCGACGTCATTCGCGCGCTCTATCTCGCAGGCTCGGGCGGACGGCGGGGCCTGGCCTTCAACACGGTCGTCGCGGACCGAGTGAGCGGCCTCCTGGTGTTGCTGGCGGTGGCGCTCGGAGCGCTGCTGCTGTTCCACCACTACCAGCTCCCGGCGGCGATCTACTGGGGAGTGGTCGCCTCGTCGTCGGCACTCCTGGCCGGGTGGAGGCTCTTGCCGCGCGTGCTTCCGCTCGTCTTGGCGCCGGAAAATCAGCTTCGACGACTGATCGAGCAAGATCTCGCGCCTTACTGGAGCGACGCTCGATTGCTCGCCGCGGTTGGAGTGCTATCGATCGCGTTTCACTTCTCGCAGATCGGTGTGCTGGTGCTCCTGACGCACGCGCTGGGCGTCGGAGTGCCGTGGTCGTATTGTTTCGTCTTCGGTCCGCTCGTGAGCATCATGTCCGCCGTGCCCATCAGTCTGAACGGCCTCGGCGTTCGCGAGGGCGGGTACGTGTACTTCCTCGCGCACGTCGGCGTGCCGCGCGACTCGGCGGTCGCCTTCGCGCTCGCCTGGTTCGGAGTCGTGATGCTCGCCGGCGCCGTCGGCGGCCTCGTCTATCTACTCGATCGTCAACCGATGCGCGCCGAGGTTCGAACCGCGAGCCAGAAGTCAAGAGCGAGAAGAGTGCTCTAAGCCGCATGGGACAAGGATCAGAGGAAGAATCTTCTTGACAAAGATTCGACCGATCCATAATGTCGCGCAACTTTTTGGACGGAGGGTGGGCCATGACCAAATCGCAGTTCGTGGCGAAGCTGGCGGAGCAGTCGGGGTTGTCGAAGAAGCAGGCGGATACCGTCCTCACCGAGATGGTGGACATGATCATCGGCGCGGTGAAGAAGGGTGATGCGGTCAAGATCCCGAATCTCGGCGCTTGGAAGAAGCGCAAGACGAGCGCTCGTATGGGACGCAACCCGCAGACCGGGGAGCCGATCAAGATCCCGGCTCGCGTCAAGGTGCGCTTCAGCGTCGCCAAGAGCTTCAAGGAAGCCGTTCTCGGCGCGAAGAAGTAGTCTGGTCCCGGCGAGGCCCGGCCGGAACCGCCCAGGTCGACGGTTCCCTCGTCATCCTAAGACGAGGCGAGCGAAAGCGCCGAGAGGGGCGGCCAGCGGTCTGTGGTTGCGCGCAGCCGGTCCGCTCCCTCAGCGTGGGCCGGTGTTTCGTTGCGCAGCTTTTTCTACATTCTTTTCGCATCCCTGCTCGCGTTGCAGTGGCTCGTCCTTCGAGCCCTGCATTTCGAGGGTGGTCCGATCGTCGAGAGCCTCTGCGCAGGCACCGCGATCTTCGGCGCCGCGTTTCTGTTGTCGTGGGCTGCCGAAGCAGCCCAAATGGACATCCCGCGCGCGCTGGCAATGGCCTTTCTCGCGCTGATCGCGGTTCTTCCCGAATACGCGGTCGACATGTACTTCGCCTGGCAGGCGCCGCACCGCGACGGCTACACGGCGTTCGCCACGGCGAACATGACGGGCGGCAACCGCCTGCTCATCGGCCTCGGCTGGGCGACCGTCGTGGCGACGGCGTGGCTGCGTACGCGCGCTCGCAGCTTCGCGCTCGATCGCTCGCAATCGGTCGAGGTCTTCTTCCTGCTCGTCGCGACACTCTATTCGTTCGTCATTCCGTGGAAGCAGACGATCAGTCTGTGGGATTCGGTGATTCTCGTGGGACTGTTCGTCACCTACATGATCTTCGCCGGGAAGACCGAACACCAGGAGCCCGAGCTCGGCGGCCCGGCGGAGGTGATCGCGGCTC
>JBEVNX010000004.1:0-12699 GCA_040507895.1 Binatia bacterium | reverse complement strand
AGCCCATCGTTGCGAGCGTGTCGCAGAGAACGCGGATGCCCCGCTCGGCTGCACGGCAGCGCGAGGCAAGCGCGGCGCTCGAGTCGTTGCCTTCGCCGATCGCCGTAAAGAGGTCGAGGTCGATGGCGGCCTTGAAGGCGCCGCTGCGTTGATAGGCAGAGAGCGTGGCGAAGAGGGTCGGGATCGTTACTTCCATTTCAGCCATTGTTCCTTTCTCTCGGGCGCCGATTCCTCTAAGGACGAAGAGCGATGAGCGACGGCGCGAAAGTGAGCGGCGACCGCCCGATCAGCCCGAACGTCATGCTGCTCGGCGGCGTACGCGATGGCAAGTACCCCCACGGCAATTCGCTGCTCGTCGAAGGAACCGAGGAATCGCTGCTCATCGATCCGTCGCTGTCGCTCGTCGGCCGCGATTTGCTGCCGCGAATCGATCGGCTGATCAACAGCCACTGCCACGAGGACCACATCGCCGGCAACCACCTCTTCCCGGGCGTGCCCTGGCATGTGCATGCCCTCGATCGCATCGGCCTCGAGTCGCTGGACGGCATGCTGGAGATCTACGGCTACGACGGTCCGGCCGCGGACTACTACCGCGGTGCGCTGGTCGAGAAGTTCCACTATGCGGCTCGCCCGGATGCGATCTCGTTCGACGACGGCGACGTTTTCGACCTCGGCGGCGTGACCGTGCGCGTGGTGCACGCGCCCGGGCACACGCGCGGGCACTGCTGCTTCGCGATCGAGCCTGACCAGGTGCTCTACCTCGGCGACATCGACCTGACGAGCTTCGGCCCTTACTACGGCGACGCCTGGTCCTCGCTCTTCGACTTCGAGCGCACACTGGCCGAGGTACGCGGGATCGAGGCGCGTCACTATGCGACGTTTCACCACATCGGTGTCATCGAGGGGCGCGAGGCGTTTCGAGCGCGCTTCGATCGCTTCACGGCGGTGATCGGCGAGCGCGAGCGGCGGCTCGTCAAGTACCTCGCCACCCCGCACACGCTCGACGAGATCGTCGCGCATCGCTTCGTGTACCGGCCGGGCGACGCCGTGCCCTACGCGGATGCCGTCGAGCGCCGGAGCATGAGCCAACATCTCGAGCGCTTGATCGGCCAGGATCGGGTGCGCGAGATCGATCCCGGGCGCTACGTCGCCGAGTGAGCCTTTCTAGGCGCTGATATTCGCGCGCCGCGAAGGCGGGGGCGAAGTCCCGGCGGGTGGAGGAGCAGGTACCTCGCGGAAATTTCGTCCTGGCGCTAGGCCGTCGGCTGGCCGACGGGGCGGATCAACCCCTCCTGCGCCACCGATACCACGAGCAGCGAATGGACGACCCGGCCTTCGAGCGTCCGGCCGGCGGCGACCAGCGCCTGGCCTGCGACCTGGCCGCCGAACACGCGCTGGCGCTCGTCCTCGGGGCTGCGGCCGCGAAACGTGTTGACCTCGATCTTCTCGAGATCGAGGATCGAGATCAGCAGATCGAGGGCTCGCTGCGATCGCTTCGCCATCTCCCGGCGTGATAGCACGCGCCCCGCAGGCTCGCGACGGCGGCCGACCCGCGAGAGGATGTGCGGCCGAATCGTGCGCGCCCACGCTCCGGGTGGGGGCGCTGCGTCGCGCCGCCGGCTGAGCTATAGGGCTCGGATGCCGCAAGTGGGGTCTCCTCCCGGACGGCGCGTCGTGATGGGCCTCCTGTGGACGAGCGCGGTCGTGACCGTCCTCTACTGGGTGACGTTTTTCACCAGCGGCGACGTTCAGTCGAGCGAGGCCGAATGCTACCTCGCTTTCGAGCGGGCGTTCCCGGCGGCCGATCTCTGGCTCGCCGCCGCCTGCGTCGTGGCGGCGGAGGGGCTGCGGCGGCGGCGCGAATGGGCGGTGCTCTTCGGCATCGCCGCCGGCAGCGCGACGGTATATCTCGGCTGCATGGACGTGCTCTACAACCTGCAGAACGGCATGTATGCCACGTGGAGCCCCCCGATGGCCGGCGAGATGATCATCAACCTTTTTTGCTTCACGTTCGGCCCGTTCCTGCTCGCCTGGTTCTGGAGGAACCGCCGATTCGCGGAGGCCCGCGCGTGAAGCCGCCACAGCGCTGCTCCTGGGGCGAGTCTCACCCGCTCTACATCCCCTACCACGACAAGGAATGGGGAGCGCCGCTGCACGACGACCGCGGCTTGTTCGAGCTCCTCTTGCTCGAGGGCGCGCAAGCCGGACTCTCGTGGCTGACGATCCTCAAGAAGCGCCAGGCCTTCCGCAAGGCGTTCGACGGCTTCGATCCGCGCAAGGTGGCGCGCTACGACGCTCGCCAGGTCAAGCGATTGCTCGCCGACGAAGGCATCATCCGCAACCGCCTGAAGATCGAGGCGGCGGTCGCCAACGCCAAGGCCTTCCTCGCCGTGCAGCGGGAGTTCGGCAGCTTCGACGCCTACGTGTGGCGGTTCGTCGGCGGCAAGCCGATGCGAAACCGCCGCAAGACCCTGAAGGAGGTGCCGGCGCGCTCGCCGGAGTCCGACTCGATGAGCGCCGACCTCCGCGAGCGCGGCTTCCGCTTCGTCGGCTCGACGATCTGCTACGCTTTCATGCAGGCGACGGGGATGGTCAACGACCACCTCGTGTCGTGCTTCAGGCATCCCCAGGTGAGTCGGCTTCGCTGAGCGACGCCGGGCAGAGCTCAGAGGCGGAGGCAGGCGTCGGCCGCGGCCCAGAAGAGCCGTTCGCGCGCCTCCGCTAGCCGCATCCAGTCGCGGTGATGGTGCTCCTCGCCACCGACGTCGTCGCCGGCGTACACGGCCTGGCCGATCGTGACGCCGCGGAACCGCGCGACGGCGAAGAGCGCCGCCGCCTCCATCTCGACGACGACGCATCCTTCCTCGCGCCGCCGGCGGACTTTCTCGCGCGTTTCGCGGAAGATCGCGTCGGTCGTCCAGCTCTGGCCGACGGCGTGCGGAAGCCCGCGCTCGGTGAGCGCCGCCTCGAGGGCGGCCACCGCCGCCGGCGACGCTTCCACCAGCCGGCTCGGCGGCAGGTAGTGATAGGAGGTGCCCTCGTCGCGCAGCGCGCGGGCGACGACGATCGTCCGGCCGGCCGCGATCGAGGAATCGAGGACTCCCGCGCCGCCGCACACCACGAACTTGCGGCAGCCGCGGGCGATCACGATCTCGAGCAGGCCGGCGGCCAGCGAGGCTCCCACGCCGGGGTGGATGAGCGCCAAGCGGCGCGAGTCGACCTCGAGCTCGTAGAGGGGGTGCTTGCCGATCTCGGTCGGAATCTCCTTCACGACCCGCAGGCGGCCTTCCGCCGCGAGTCGATCGATCACGTCCTGGAAGAACGTGACCACGCAGTGCTCGGCGACGTCGATCTTGCGGTGATAGAGCGAGGGCTCGATCACCGCGCTCGACGCCGGATCGAACTCGAGGATCGGCGCTCCCGGCTTCACTCGACGTGCACGCGAGCGAGCGCCTTGACGTTGGTGCAGCGGTCGACGCCCGGTACGCTGCAGTCCTCGACGCCCGGGATCAGGAACCTCACGGGGCCGCCGAGGTCGGCGGGAAGCGGCTCGTCGCCGAGACGGTAGACGAGCAAGGCCGACTTCAGAGCAGCGAGCGGCGCCTGCTGCGAGAACTTACCGTCGGCGGATTCGAGCGTCACGTAGCTCGCGCGCTCCGAGACCCCCGCGGCGTCGAGCAGCGCGCGAAACGGCGCGGCGCCGCCCCGGCGTCCCGGAACCAGCGCCGCGACGTCGGCGATCTGGCCGGGAAGCGCGGCGAGATCCTCGAAGCCGAGGTCACTCGGCCGGTGCACGTCTCCGTCGATGCGCAGCATCGCCCACTCCTGGTTTGTCGGAGCCACGCGCTCGAGATGCCGGAACGAGCGCAGCGTGCCCTTGGCCTCGGTTCTAGAGAATCGGGCGAGCCTTGGGAAGCGCTTGGTGCGCATCGGAGCCAAGCGCCCGCTCTGGCACGACGCTTCGCCCTTGGAGTAGAAGTGACTCCGCGCCACTGGGGCGCGATCGGGCAAGGGCGGCTGGTATGGGGAGCGACCGCAAGCGCGGGCGAACCGCTGCGGGCTCGGGGAAATCTCGATCGAGGAAGAGACCTTCGGCGCGCTCGAAACGACGGCGCCGAAGCTCACGGGGACTTCGTCGCGTTGCCGGCGACGGGGAGGCGCGAGCGCGGTTCGCGCAGCGGATCCTCGCTTGCGCGCGAATCACGCTTGGCGCTGTTCACGCCAGCCGGCACGTGGATGGCGCGAATGCGAAGCAAAACGTGGCCGATACGGCCGAAGGTTGCCCCGCCGCGCGAAGCCGCTACGGGAGCGCCCCTGGTGGAGACGTCGAGCTGTCGATCGAGATGCTTGCGGGCGTGCTCGCCGTCTCGGGGCGCTTCGCGATCGCGGTGAGCGAGATCGCCGGTGGCAGCCATTCGCCGAGGTCGCGCCACTATGCGGGTCTAGCATTCGACATCAATCGCATCGACGGGCGAGCGGTCAGCGCGGCTCATCCCTCCCTCGAAGCGCTGCGCACGCTCCTCGGCGACCTCGGCGCCACCGAAGTTCGCGGTCCCGGTGATCCCGACACGACACTCACGTGCACGCCGGCTGGCCGAGAGCGTGAGTAAATAAGATGGAGCCGGAGCGGGCGCTACCGCAGCTGTACGGGAGCCACTTCGCGGACCCGAAACGGAACTCCGAGGCCGAGGCGCGACACGACTTCCTCCGCGTCCGACTTCTTGCCGGCTGCTACAGAGACGACGAGCCTCAGCTGGTCTCCGTCCTTTTCGATCCCCGAGGAGATCAACCAGGGCCTGCGCGCCAGCTTGAGGCTCAGAGCGCGCCTCGCGGAGCGAATTCGGTCTGCGCGCGTCACATCCCCGAGCATAACCGCCACCACCGAATCCGTCTAGAACGCGAGACAAGGAGAGCACGATGAAGCTCGCATCGGTCAGGGATCTGAAGGAAGAGCTCAAGCAGAAGCCCAAGCTGCCCCAGGCCTACGCGGCGGCGTTTGCAGCGCCGCGAGCGATGACGGCAGCGTTCGACGAAGCGCACACGCGCTCGCCTCAGCACAACCTCATCTCCCTCGGCGTCGCGCCCGGAAGGTCCAGCGGCGACTTCCGCCTCGGCATACGCATCCACGTGGCCGAACGAGCGAAGGCGGTCGCGATGGCGCAAGAGCTCACCCGCGCCGCCAAGGGCGAGTGCGACTTGAGGATCATTCCTCACGTCGCGAAGCGCGGGGGGCCTTCCCCTGAATGGTTCACCAAGCACCGCCGGCCGCTGGAAGCCGGAATTTCCATCGGTCATTTCAGGATCACGGCGGGGACGCTCGGGTTCTTCGTCAGGGACGACGACGGTGTCTACATCCTCAGTAACAACCACGTGCTCGCGGACGTGAACCGAGGCCAGCCCGGCGATCCCATCCTGCAACCGGGACCCTATGATGAGAGGCACGTCCGCAATCGCAAGTTGCGTCAAGAGGACGTCGTGGGCGTTCTCGATCGTTTCGTCCCGATCTCTTTTTCGCGCTCCAACGTGGTCGACTGCGCGATTGCGGAGATCTTCAAAGGCATTGGGCGCGTAGACGGTCGGACTCGAGCGATTCGAAAGCACGTGAAGGGCACGAAGCCGGTCACGGTCGATGACTTGCATCTCCCGGTCTTCAAAGCCGGCCGCACCACGGGCATCACGCGAGGCCGGATCACCCAGGTCGAGGTGGACCGCCTGCGCGTCGACATGGGCGACGGCTCGAAGGAGCGGACGGCGCTTTTCAGTGACCAGTTCGAAATCGAGGGACCTTCTCCGCGAAAGAGATTCAGCGCCGGAGGCGATTCCGGCTCCTTGATCGTCGACGCTCAGGGCTTCGCGCGGGGGCTGCTCTTCTCGGGAGGTCCGGACACGCACGGAAACGATCTCACCTACGCGAGCCAGATCGAGGTCGTGCTCAAAAAGCTGGGTGTGACGCTCGTCGCGTAGCAGGAGCGACACGATGGCCGGCAGAAGCAAAGCGCTGGACGGTTCTCGTCTTCGCGAAAGACACGCGCTGGGACGAGATCCTGGCTGCTTGTGCGAAGGCGTGACCCGTCAGATCAGAGGTGGAGGTGGAAAATGGCTAAGAGGGCGCGTCAGACATCGACGCCTGAGGTCGCTCGCCTGGTACGCCGGGGCCTGGAGCACGGCCGCGGACAGGCGGAAGCCATTCAAAGGCGCCGAAGAGGGATACGCCGCAGGACGGCTCGCGCCCTCGGCGAGGGAGGTCTCCTCGTTGCAGAGGGCGATTCTTGGTTTGACTATCCCCTCGATGACGTTCTCCAGCAGCTCGAACGCAACTTCGATTTCGACGTCGAATCGGCGGCACACATGGGGGACATGCTCGAGTCGATGGCGTACGAAGCGTCTCAGCATACGGACCTCGTGCGGATCTTCGAGCGGCTCGAGCGCGACGGCCGGCGCCCGCGCGCCATCCTTCTTTCGGGTGGGGGTAACGACATCGCGGGGGAAGTATTCGGCTTTCTGCTCAACCACATCCAATCGGGACTGGCACCGCTCAACGACCGAATCATCGACGGCGTCGTCGAGCAGCGGCTGCGCTTCGCAATGGTCAGCCTGATCGCCGCCGTCACCAAGATCGCGGAGGAGCACCTGGGGCAAACGATTCCGGTGATCCTTCACGGATACGACTATCCGGTGCCGGACGGGCGCGGCTTCCTCGGCGGATTCTGGCTCCTGCCCGGGCCCTGGCTGAAGCCGGGGTTCGAGGAGAAGGGATATGACGTTCTCCAGAACACGACGCAGGTGATGGTCCAAATCATCGACAGGTACAACGAGATGCTCGCGTCGCTGCCGACTCATCCGGGGCTGCGGCACGTGACGTATCTCGACCTTCGACGAACTCTGTCGAACGATCCGCGGTACTACAAGAATTCCTGGGGGAACGAGCTACATCCGACGAGGCTGGGCTTCGGAAGGGTCGCCGACAAGTTCTACGCGGTGATCAGCGGACTCCCGATGCCGTGAGACGGTAGACCAACTCTTGCCCCGGTTGAATCGGTAAACGCCCCTCCCGACCGACCGCAGTCCGAAGCGACCGACTCGAGCACTACGCAAGAGGCCTTTGGTGCTCGTCGGCTTTGAAAACGGCGGGCAACGGAAGCCTCAGGCGTTCGAGGTGCTCGATGGAGCGCGGAGGACTGGAGCCCAACTCGACGTTCGGGTAGACCCAGCGAAAACGAAGAACGGAGGTCTGGATGAACGTCGGCAACGTCGCGTGCTCGGTTGCGGTTGCGCTTCTGGCGATGGGTGCCGCCGTTCACGCGGAGGAGGCCGCGCCGGCCGAGAAGCCAGCTCAACTGCTGCCGGGCCTCGGCCACCATCACCACACGATCAGGACCCGCAGCGCCGAAGCGCAGCGGTTCTTCGACCAGGGTCTGACCCTCGTCTATGGCTTCAACCACGACGAGGCGATCCGTTCCTTCCAGCGTGCGGCCGAGCTCGATCCCGACGCCGTGATGCCGCTCTGGGGCATCGCCTATGCGCTCGGTCCGAACATCAACATGGACGTGGACCCGGAGCGCGAGAAGGCCGCTTTCGAAGCCACGCGGAAGGCGTTGAAGGTCGCCAAGGGTGCCCCGGACGGCGAGCGAGCCTACGTGGAGGCGCTGGCCAAGCGCTATTCCAACGACCCCAAGGCCGACTTGAAGCAGCTCGCCGCGGATTTCGCCGACGCGATGAGGGAGCTCTCGGAGACTTACCCCGACGATCTCGACGCCGCCACGCTCTACGCGGAGAGCTTGATGAATTTGAATCCATGGAAGCTCTGGAGCAACGACGGAAAGCCTGCCGAGCGAACCGAGGAGCTCGTCGGCGTGCTCGAGGGCGTGCTGCGGCGCGATCCCTCGCACGTCGGCGCCAACCACTACTACGTGCACGCCGTCGAGGCGTCGCCGTGGCCGGAGCGCGCGCTGCCTTCGGCTGCGCGCCTCGAGAAGCTCGTGCCGAGCGCCGGGCACCTCGTGCACATGCCCGCCCACATCTACATGCGAACGGGGAACTACGAGGCCGCGGTGCGCTCCAACGCCGAGGCGGCGCGAGTCGACGAGGCGTACATCAAGGCAAGCGGCGTGCAGGGCGTGTATCCGCTCATGTACTACTCGCACAACCTCGACTTTCTCGCCGCCGCCGCGTCGATGGAAGGCCGCTACTCCGAAGCCCGGAAGGCTGCGGCGCGATCTTCCGCCAACGTCGCGCCAGTTGTGAAGGACATGCCGATGGGCGAGTACTTGCTGTCACGCCCGCTCGAGGTGGAGCTGCGCTTCGCACACTGGAACGAGGTGCTCAAAGCGTCCGAGCCGTCCGAGACGCTGCCTACGTCGCGCGCCATCTGGCACTTCGCGCGGGGCGTGGCGCTCGCCGCCAAGGGCGACGTGGCCGGCGCCGAGACGGAGCGAGGCGGCTTCGAAGCGGAAGCCGCCAAGGTCGCCGATGATGCGATATGGGGCCTGAACTCCAGCAAGGCCGTGCTGGAGGTCGCCCGCTGGTCGCTCGACGCCCGCGTCGCGGCGGCCAAGAAGGACGCGGAGGCGGCGATCACCGCATGGAGGCAGGCGGTCGACGCGCAGGATCGGCTCTCCTACGACGAACCGCCGCCTTGGTATTGCCCCGTGCGCGAATCGCTCGGCGCGGCGCTTTTTCGCAGCGGCCAGAAGGAAGAGGCCGAGAAGGTCTTCCGCGAGGACCTGGCGCGCAATCCGCGCAATCCTCGCTCGCTCTTCGGCCTCTGGGAGAGCCTCAAGGCGCAAAAGAAGACCGCCGACGCCCTCTGGGTGCGCCGGGCGTTTCAGGAGGCCTGGAAGAACTCGGAGATCGAGGCGCGCATGGAGGACCTGTAGGGCACTGCGTTCCCGTCGACGCCTAGACGAAGTCGACGCGGATGCCGGCGACGGTGATGCGATTGCCGGCGACCGCGCAGCCCCGCTGGCGCGCGGCCTCGAGCGCCGCCGCGCGGTCGACCGCGCGGACGTCGAACCCGGCGAGCCCTTCGCCGCGGCCGTCTGCGTCCGGGACGAAGCGTAGCCGGGTGCCGTCGAGCACGATCTCGAAACGGCGCGCAGCGGTCTCCTGCGCGGGGCGGTCGAGGATCTCCGACCATCGGCGCGCGAGCGCGCACGGATCGTCGGATTGGAGCTCAGCGGCGACGATCGAGTCGACGACCCGCCGACGCACGTGCTCGCGCCACTTGGGGCCCGCCCATTGCCAAGAATCGGGTGGGGTGGCGTCGTCGAGCGAGAGCAGCGTACCGCCGGTGTCCTTCGGGTGGAGGTGCGTACCGCGAATCTGCGGCAAGTCGGCCTTCCAGACCGTGCGCACGCCGAGCGTTGCGAGACGCGCGCGGTCCGCGTCGAGCTCATCACACTGCACGATCAGCATGTAGCCGCCGTCGCCGCCTCTGCGCGCGAGGTAGCGCTCGGCCGTCGCCCTGGGATCGACCGGCGAGACCACCTCGAGGAACGTGTCGCCGACGGGCATGACGGCGTTCTTGAGGCCGAACTCCTTGATGGTCGGATCGTTGAACCCCACCTCGATGCCGAGGACGGCGGTGAGATCTCCGACCACGCGATCGAGATCGCGAGCGACGACGACGAACTGGCGGATGCGCATGGCTCATTCATCGAAGAATCCGCCTGGCCGCGTCAAGCCGCCGATGGATTGGCGGGTTCGGTACCTGGGCCGTCAGCCGCGAGCGGAGTCGACGAGGGTCGCTGGGGTCCGGACTCTTCGCCAGCCACGGCGGCGACCCTCGCCGACTCCGTGCGCGCCTGTCCCCTTCGCCGGTTGCTAGCGGAAGTCTTCGGTCAGCACCGTTTGCTGCACGGCGACGAATCGCGGCGTGAGCGGCGGCAGCATGGCGACGTCGTTGAACAGCGAGTCGTAGTCCCAGTCCCGGCGCGGCGGATTGTAGATGTTGCAGGTCGTGCCGGTGCCGCACCACGCGCCCGAGACGTGCGCCGGGGTGCTCAGGCTCACGAACGATCCGCGGTAGCTGAGGGTCGGCTGCGGGTTCGCGGCGGCGCTGCTCCAGTCCTCGTGGAAGCGTGGATAGTTTTCGAGACCGCCATTGTAGTTGCCGGCTGAGGTGACGTCGACGCCCGCGAGAAACGCGGCGTAGATCGTCGTGGACGCCGCGGGGCGCGAGGCGAGCGGTGCGCGGCTCTTCTGGTCGTTGCGGTAGGTGGTGGCGCCGTTGGTCCACGACGCTTCCCAGTTCTGCGAGAGGATGTTCACGCTATCGCCGATGAAGGCCGCGGGCGCGTGGTCGTGGCCGTTGCCGACCGCGGGCACCGTGTTGTTGTAGCTTCCCTCGACGTAGATCGCTTGATCGCTGGACACCGTGAGGCCCGTCGGGTCCGCGACGTTGACGGCGAAACCCAGATTCGAGGAATCGAACACCCGCACGCCGTAGTTGTTGAGGCCGTTGGACTGCGCGCCCACCACGGACAGGTAGAGGACGATTCCTCCGTCCGTCGAGTCGTTGGGATCGAACAACTGGCTGCCGGCCGCTTGAGCGCGGTTCCAGGCGAGCAGCGCCTGAGCGTCGACGTTTAGGAGGTAGAACCACTTGGCCTCGCGGTTGTTGTAGAAGCCCCCCCGGCGGTAGTCGCCGATCACGCCGCGAGTGTCCGCGGTGCTCGCCCAGTTGGCATCGAGCGCGCCGTCGTCCGCCCGGCGGTAGACGAACTGATTGCCGGCGAAGTTCGGCTGGTAGCGCGCCGCGCTGCCGACGCTCGCGACGTCGCACGAGTTCGCCGTCGACGTGCCGCACGGCACGCTGTTCGTGCCGATCGGCACATCGTTGTAGAAGATCTTGCCGCGGTTGTTCTGCATGAAGGTGCGTAGCAGCGCGGTCTTGGCGGCATCCACGTTTCCAGCCGCGTCCTGCACGACGATGGCGTGGAGATTGACGCCCGCCTCGGCGGCGTAAGTCTGCGTGAGATCGAGCACGATGCGCAGGTCAGCCTTCGACCAGTAGTCGCCGCTCAGCCGGGCGAGGGAGAAATTCGCCGGCAGCCCGATGTTCGGAACGCGCACCTGAACGCTGCCGAGCCAGGTCGCCACCTCGCTGTTCGGCACTTGCCGCGTCGCCCCCCCGTTGCAGAGCAGGTTCTGCGGGTCGAGCCGACCGTCGCTGTTGGCGTCCTGGAGCATGTCGATCGTGACTGTCCCGGAGCAGGCGCCGTTGTCGAGCCGGCCGCGATAGAGGTCGCCGACGGCCGATACTTGCACGGTCGTGATCGCCGGCGGGTTGTCGGCGATCGTCAGCGAGGCACTCGAGTTGGAGTCGACGTAGAGGTTCGCGTTGCTGTGCACTCTCCCATGCAGCGCCATCGTTGCGCCGGGTAGGATCTCCAGCGTGCCGTTGTAGAAGGCGGCGAACTGGAAGATCGGGATGTTGTTGACCTCGAACTGCGAGCGGAGCTGCGCCGCTGGGTTGACGAGATCGGGCGTCGCCGAGGCGACCGAGTAATTGTATTGGATCGAGTTCAGGCCGCCGAACGGGACCATGCCGAGTGGCAGCTGGCGGCTCACGGGATTGGTTCCCGGCTCTCGCAGCTGATAGCGGATCGCTCGCGGGCCGAGTGATGCGGAGCGTACCGCGTAGTCACCCGTGCCGCTCCCCGAATTGCCGGTGGGCACGTTCCCGTTGATGAAGATGTTGCGAAACTCGGCTACGCCGCGGTTGATTCCGGCCTCGGCCGCGAAGTGGTTCTTCGGGGCGGTCTGGAAGGCGGCCTGTCCCATCGTTTCCAATCGAACGCGCACCGCCACGGCCGTGGCGGCGGCGATCAGCAAGCCGATGATCATCAGAACCCCGATGAGCGCGACGCCCGCTTGCTCGCGAAGCCGCATGTTCGACTGACCCTCCTCAGCTCGGGCGCAGGGCCACGAGGTTGCGAGGCTGGACCGTCACCGTGGCCGACTCGCGCAGCCGCGCCCCGGTCGACAGGTTCTGGCGCGAGATCGAAGTGGCACTGAGGATGACCTCGCTCACCTGGACCCAGGTCGGATTGTCGGCCGGCAGATCGATGACCGTGCAGCTCGGGCAGTTCTGGTTGAGCCGGTATCGGATGTTCAGCGATTCGATGCCGCCCGCGATCGGCTGGGCGGCCTGGCGGTTGATCGAGCGGGTAAGCACAGGTTGCCCGTAGGTGGTCGCGTCGATTGCGTAGACGCGCTCCTCGAGCGCGTAGACCCCGCCGCCGACGGGGTAGCTCTGCGCGAGCGTTGTGTCGGTGGTGACGTTGCCGGCCCCGCTCGTCCCGCTCACCGCCGTCACGTGGAACAGCTCTCCGGGCACCGCGCCGACCACGTATCCCCATCCATCGACCTTGAAGCCGCTCACATCGTCGACGGGCAGCTCGGTTGCTCCCGCCGTCAGCGCGCTGGTCAGCGTGGCCACGATGCAGGTGGTCGCCGAGCTGATCGCCCCGGTACGCACCGTGATCGCATCCGTCGTGCCGTTATTGACGCCCGCCAGTGGAACGAACGATGGTTGCGTCGGTAGGCAGGCGCCGGCCAAGCGCACGTCGCGCACCAACGAGTCGAGCGCGGCGACGAGCCCCTGATGAGTCTCGGCTTTGATCTCGGTGTCGCCGCGAAATCGCATCTGGATGGAGAACGAGTTGACGAGCACCGCGCCGACGACCGTTAGGAGCA